>NZ_JBEZHO010000074.1:0-33310 GCF_040650615.1 Streptomyces sp. NPDC048643
AAACGCCCGGTTACATTCCGAACCCGGAAGCTAAGCCTCACAGCGCCGATGGTACTGCAGGGGGGACCCTGTGGGAGAGTAGGACGCCGCCGAACTAATATTAGAGAGCTGGTCCCCGAACTTCGGTTCGGGGACCAGCTCTTTTTTGTTTTGCGTCACTTGCAGTTCACGTTGCGCGACCACGATGCAGGCATGGGTACTGCTGCAATGCTCAGGGCCGCGGGCGTCGGAGCCGGTGACGAGGTCATCGTCCCGGCCTTCGGGAACGTGGAGGTCGCCGAGGCCGTGAACCAGGCCGGCGCCACCGTCGTCTTCGCCGACATAGACCCGGCGACCTACTGCCTCGACCCCCTCGCCGTCGACGCCGTCATAACGGCCCGGTCCGCGGCGGTCGTCGTCGTTCACCGCTTCGGCCGGACCGCCGACCTGCCGCAGCTGCACGAACTCGGCCGACGCCACGGGCTGTTGGTGCTGGAGCAGGGAGAGTCCGCGGCGCCGTACGACGAGATCGCGCAACGCCGGGAACGGGCCGCCTACCTGGACGGCCGGCTCAGCGGGGTGCGGACGCCGGACGGCGGAGACGGACACACCTACCAGCAGTACGTGGTGCGGGTGCCCGGCAACGGGCGGCCGGACCGGGACGCCTTCGCACGAGCGGTGCGGGCCAGGGGAGTTGAGTGCCGGGTGCCGGTCAAGACGCCGGTTCACCGCATGCCCGGGTTCCGTCGGGACGTGCACCTTCCCGAGACCGAGCGGGCCGCCGACGAGACCCTTTCGCTGCCGGTGGAGGGGGCGTTGGCCAAGCGGGAGATGCAGCGGATCGTCTCCGCGTGCAACGCGCTCGGCGGGCTTCTCCAGCCCGCTTTCTGATCTCCGCACCGGTGGTTGGGAACACCGTTGTGTTCAGGGTATGATCTATTTCGTTGCCACGACGTGAGGGAAACTTCGCAAAGGCAGCCGGCCCCCCTAGCTCAGTCGGTAGAGCGTCTCCATGGTAAGGAGAAGGTCAACGGTTCGATTCCGTTGGGGGGCTCCAGCAGAAAAGGCCTCCGCCCTTGTGGGCGGGGGCCTTTCGCATGTCCGGGGCCGACCGGTGTTCCGGCCGGCCCCGACCGTCACTAGTCGTTCTGCAGGCCCGGGACACGCATCGCGAGAATCGCCATGTCGTCCGAGGGAGCGTCAGACGCGAAGCGTTCCACCGCCCGCATGATGCGTGCCGCGACGGCACCCGCCGTCAGGCCCGTGCAGGTGGTGAGGACGTCCGCGAGGCCGTCGTCGCCGAGCATGCGGGTGCCCTCGCGGCGCTCGGTGACGCCGTCCGTGACGCAGAGCAGGACATCGCCCGGATCGAGGGTGACCGTCTGCTCGTAGAGCTCCAGGTCCTCCATCACACCGAGGAGCGGCTGGGGTTCGGCCGCCGGTTCGACCGTGCCGTCCTGGCGCAGACGCAGCGGGAGCGGGTGTCCTGCGCAGACCACCTTCAGGACGGCGCTGCCGTCCTCCTGGGGCCACAGCTCGCCGTACAGGAGGGTCAGGAAGCGGCTGCGGGCGCCCTCGTCGAGGATCGCGGAGTTCAGGCGCTCCAGGACCGCCGGGCCGCCGTAGCCCTCGCGGGCCAGCAGGCGCAGCGCGTGCCGGGCGAGGCCGGTGACCGCCGCCGCCTCCGGGCCCGTACCGCAGACGTCGCCGATGGCGAAGCCGTACGCGCCGTCACGGATGGGGAAGAGGTCGTAGAAGTCGCCGCCGACTTCGTTGCCCTCGCCGGCCGCTCGGTAGATGACCTCGACCTCGACGTTCTCGATGTGGGGGAGCTCCGGGGGCAGGAGGCTGCGCTGGAGGGACTGGCTGATGGCCGTGCGCTCCGAGTACAGGCGGGCGTTGTCCAGGGCGAGGGCGGCCCGGCGGGAGAGGTCCTCGGCCAGTTCCAGGATCTCCTGGCGGAAGTGCTCGTCCGACGGCTTGCCGAGGGTCAGCATGCCGATGACGCGGTTGCGGGCCACCAGGGGGAGGACGACGGTCTCGCCGCCGACCGCGGAGGCGGTGGCGAGGGTCGTGCCGATGCCGGTGTTCGCCGAGGCGGTCTCGCCGAGGCCCAGGCTGCGCATGGAGGTGCGCAGGGCGGCCTCGTGGGCCGCGGCGGCGGGTGCCGACCAGACGCGGGCGCCCGGGGTGGGCACCGGGTCGGGCGGGGCGATCTTCGACAGCAGCGCCTTGAGGCCGTCGATGCGTTCCTCGTCCTCGTGCAGCACGTACGAGAGGTACGGCTCGGAGGCCTGGTCGGCGATCGTGTAGACCGCGCACCAGGTGGCGAGGGTGGGGACGGTCATCTGGGCCATGAGGGCCAGGGTCTGGTCGCGGTCCAGGGTGCCGGCGAGGAGGTCGGAGGCCTCGACGAGGAACGACAGGGAGCCACGGCGCAGGCGTTCCAGTTCGCCGAGCCGGGCGGACTCCACGGCGAGGGCGATGCGGTCGGCGGCGAACTGGAGGCGCAGCGCCTCCTCGTTCGAGTAGCGGCCCGGGGCTTCGGCGGCGACGCCGAGGGAGCCGGTGAGGCGGCCCTCGACCTTCAGCGGGACCGTGACGACCGAGCGCATGCCGGTGCCGCCGAGGAGCGGGACGGCGCCGGGGACGACCGTCAGGTCCTCGTGGACTGCGGGCATGCGGGCCGAGCCGTAGCGTCCGGGGCCCGCTTCGACGGGGACGCGGGCGAAGCGCTGGCGGGCGGAGGGCAGGCCCGTCGAGGCGCGTACCTCCAACTCCGTCTCGTCGTCGGTCGCGAGGAGCAGGAACGCGGAGTCGGCGTCGAGCATGTCGCGGGCGCGCTCCACCGTGCGCTGGAGCAGGCCGTCGAGGTCGTCGGGGGCGGGTGAGCCGATGAAGATCTCGAACGGGTCGGTGGTCTGGCCCTCGGCGGTCGTACCCGAGTCCGCCGCGGCGAGGCGCAACGGGGTCTGCAGGACGGCGCGTTCGTGGTCGCGGACGAGGAGGCAGACCGTGGACGGTTCGCCGCTGGTGTCGCGGACCCGCAGGTGCGAGGCGTACACGGGGGTGACCCGGCCGTCGGCGCAGCGGACGCCGTAACTGCCTTCCCAGCGGGAGAGTTGGAGGGCCTCGACGATGCCCGTGCTGGTGCCGGGTGTGTGCGGCCAGGCCGCGAAGTCGGTGAGCGGTTTGCCGGTGACCTGCTCGGCGGCGTACCCGAAGAGCTCCTCGGCGTCCTCGTTCCAGGCGTTGATGGCGCCGGTGCGGTCGATCTGGACGACCGCGACGCGGACGCGGCCGTCGGCGAGGGGGAGGAGGTGCGCGGGGAGGGAGGGGCCGGCGGCCCGGGTGCCGACCGCGCGCTCGGGGAGTTCGAGCTGGAACCAGACCTGCTTGTGGGTGGGCGTGTACTCGACGCCCCAGCGGCCGGCGAGGGCCGCGCACAGCTGGAGCCCGCGTCCGCCCTCGCGGTCGGGGCTGCCCATGTTGATGGCGGCTCCCTGGAGTGGGATCTCGCGTTCGGGGTAGTGATCGGCCACCTCGATGCGCACGCCGTCGTCGCTGCGCAGACACAGAACGTCGGCGGAGGTGCCCGCGTGCACGACGGCGTTGGTGACCAGTTCGCTGGTCAGGACGACGGCGTCGTCCACGATGTCGGCGAAGCCCCAGCCCTGGAGGGTGTCGCGGACGAAGGAGCGGGCGGTCGCGACGGAGCGTCCCACCGGCTCGAAACTGGCGGCCGCGCGCGCGGTGATCACAGAACTCCTCGTCCGGTTGTCGGCGTGCACGGCTGCGGGGCCGCCCCGCTCCTGCGTGGGAAGAGCGTGGTTCCCCGTCGGCCGGGGATCCTGAGGCGCTTCCCCAGGATGCAGTCCGGTGGTCATGGTGCGGTGCCCCTCCGATGCCTGCCCGCTCGTGCTCGTGCCACCGCCCAGGCCGGACAGGTCCGGCACGGCTGGACAGCCGCATGCCAGGTTACTTACCTTCGCCGTCCATGCGGATGCCGGTCACCAGTGTTTCCGTCCGGAAGGGCCGGGAGTTTGCGTTCCGCGGTGTGCGTGTGGTCGTCCGCGACCGGACCGGATCGGGTTCCGCGGGTGTGCGGACGAGGCCCGATGGTGTGCGGACGATGTGCGAAGCTGCCGAACTGTTATGGCCTGGTTCGGCCGGGGTGAAACACTGGGCAGGCTCCATGGAGAAGGTCCGGGCACGCCGAGTGCCTCCTCTGCACGCCGAGCAGCAGTACCCGAGTACGCCGAGCAGTAATGGTCGACCCTTGCGGGAGGGACACAGTGGAGTCTGGCGCAGCGACGCGGGGCAGTAGGACGCGCGCGAAAGGCGGACAGTCCCTGAACAGCGGGCGCGCATCGCGGGGAGGCACGACCGAGGTGGACACGGCGGCCCTGAACCGCATGCTGGCCGCCCTGGTGTCGATGCGGGACGGGAACTTCCGCAAGCGGCTCACGGTCTCCGGCGACGGGGTGATGTCCGAGATCGCGGCGGTGTTCAACGAGGTCGCCGACCGCAATCTGCACCTGACCGGCGAGCTGTCGCGGGTGCGGCGGGTGGTGGGCCGTGAGGGAAAGCTCACGGAGCGGCTGGAGACGGGGGTCTGCGAGGGCTCCTGGGCGGCCGCGATCGACGCGTCGAACGCGCTGGTCGACGATCTCGTACGACCCGTCTCCGAGGTCGGCCGGGTGCTGTCCGCGGTCGCGGAGGGCGATCTGTCGCCGCGGATGGATCTGCGCGCGCAGGCGGCGGACGGGAACGGGCATCCGCTGCGCGGGGAGTTCCTGAAGGTCGGGCGGACGGTCAACAACCTGGTCGACCAGTTGTCGACGTTCACCGACGAGGTCACGCGGGTGGCCAGCGAGGTGGGTACCGAGGGCAAGCTGGGCGGACAGGCCCGGGTGCGCGGGATGTCGGGTTCGTGGAAGGACCTCACGGACTCGGTCAACACGATGGCGTACCGGCTGACGGCCCAGGTGCGGGACATCGCGCTGGTGACCACGGCGGTCGCCAAGGGTGACCTGTCGCGGAAGGTCACGGTGCACGTGGCCGGCGAGATGCTGGAGCTGAAGAACACCGTCAACACGATGGTGGACCAGCTGTCGTCGTTCTCCTCCGAGGTGACGCGGGTCGCGCGTGAGGTGGGCACCGAGGGCGAGCTGGGCGGCCAGGCGCAGGTGCCCGGGGTGGCCGGTGTCTGGAAGGACCTCACCGACTCGGTGAACCTGATGGCCGGCAACCTGACGGCCCAGGTGCGCGGCATCGCGCAGGTGACGACGGCGGTCGCGAGCGGTGACCTGTCGCAGAAGGTGACCGTCTCCGCGCGGGGCGAGGTCGCGCAGCTCGCCGAGACGATCAACCAGATGACCGAGACGCTGCGGACGTTCGCCGACGAGGTCACGCGCGTGGCCAACGAGGTGGGCGCCGGGGGCCAGCTCGGCGGTCAGGCGAACGTGCCGGGCGCGGCGGGCACGTGGAAGGACCTGACCGACTCGGTCAACACGGTCTTCCGGAACCTGACGACGCAGGTGCGCGACATCGCCGCGGTGACCACGGCGGTGGCCAACGGCGACCTGTCGCAGAAGGTCACCGTGGACGTGGCCGGCGAGATGCTGGAGCTGAAGAACACCGTCAACACGATGGTCGACCAGCTGTCGTCGTTCGGTGTCGAGGTCACGCGGGTGGCGCGCGAGGTCGGTGTCGAGGGTGAGCTGGGCGGCCAGGCGCAGGTGCCGGGTGTGGCCGGTACGTGGAAGGACCTCACGGACTCCGTCAACACGGCGTTCCAGAACCTGACGGGTCAGGTGCGCAACATCGCGCAGGTGACCACGGCGGTCGCGAACGGCGACCTGTCGCAGAAGGTCACCGTGGACGTGTCCGGCGAGATGCTCCAGCTGAAGAACACCGTGAACACGATGGTGGACCAGCTGTCGAGCTTCGCCGACCAGGTGACGCGGATGGCCCGGGACGTGGGCACCGAGGGCAGGCTCGGCGGGCAGGCCCGGGTGGACGGTGTGTCCGGTACGTGGAAGGAACTCACCGACTCCGTCAACTTCATGGCGGGGAACCTGACCTCGCAGGTGCGGCAGATCGCGCAGGTGACCACCGCGGTGGCCCGGGGTGACCTGTCGCAGAAGATCGACGTGGACGCGCGCGGCGAGATCCTGGAGCTGAAGAACACCATCAACACGATGGTCGACCAGCTCTCCGCGTTCGCCGACCAGGTGACGCGGGTGGCCCGCGAGGTGGGTACGGAGGGCCGGCTCGGCGGTCAGGCGCAGGTGCCCGGCGTCGCCGGTGTCTGGCGCGACCTGACCGACTCCGTGAACGGCATGGCCGGCAACCTCACCGCCCAGGTGCGCAACATCGCGCAGGTGGCGACGGCGGTGGCCCGGGGTGACCTGTCGCAGAAGATCGACGTGGACGCGCGCGGCGAGATCCTGGAGCTGAAGAACACCCTCAACACGATGGTCGACCAGCTCTCGAACTTCGCCGAGCAGGTGACGCGGGTGGCCCGCGAGGTGGGCACGGAGGGCATGCTGGGCGGGCAGGCCGAGGTGCAGGGTGTCTCCGGCACCTGGAAGGACCTCACGCAGTCCGTGAACTTCATGGCCAACAACCTGACCATCCAGGTGCGCAACATCGCCGAGGTCACGACCGCGGTCGCGAAGGGCGACCTGTCGAAGAAGATCACCGTCGACGCCAAGGGCGAGATCCTCGAACTGGTCACGACCGTCAACACGATGGTCGACCAGCTGTCGAACTTCGCCGAGCAGGTGACCCGGGTGGCCCGCGAGGTGGGCACGGACGGCAACCTGGGCGGTCAGGCGCGGGTGCCGGGTGTCACCGGCATCTGGAAGGACCTGAGCGACAACGTCAACGTGATGGCCAACAACCTGACCAACCAGGTGCGGAACATCTCGCAGGTCGCGACGGCGGTGGCCAACGGCGACCTCACCAAGAAGGTCACGGTCGAGGCGAGCGGTGAGGTCGCTCAGCTCGCCGACACCGTCAACACCATGGTGAAGACGCTGAGTTCGTTCGCTGACCAGGTGACGCGGGTGGCCCGCGAGGTGGGCACGGACGGCATCCTCGGCGGCCAGGCGCGCGTACCGGGCGTGTCGGGAACGTGGAAGGACCTCACCGAGTCGGTGAACGGGATGGCGTCCAATCTGACCGGCCAGGTGCGCAACATCGCGATGGTCACGACGGCCATCGCGAAGGGCGACCTGACCAAGAAGATCGACATCGACGCGCGCGGCGAGATCCTGGAGCTGAAGACCACCATCAACACGATGGTCGACCAGCTGTCGTCCTTCGCCGAGGAGGTCACCCGGGTGGCCCGCGAGGTGGGCACCGAGGGGCAGTTGGGCGGCCAGGCACGCGTGCGTGACGTCGACGGCACCTGGCGCGACCTCACCGAGTCGGTGAACGAGATGGCCGGGAACCTGACCCGGCAGGTGCGGGCCATCGCGCGCGTGGCGACCGCGGTGACCCGTGGTGACCTGAACCTGAAGATCGACGTGGACGCGTCCGGAGAGATCCAGGAACTCCAGGACTACATCAACAAGATGATCGCCAACCTGCGCGACACCACGATCGCGAACAAGGAGCAGGACTGGCTGAAGGGCAACCTCGCCCGCATCTCCGCCCTGATGCAGGGCCGCCGTGACCTCGACGACGTGGCCTCCCTGATCATGAGCGAGCTGACGCCGGTCGTCTCGGCCCAGCACGGCGCGTTCTTCCTCTCCATGCCGCTGGTCGACGGCAAGGACGCGGGCGCCGAGGACGAGGAGGCGTACGAGCTGCGCATGCTCGGGTCGTACGGCTACTCGATGGGCTCCATGCCGACGTCGTTCCGGCCCGGCGAGGCGCTCATCGGGACGGCCGCCCAGGAGAAGCGCACGATCCTGGTGGAGAACGCGCCGAGCGGCTACCTGAAGATCTCCTCCGGGCTCGGTGAGGCGCCTCCGGCGCAGGTCATCGTGCTTCCGGTGCTGTTCGAGGGGACCGTGCTCGGTGTCATCGAGCTGGCGTCGTTCACGCCGTTCACGCAGATCCAGAAGGACTTCCTGAACCAGATCGCCGAGATGATCGCGACGAGCGTCAACACCATCTCCGTGAACACCAAGACCGAGGTGCTGCTGCGGCAGTCGCAGGAGCTGACCGAGCAACTGCGCGAGCGTTCCGCGGAGTTGGAGAACCGGCAGAAGGCGCTCCAGGACTCGAACATGGAGCTGGAGGAGAAGGCCGAGCTGCTGGCCCAGCAGAACCGGGACATCGAGGTGAAGAACACCGAGATCGAGGAGGCCCGCCAGGTACTGGAGGAGCGTGCCGAGCAGCTCGCCGTCTCCATGCGCTACAAGAGCGAGTTCCTGGCGAACATGTCGCACGAGCTGCGGACGCCGCTCAACTCGCTTCTGATCCTCGCCAAGTTGCTCGCCGACAACGCCGACACGAACCTGACGCCCAAGCAGGTCGAGTTCGCCGAGACGATCCACGGCGCGGGTTCGGACCTGCTCCAGCTGATCAACGACATCCTCGATCTGTCCAAGGTCGAGGCGGGCAAGATGGACGTGTCGCCGACCCGTATCGCGCTCGTCCAGCTCGTCGACTACGTGGAGGCCACCTTCCGCCCGCTGACGGCGGAGAAGGGCCTCGACTTCTCGGTGCGGGTCTCGCCGGAACTGCCCGCCACGCTGCACACGGACGAACAGCGGCTGCTCCAGGTGCTGCGCAACCTGCTGTCCAACGCGGTGAAGTTCACCGACTCCGGGGCGGTCGAGCTGGTGATCCGGCCGGCCGGTGCGGACGTGCCGGTGGCCATCAGGGAGCAGCTCCTTGAGTCGGGCTCGCTGCGGGACGCGGACGGCGCCCTGATCGCGTTCTCCGTGACCGACACCGGTATCGGGATCGCCGCGAGCAAGATGCGGGTGATCTTCGAGGCCTTCAAGCAGGCGGACGGCACGACGAGTCGCAAGTACGGCGGCACGGGTCTCGGGCTCTCCATCTCGCGGGAGATCGCGCGGCTGCTGGGCGGCGAGATCCACGCGCAGAGCGAGCCGGGACGCGGCTCCACCTTCACGCTGTACCTGCCGCTGCACCCGAGCGAACTGCCGCCGCAGGGCTACGGGCAGCTGGCCCCGGCGCTGGAGGCGGGGGAGCTGCTCGCCTCCGAGGCGGAGCTGGCCGGCCAGGGCGTCGAGATGACGGCCGAGGTGAAGTCGTACCAGGAGACCCAGAACGGACCCGCCGCGCTCTTCAGGAGGCGCCGCAGGACGCTTCCTGCGGCCGAGGAGCACGCCGCCGCCCCCGGACAGCCGGAGAGCGGTGCGGGAGGCTCTCAGGAGCAGTGGGCGGCCCCGGAGACGGGACCGCAGCCGCGTCGGGGCATCCGCTTCGAGGGGGAGAAGGTGCTGATCGTCGACGACGACATCCGCAACGTGTTCGCGCTGACGAGCGTCCTGGAGCAGCACGGCCTGTCGGTGCTGTACGCGGAGAACGGCCGTGAGGGCATCGAGGTCCTGGAGCAGCACGACGATGTGACGGTCGTTCTGATGGACATCATGATGCCCGAGATGGACGGTTACGCGACCACCACGGCGATCCGCAGGATGCCGCAGTTCGCGGGGCTGCCGATCATCGCCCTGACGGCGAAGGCGATGAAGGGCGACCGGGAGAAGGCGATCGAGTCGGGAGCCTCCGACTACGTGACCAAGCCGGTCGATCCCGATCACCTGCTCTCCGTGATGGAGCAGTGGATGCGCGAGGGGTGACATGGGCGACACCGGGTGGTGGCGCGAGCCGTCACCCGGTGACGCGGTGTCGACGGCCCGTTCACCGTGCGGCACGGCCGCGGTGGCGGCCCGACCTCGTACGACAGGTCGCACAACGGACTGGGCCCGAAGCCGTGTAGAAGCAGGGGATGCGGGGAACGTTCTGGTCTCCCGCGACGTTTCTGCTACGTGCACAGTGACATCACGGTGACAGGGTGTGGCGACAGGCGGGGTGCGGCTACCATGACCGGCACAAGGACGGACGACGTAAGGGAGTCGTCCTCTGGGGCGGCCCCCGGTGGTACCCCAAGTCCTGCGGACAGGGGAGGCCCCATGCCGGGGCGAGGAGGGCGGGCCATGGTGCAGAAGGCCAAGATCCTCCTGGTCGATGACCGGCCGGAGAATCTGCTGGCGCTGGAGGCGATCCTCTCCGCGCTCGATCAGACACTGGTGCGGGCATCGTCCGGGGAGGAAGCGCTCAAGGCGCTGCTCACGGACGACTTCGCGGTCATTCTGCTGGATGTCCAGATGCCGGGCATGGACGGTTTCGAGACCGCCGCGCACATCAAGCGGCGGGAGCGGACCCGGGACATCCCGATCATCTTCCTCACCGCCATCAACCACGGCCCCCACCACACCTTCCGGGGATACGCGGCGGGCGCTGTGGACTACATCTCCAAACCGTTCGACCCGTGGGTGCTGCGCGCGAAGGTCTCGGTCTTCGTCGAGCTGTACATGAAGAACTGCCAACTCCGGGAGCAGGCGGCGCTGCTGCGGCTCCAGCTGGAGGGCGGTGGCGGCAAGGCGACGCTCGGCGACGCCAAGGAGCCCGCCGGTCTTCTCGCCGAACTGTCCGCGCGGCTCGCGGCCGTTGAGGAGCAGGCGGAGGCGCTGTCCAAGCAACTGGACGACGACTCCGCGGACGCGGCGGCGGTGGCGACCGCGGCGCACCTCGAACGCAAGCTGACCGGACTGCGCAGAGCGCTGGACGCCCTGGAGCCGGGCACCGGGAGCGCGCCCCCGCTGCCGTCGCAGAGCTGAACCGACGTCGGCACGGAAACGTTGTCGACGTCGGCGTGGCCGGCCGGGAAACCGGATGAGGACGCGTCAGTTCCGGTCCGTGGCAAGGGCGACACGAACGGGTGAAGCCGTGGGCACACGTGTCCCCTGTCGTCTCCACCGGTAACCTCACACACATGGCCTCACGTCAGTCCGCAGCCAAGAAGCCGCCCGCGAAGAAGGCGGTCGCTCCGGCGAAGAAGGCCCCCGCGAAAAAGGCAGCCGCCAAGAAGGCGCCTGCCAGGAGGACCGCGGCCAGGAGGCCCGCTCCCGCGCCGGCGCCCAGCCCGACCGCGGGGGTGTACCGACTGGTGCGCGCCGTGTGGCTGGGTGTCGCCCATGCCGTCGGGGCGACCTTCCGTGGCATAGGGCGGGGTGCCAAGGGCCTCGACCCGGCCCACCGCAAGGACGGTGTCGCGCTCCTGCTGCTCGGCATCGCGCTGATCGTCGCGGCGGGAACCTGGTCCAACCTGCGCGGCCCGGTCGGCGACCTCGTCGAGATGCTCGTCACCGGTGCCTTCGGGCGCCTCGACCTGCTCGTGCCGATACTCCTCGGTGTCATCGCGGCCCGGCTCATCCGCCACCCCGAGCAGCCCGAGGCCAACGGCCGCATCGTCATCGGTCTGTCCGCCCTCGCGATCGGTGTGCTCGGGCAGGTCCACATCGCGTGCGGGTCGCCCGCGCGCAGTGACGGCATGCAGGCGATAAGGGACGCCGGCGGACTCATCGGCTGGGGTGCCTCCACCCCGCTGACGTACACGATGGGCGACGTCCTCGCCGTGCCGCTCCTCGTGCTGCTCACGATCTTCGGGCTGCTGGTCGTCACGGCCACCCCCGTCAACGCGATCCCGCAGCGGCTGCGACTGCTCGGCCAGAGGCTCGGCATCGTCCAGGCCGACTTCGACGAGGACGCGTTCGGCGAGGACGACGAGCGCTACGACGAGCAGTGGCGCGAGGCGACCCCGGCGCGTTCCCGCAGACGCCCGCAGGCCCCCGACGCGTACGACCCCGACAACGCCGAACAGGACGCGCTCACCAAGCGACGGAACCGGCCCCGGCGGCCCGGCGCGCAGCAGCCCGACATGAACCGGCCGATGGACGCCGTGGACGTCGCCGCCGCGGCAGCCGCCGCGCTCGACGGCGCCGTGCTGCACGGGATGCCGCCCTCGCCGCTGGTCGCCGACCTGACGCAGGGCGTCAGCGTGGAGCGCGACGGCTACGAGGAGACCACGCCGGTGCCGGCCGCCCGAGCCAAGGGCCCGGTGCCGGGTGCCAAGCGGCCCAAGCAGGAGGCACTGCCCTCCGAGGGCGTCGTTCCCGACCTCACCAAGGCCGCGCCCGACGCGCCCCGCGAGCTGCCTCCGCGCGCGGAGCAGCTCCAGCTCTCCGGGGACATCACCTACTCGCTGCCCTCGCTCGACCTCCTGGAGCGCGGCGGTCCCGGCAAGACCCGCAGCGCCGCCAACGACGCCGTGGTCGCCTCCCTGCAGAACGTCTTCCGGGAGTTCAAGGTCGACGCCGCCGTCACCGGGTTCACGCGCGGACCGACGGTCACGCGCTACGAGGTGGAACTCGGCCCCGCCGTGAAGGTCGAGCGGATCACCGCGCTGACCAAGAACATCGCGTACGCGGTCGCCAGCCCCGACGTGCGGATCATCAGCCCGATCCCCGGCAAGTCCGCGGTCGGCATCGAGATCCCCAACACCGACCGCGAGATGGTCAACCTCGGCGACGTGCTGCGGCTCGCGGACGCGGCCGAGGACGACCACCCCATGCTGGTCGCGCTCGGCAAGGACGTCGAGGGCGGCTACGTGATGGCCAACCTCGCGAAGATGCCGCACGTGCTGGTCGCAGGCGCCACCGGCTCCGGCAAGTCCTCGTGCATCAACTGCCTGATCACCTCGGTCATGGTCCGCGCGACCCCCGAGGACGTGCGGATGGTCCTGGTCGACCCCAAGCGCGTCGAGCTGACCGCCTACGAGGGCATCCCGCACCTGATCACGCCGATCATCACCAACCCGAAGAGGGCCGCCGAGGCGCTCCAGTGGGTCGTCCGCGAGATGGACCTGCGCTACGACGACCTCGCCGCGTTCGGGTACCGGCACATCGACGACTTCAACGCGGCGATCCGCAGCGGCAAGGTCAAGCTGCCCGAGGGCAGTGAGCGCGAGCTGACCCCGTACCCGTACCTCCTGGTCATCGTCGACGAGCTCGCCGACCTGATGATGGTCGCCCCGCGTGACGTCGAGGACGCGATCGTGCGCATCACGCAGCTCGCGCGCGCGGCCGGCATCCACCTGGTGCTCGCCACGCAGCGCCCGTCGGTGGACGTCGTCACGGGTCTGATCAAGGCGAACGTGCCCTCCCGGCTCGCCTTCGCCACGTCCTCGCTCGCCGACTCGCGCGTCATCCTCGACCAGCCCGGCGCCGAGAAGCTGATCGGCAAGGGTGACGGGCTCTTCCTGCCGATGGGCGCCAACAAGCCCACGCGTATGCAGGGCGCCTTCGTCACGGAGGACGAGGTCGCCGCGGTCGTGCAGCACTGCAAGGATCAGATGGCGCCCGTCTTCCGGGAAGACGTCACCGTGGGCACCAAGCAGAAGAAGGAGATCGACGAGGACATCGGCGACGACCTCGACCTGCTGTGCGCGGCGGCCGAACTGGTCGTCACCTCGCAGTTCGGGTCCACCTCGATGCTCCAGCGCAAGCTGCGCGTCGGGTTCGCCAAGGCGGGTCGACTGATGGACCTGATGGAGTCGCGCGGCATCGTCGGGCCGAGTGAGGGATCCAAGGCCCGGGACGTGCTCGTGAAGGCGGACGAGCTCGACGGAGTGTTGGCCGTGATTCGCGGGGAAGCAGAAGCGTAGGCACTTCGGCGGAGGAAGACGGGACAGCCGGTCGGGTCAGGGTGACGCACGGCGGGACGCCCGAAGGTGGGGCGGTTCGCCGTGCGGGTGGCGGAACGACACGTTCAGCCCCAGTCTGATATTCGAACGTGACTCACCCGTAAGGGATCGACGGGCAACCGTTTCCCTTCGTCGCACGTCAAGTTGAGCGAAGGGACGCGAACTGTCCCGGCGTCAGGATGACCGGCCATTCTGATGGCGTACAAAGTCCCACCGCCCGGTTGCCCCACCCTTTCGTACCCCCCCTAGACTGAACCTCCAGCACAGGTGGCTACACGCTCGAAAGGCGCCCCCGTGTCCATCGGCAACTCCCCTGACGGCAACACCCCCGAAGACGAGCGTCCGTTCGAAGACGACCGTGCGGCCGAGCAGGTCTCGGTCGGCCGTGCCCTCCAGCAGGCGCGCATCGACGCCGGCCTCACCGTCGACGACGTCAGCAACGCCACCCGCGTCCGCATCACGATCATCCACGCCATCGAACAGGACGACTTCACCCCGTGCGGCGGCGACGTCTACGCCCGCGGACACATCCGGACGCTGGCTCGCGCCGTCCAGCTCGATCCGGCCCCGCTCCTGACCCAGTACGACGCCGCGCACGGCGGACGTCCCGCGCCGACGCCCGCCGCCCCGCTCTTCGAGGCGGAACGCATCCGCCCCGAGCGTCGCGGACCGAACTGGACGGCCGCCATGGTCGCCGCGATCGTCGCGGTGATCGGCTTCGTCGGCTTCACCGTCGTCAAGGGGGGCGACAGCGGCGACGACTCGAAGACCCAGGTCGCCGAGGGCTCCACGCCCACCGCCAGCAAGGCCGCCTCGCCCACCGCGGACGCCAGCAAGCCCGCCGACCCGAAGCCGGACCCGTCCGACAGCGCCATCGCGGCCGCCCCGCAGGACAAGGTGACCGTGCGGGTCAGCGCCCCGGACGGACGCAGCTGGATCTCCGCCAAGGACCACAACGGCCGGATGCTCTTCGACGGTCTGCTGAACCAGGGCGAGTCGAAGACCTTCCAGGACAGCTCCAAGATCAACCTCATCCTCGGTGACGCCGGAGTCATCCAGCTCTACGTCAACGGCAAGAAGATCGAGGACGACTTCCGGCCGGGCGCGGTCGAGCGTCTGACCTACACGAAGGGCGACCCGCAGGTCGGCTGAGGTCAGCGGAGACAGGCAGTCCACGGGGTTGGCCAAGATCGGCCAACCCCGTCGACGTGGGGTGTCGGCGAGACAAAGTAGTCTTGAGCCCATGCCTGAACGCCGTACCGTCGCACTCGTCACCCTTGGCTGCGCCCGTAACGAGGTGGACTCGGAGGAGCTCGCAGGCCGCTTGGAGGCGGACGGCTGGCACCTCGTGGAGGACGCCGAGCAAGCGGACGTCGCCGTCGTCAACACCTGCGGCTTCGTCGAAGCCGCCAAGAAGGACTCCGTCGACGCCCTGCTCGAAGCCAACGACCTCAAGGGGCACGGCAGAACCCAGGCCGTCGTGGCGGTGGGCTGCATGGCCGAGCGGTACGGCAAGGAACTCGCCGAAGCCCTCCCCGAGGCCGACGGCGTGCTCGGATTCGACGACTACGCCGACATCTCCGACCGCCTGCAGACCATCCTGAACGGCGGCATCCACGCCTCCCACACCCCGCGCGACCGCCGCAAGCTGCTGCCGATCAGCCCTGCCGAGCGGCAGGCCGCCGGCGAGGAAGTGGCCCTTCCCGGCCACGGTGCCCCCACCGACCTGCCCGAGGGCGTCGCCCCGGTCTCCGGCCCCCGCGCGCCCCTGCGCCGCAGGCTGGGCGGCTCCCCGGTCGCCTCGGTGAAGCTCGCCTCCGGCTGCGACCGCCGCTGCACCTTCTGCGCGATCCCGTCCTTCCGCGGCTCGTTCATCTCGCGCCGCCCCAGCGACGTCCTGAACGAGGCCCGCTGGCTCGCCGAGCAGGGCGTGAAGGAGGTCATGCTGGTCTCCGAGAACAACACCTCGTACGGCAAGGACCTCGGTGACATCCGTCTCCTGGAGACGATGCTGCCCGAGCTGGCCGAGATCGACGGCATCGAGCGCGTGCGGGTCAGCTACCTCCAGCCCGCCGAGATGCGCCCCGGCCTGATCGACGTCCTCACCTCGACGGAGAACGTCGCGCCCTACTTCGACCTGTCCTTCCAGCACTCCGCGCCCGACGTGCTGCGCTCCATGCGCCGCTTCGGCGACACCGACCGGTTCCTGGAGCTGCTCGACACCATCCGCGCCAAGGCCCCGCAGGCCGGCGTGCGCTCGAACTTCATCGTCGGGTTCCCCGGCGAGAGCGAGGCCGACCTCGCCGAGCTGGAGCGTTTCCTCACGGGTGCCCGCCTCGACGCGATCGGTGTCTTCGGCTACTCCGACGAGGACGGCACCGAGGCGGCGACCTTCGAGAACAAGCTGGACGAGGACGTCGTCGCCGAGCGCCTCGCGCGCGTGTCCCGCCTCGCCGAGGAACTGGTCGCCCAGCGCGCCGAGGAGCGTGTCGGCGAGACGGTCCAGGTCCTGGTCGAGTCGATCGACGGCGAGGACGGCGCGTACGGCCGCGCCGCGCACCAGGCGCCCGAGACGGACGGACAGGTGCTGTTCACGAGCGGCGCGGGTCTGACCGTCGGCCGTATCGTCGAGGCCAAGGTGGTCGGTACGGAAGGTGTCGACCTGGTGGCCGAGCCGCTGGTCGGCGCGCTCGCGTGTACGGAGACTGAGGAGGCGGCCAGATGACCGGAGTCCCGGCATCCGCGGCGGGCGGCTCCCCCAGCGCCAAAGGCGCGACGAGCGCCCCCGACGCGTCCGGTGCTCCGGGCGACGGCAAGCAGGTACGCGGCGGGAAACTGACCGCTGCGGCCGTCGACCAGGCCAGCCTGTGGAACATCGCCAACATCCTGACCATGATCCGGCTCGTCCTCGTGCCCGGCTTCGTGGCCCTGATGCTGGCCGACGGCGGCTACGACCCCGCCATGCGCGCCTGGGCCTGGGCGGCGTTCGCCGTCGCCATGATCACCGACATCTTCGACGGCCACCTGGCACGCACCTACAACCTCGTCACCGACTTCGGGAAGATCGCCGACCCCATCGCCGACAAGGCGATCATGGGCGCGGCGCTCATCTGCCTGTCGGGCCTCGGCGATCTGCCCTGGTGGGTGACCGTCGTCATCCTCGGCCGGGAGCTGGGCGTCACCCTGCTGCGCTTCGTCGTGATCCGGTACGGGGTCATCCCGGCGAGTCGCGGCGGCAAGCTGAAGACGCTGGCCCAGGGCACGGCGGTCGGGATGTACATCCTGGCGCTGACGGGGGCGCTGGCCACCCTGAGGTTCTGGGTGATGGCCGTGGCGGTCGTCCTGACCGTGGTCACCGGACTCGACTATGTGAGACAGGCCATCGTGCTGCGCCGACAGGGAATCGCCGCGCGCCGGGCAGCCGCCGAGGAGACCGCACGGTGACGTCGGCGGCCACCGAGGTGGTGCGACTACTCACGGTGAGGGGCGAGACCCTCGCCGTCGCCGAGTCGCTCACCGGTGGCCTGGTGGCGGCCGAGCTCACGGCGGTGCCGGGTGCCTCGAAGGCGTTCCGGGGCTCGGTGACCGCCTACGCCACCCCGCTCAAGCACCAGCTGCTGGGCGTCGACGCCACTCTGCTGGCCCAGCGCGGGGCGGTGGATCCGCAGGTCGCGGCCCAGATGGCGGCCGGAGTGCGCAGGGCGCTCGGCGCGGACTGGGGGATCGCGACCACGGGCGTCGCCGGACCGGATCCCCAGGACGGCCAGCCGGTCGGCACGGTGTACGTGGCCGTCGCGGGACCCCCCGGCGCGACTTTTCCCGACCCTGGCGGCGGGAAAGTGACGCCACTGCGGTTGAACGGTGGCCGGACGGAAATCCGTATGGAGAGTGTACGCAGCGTGCTCGCCCTGCTCCTGAAGGAGCTGGCGGGCGAACAGACCGGGAATGAGCGGGCACAGGATACGGAACAGAACGGGGGGTTTTGATGTTTGCAGCCCTGAGTGAACACGACATCGCTCCCCGCACGGCCGCGGCGCAAGGCGGTACGGTGGGGCGTGAAGGATGCGGCTACGCGGTCCGAGGAGGGAGCCACCGATGATTCTGCTCCGTCGCCTGCTTGGTGACGTGCTGCGTCGGCAGCGCCAGCGCCAGGGCCGTACTCTGCGCGAAGTCTCCTCGTCCGCCCGAGTTTCACTCGGCTATCTCTCCGAGGTGGAGCGGGGGCAGAAGGAGGCATCCTCCGAGCTGCTCTCCGCGATCTGCGACGCGCTGGACGTACGGATGTCCGAGCTCATGCGGGAAGTGAGCGACGAACTCGCTCTCGCCGAGCTGGCCCAGTCGGCTGCGGCCACCGAACCGGTGCCCGCACCGGTTCGTCGCCCGATGCTCAATTCCGTATCGGTGACCGGTGTGCCACCGGAACGGGTCACGATCAAGGCGCCTGCCGAGGCGGTCGACGTCGTCGCCGCCTGACGTTCACGGACTCACGTCCCTGAGCTGAGCACGCACACATGGGAAGCCCCGGCCGGGGCGTCCTCCAGGGAGACCTGGAGGGGCCTGGCCGGGGCTTTCGCATTGCTCGGAAGCGGGTAGTGGTGAGCGGTATGGGTCCATTTGCCGGTATCCGGCCCGCCCTTCATGGTGGAGGGACGGGGCGAGGCCGACCGCCGGACCCGTCGTGAATCGGAGGATCTGGATGTACGTCGTGAAGAGCCCCCTGTCCGACGCGGACCTGAAGACCGTCGCCGAGGCGTTGCAGGGCGCCCTGGTCGACCTGGTGGACCTCTCCCTCGTCGCGAAGCAGGTGCACTGGAACGTCGTCGGGCCCCGCTTCCGCTCCGTCCACCTTCAGCTCGACGAGGTCGTGGACACCGCGCGCCTGCACTCCGACACCGTCGCCGAGCGGGCCGCGACGCTGGGCGTGCCGCCGGACGGACGGGCCGCGACCGTGGCGACGAGCAGCGGCATCGGCGCGACCCCCGACGGCTGGATCAAGGACGAGGACGCCGTGGCGGCCCTCGTCGACGCGCTCGGCGCGGTGATCACCCGGATGCGGGAACGCGTGGACGCCACCGGTGAGCCGGACCCGGTGAGCCAGGACATCTTCATCGGCATCACGGCCGACCTGGAGAAGCACCACTGGATGTTCCAGGCGGAGAACGGCTGACGGCTGACGGCTGTCGGCTGTGGGCCGACCGCGGCCTGGCCACTTCGCCACAGGCCGCACCCGTCAGCCGCCGGTGGGTCGCTGGTGTCGCGTGTGTGGAATCGATGGCCCGGTGCCGGGCCGGAGGAGGGCGCCATGGCGGGGCGAATAGTGCGCCGGGGGGCCGCTCTGGTGTTGGGCGTGCTGTGGTGGTGCAGCGTGCTCCGACTCGCTCTGGCCCCGGACGCGGGGGTGCTCGAAGGGACGATCGCGGCGGGCGGGTGGGGGCTGAGCCTGCTCCCGGTCCACTGTGTGCCGAAGTCCCGCGCGGCCGGCGCCGTGGGTTCCGACCGTTGGTGGGCGTACTGGCGGGAAGTCTGGCGCCGGCGGGGGAGCGGTGAAGGGAACGGGCCGGCTCCCGGCGTGGGCTAGCCGACCGGGCCGCCGAGGTGGGCCACGTCGCTGCGTAGTCGGCTGGACGGTGTGGGCTTGGTGAGGCCGGTGGGGTGTGCGGCGCCGTTCGGTGTGGGTGGGGCGTCGGTCGGTGGGCGTGCGGGCCGTGTGAGCGTGGGTACGGGTCCTTGCTGGTGCTGGTGCTGGTGCTGGTGCTGGTGCGGGGACCGGGTGGGGGGGCTTGGCCGTGTCCGTGTGCAGGGCGGGTGGGGCTTGTCGCGCCGTTCCTCGCGCCCCCTACGCGGGTGCCTCTGGGCTCGCGGCCTTGCGGCCGGGGGACGGGGCCCGTGGGTGTCGTTCGGGTGCCGAGCCGCTGTGGCTCGTGGCGGCGCTCCCGGCGCCCCTTGACCGGCGACCTTGGGCTCGCGACTTCGGCGCCGGGGGGGGGTGGGGCCTGCGGTTGTCGGCCGGGTGGTGGGCGGCTGTGACTTGCCGCGCGGTTCCCCGCGCCCCTTGACGGGCGCGGCTGGGCTCGCGGTTCGGCCGCGGGGGCGATGCGGGGCGCGGCGTTACCAGGGCATCGCGACGCCGCCGTTGGGGCGGAGGATCTGGCCCGTGGTGAATCCCGACGCGTCCGAGGCCAGGTGCAGCACGGCGTGGGCGATGTCCTCGGGCTCTCCGACGCGGCCCAGCGGTGACAGCCGGGCCATGAACGCCTCGGTGTGCGCCTGCTTCTCGCCGTGGCGGTCGGTCATGGGCGTGCGGATCCAGCCGGGTGCGACCGCGTTGACGCGGATGCCGTGCGGACCGACCTCCGTGGCGAGCGTCTTCGTGAGCTGGACGACGGCCGCCTTCGACACGCTGTAGCAGAACAGACCAGGACCGCCGGTGTCGATCGCGCCCGACGCCATCGTGACGATGCTGCCCCGGACGCCCTTCGCGATCATGGTGTGCGCGGCCTCCTGGCAGGCGTGGAGCACACCTCTGAAGTTGACGCTCAGCACCCGGTCGAGATCCTCGTCCCTGGTCTCCAGGACGGGACTGCTGTGCATGATCCCGGCGACCGCGGCCATGATGTCGACGCGGTCGCACGAGGCGACGGCCTGCTGGACCTGGGCACGGTCGGCGACGTCGATGTGGTGTGTGGAGGCCGTGCCGCCCTGGTCCTTGATCAGGGTCGCCGTCTCGTGCAGGCCCTGTGCGTCGCGGTCCGCGCAGTGGACGCCGGCGCCCGCCTCCGCGAGCAGCAGTGCGGACGCGCGGCCGATGCCGCTCGCCGCGCCGGTGACGAAGGCGGTGCGTCCGGTGAGGTCGTACGCGGGGAGGGCCATGAGGCGACGGTACGAGCGTGTCTGACGGTCCGTCAATTAGTCGTACGGGGTTGATGCACGGCTCGGCGTCCGCCCGGTGGTGGCGTGGGGCCCGCCTGGCAGCGGGGGCACCAGTACGTGGGGCGTTCACGGGATCCGTCGCCCTGGTCGGCGATTCGGACCGGTGTGCCGCAGCGCAGGCAGGGGCGAGGAGCGCGGCCGTACACGTACAGGTGCTGGTCGCTGCGGCCCGTGGTGATGCGGGAGGGGCGGTCGCGGTTGAACTCCAGCAGCTTCTTCGCCAGGTCGGGCAGTTGGGCGGCCAGACCCGCGGGCAGGGCGCCGACGGGGAGCCAGGGGGTGACGCCGAGCAGGAAGCACAGCTCGCTCTTGTAGACGTTGCCGATCCCGGCGAGATTCCGCTGGTCGAGGAGGGCTTCGCCGAGGGCGCGGTCCGGGTCGCGGAACAGGTTCTCCAGGGCCTTGTCCGGGTCCCAGTCCGAGCCCAGGAGGTCGGGGCCGAGATGCCCGACCGCGCGGTCCTCGTCCGTGCTGCGGAGCAGTTCCAGGACCGGGAGGCGGTACCCGACCGCGGTGCGGTCGGCCGTGCCGAGGATGGCCCGGATCTGGTGGGCCGGTCCACCGCTCCAGCGCCGACCCGGCTCGAACACCTTCCAGGAACCGTCCATCCGGAGGTGCGAGTGCAGGGTCAGGTCGCCCTCGATCCGGGTGAGCAGGTGCTTGCCGCGCGGGGTGACGTCCAGGACGGTGCGACCGGTGAGGTCGGCCGTCGCGAACTGCGGCACTCGTAGGTCGGACCGGGTCAGCACCTTGCCCGCGAGGGCCACATGTAGGCGCCTCGCGGCCTGCCAGACGGTGTCTCCTTCGGGCATGGGTCCAGGGTGGCACGGCTGGTGAGCGGGTGCCCCGGCGCGCGGGGCGGGTCAGGCTCGCAGCCGCAGCCCGCGTGGAGTGGCGATGAAGCCCGCTGCTTCCAGGAGGGTGCCGAGGGGAGAGGTCAGGGCCGACGCTCCGTTGACACGCTCGACGGTGACCGTGCCGAGTGAGCCCGCCCGGGCGGAGGCCGCGAGTGCCTCGGCCGCGGCGTGCAGGCGTACGTCGTCGCCGACCGGGCTCTCCGGATCGGCGGGCCAGGCCAGCAGGGTCTTGCCGCCGCGCTCCATGTAGAGGGTCAGCTCGCCGTCGACCAGGACGACCAGGGAGCCCGCCTTGCGGCCCGGCTTGTGGCCCGCCTCGGTCGGCGACTCCGGCCAGGGCAGGGCCGCGCCGTAGGCGTTCGCGGGATCGGCCGCGGCCAGGACGACCGCCGGGGAAGTGGCGCGGGTGCGGGAGCGGGCGTTCGGGAAGGCTCGGTCGGCGGGGCCCGTGGAGCCGTACCCGTACGGCAAGCCGTTGCGCCGGGGCGACGCCGGCGGGTGGCCGGTGGCGTCGGGGTACGGGGAACCGGCCGAGAAGGCGGAGTCGGCGGAGAAGGTGTGGGCTCCGCCGTCCCCGGAACCGGGGGTGCCGAAGTCGCTTCCGTCGAAGCCGGGTTCGACGGAAGCGGGCTTGTGTCCGACGATGCCCGGACTGTTGAATCCCGAGCCGTGTCCGTCGCCGTCGGGGTCCGGCCGGTCGGAGGAGTCCGTGCGACCCCCGGTGCCCGGGAGCCCCGAGAGGTCCGGGAACCCGGGGACGTCCGCCGGGCCGAGGGCGGATCCCCGGCCGCCCGGCAGGCCGTGGTCGTCCGGGAAACCGTGGGCCGCGGGCGAGTCGTCCGGGAAACCGTGGCCGCCCGGGGACATGAGCGGGGACGAGGTGTCGCCGCGGTCCCGTGCGTTCGCCGCCGCGCGGAGGCGGTCCACCGCGCCGTCCATGGCGAACTGGGCCGCGCCGAGGCCCTCGACCACATAGCCGCGACGCGCCTGGCCGCTGTCCTCGAAGGCGGACAGGATGCGGTAGACCGCGGAGAAGCCGCCTTCCACGCCCTCGGCGGCGACGGCACCCCGGGTGACCACTCCGTGCCGGTCGAGCAGGGTGCGGGCCAGGGCGTGGGCGCGCACGGTGGGGTCGGGCTCACGCTCGGGCAGGAGGGACCAGCGGCCCGCCACGGTGGGTGGGCCGGTCCGCGACTGGGGTCGTGCGCCGCCGGTCAGAGCGCCGTAGCGTCCCCGCGGGACCGAGCGCTTGGCGCGGTGGGCGGTCGAACCGGCGGTGCGGCCCGAGCCGAGGAGGGAGCGCATCGGGGCGAGGGTGTCGTTCGTGAGGCGCCCGGACCAGGCCAGGTCCCAGATGACGTCCGCCAGTTGGGGATCGGTGGCGTCCGGGTGGGTGGTGGCGCGGACCTGGTCGGCGATCTGGCGGAAGAAGAGGCCGTAGCCACCGGTGAGGGTGTCGAGGACCGACTGGTGCAGTGCCGTCAGCTCCAGGGGATGCGCGGCCGGGAGCAGCAGGGGGGCGGCATCGGCCAGAAAGAGCGAGACCCAGCCGTCCTTGCCCGGCAGCGAACCCGCTCCTGCCCAGACCACCTCTCCGGCGGCCGTGAGCTCGTCGAGCAGCGCCGGTGCGTACCCGGCGACACGCGAGGGCAGTACCAGTTTCTCCAGTGCGGACGCCGGCACGGACGCGCCCTGCAACTGCTCGACGGCGCGCACCAGTCCGTCGATGCCGCGCAGCCCGTGACCGCTGCCGACGTGCTGCCACTGCGGGAGGAACTGGGCGAGCGCGGCGGGCGGCACCGGCTCCAACTCGTGGCGCAGCGCGGCGAGGGAGCGCCGCCGCAGCCTGCGCAGCACCGCGGCGTCGCACCACTCCTGGCCGATGCCCGCGGGATGGAACTCGCCCTGTACGACACGCCCGCCGGCGGCCAGCCGGTGCAGTGCGCCGTCCGTGACCGCCGAACCGAGGCCGAAGCGAGAGGCGGCGGCCGTGGACGTGAACGGCCCGTGGGTGCGCGCGTACCGTGCCAGGAGGTCTCCGAGGGGGTCCTTCACCGGCTCGGTGAAGGCTTCCGGGACGCCGACGGGCAGCGCGGTCCCGAGTGCGTCCCGCAGGCGGCCCGCATCCTCGATCGCCGCCCAGTGGTCGGCCCCGGCGATCCGGACCCGGATGGCGCGGCGCGCGGCGGCCAACTCCTGGGCCCAGTACGGCTCGGAGCCCCGCTCGGCCAGCTCGGTGTCCGTGAGCGGCCCCAGCAGGCGCAGCAGGTCGGCGACACCCTCCACGTCCTTGATGCGCCGGTCCTCGGTGAGCCACTGCAGCTCGCTCTCCAGCTCGGCGAGCACGTCGGCGTCGAGCAGCTCGCGCAGCTCGGCCTGGCCGAGGAGTTCGGCCAACAGGCGGGAGTCCAGCGACAGCGCGGCGGCCCGCCGCTCGGCGAGGGGCGAGTCCCCCTCGTACAGGAACTGGGCGACGTAGCCGAAGAGGAGCGAGCGGGCGAAGGGGGAGGGCTCGGTGGTGGTGACCTCCACGAGGCGGACCTTGCGGGACTCGATGTCGCCCATCAGCTCCGTGAGGCCCGGGACGTCGAAGACGTCCTGGAGGCATTCGCGGACCGCTTCGAGGACGATCGGGAACGAGCCGAACTCGCTCGCCACCTGGAGCAGTTGGGCGGCGCGCTGGCGCTGCTGCCAGAGCGGGGTGCGCTTGCCGGGGCTGCGGCGCGGGAGCAGCAGGGCACGGGCCGCGCACTCGCGGAAGCGGGCGGCGAACAGGGCCGAACTGCCGACCTGGTCCGTGACGATCTGGTTGACCTCGCCCTTGTCGAAGGCGACGTCCGCCGCGCCGACCGGTGCCTGGTCGGCGTCGTACTCCGTGCCCCCCTTCGTGGGGGCCTGGTCGAGCAGGTCCATGCCCATCAGGTCGGCGTCGGGCAGCCGCAGCACGATGCCGTCGTCGGCGTGCATGACCTGGGCGTCCATGCCGTAGCGCTCGGACAGCTTCGCCCCCAGGGCGAGGGCCCAGGGCGCGTGGACCTGGGCGCCGAAGGGGGAGTGCACGACGACGCGCCAGTCGCCCAGCTCGTCGCGGAAGCGCTCGACGACGATGGTGCGGTCGTCCGGGACGTGGCCGCATGCCTCGCGCTGCTCGGTGAGGTACGCCAGGACGTTGTCGGCGGCCCAGGCGTCGAGGCCCGCCGCGAGGAGGCGGAGCCGGGCGTCGTCCTGGGGGAGGGAGCCGACCTCGCGGAGGAACGCGCCGACCGCGCGGCCCAGTTCGAGGGGCCTGCCGAGCTGGTCGCCCTTCCAGAAGGGCAGCCTGCCCGGGACACCCGGGGCCGGGGAGACGAGGACGCGGTCCCGGGTGATGTCCTCGATGCGCCAGGAGCTCGTGCCGAGTGTGAACACGTCGCCCACGCGGGACTCGTAGACCATTTCCTCGTCGAGTTCGCCGACCCGGCCGCCGCCCTTCTTGGGGTCGGCTCCCGCGAGGAAGACGCCGAAGAGCCCACGGTCGGGGATCGTGCCTCCGGAGGTGACGGCGAGCCGCTGGGCGCCGGGGCGGCCGGTGACCGTGCCCGCGACGCGGTCCCAGACGACGCGGGGCCTCAGCTCCGCGAAGGCGTCCGAGGGGTAGCGGCCGGCGAGCATGTCGAGCACGGCCGTGAACGCCGACTCCGGGAGCGCGGCGAAGGGGGCCGCGCGACGGACGGTGGTGAGCAGGTCGTCGACCTGCCAGGTGTCGAGCGCCGTCATGGCGACGAGCTGCTGTGCCAGTACGTCCAAGGGGTTGGCGGGGATCCGCAGGGACTCGATGGAGCCCGTGCGCATCCGCTCGGTGACCACGGCCGCCTGCACCAGGTCTCCGCGGTACTTCGGGAACACGACGCCCGTGGAGACCGCGCCGACCTGGTGACCCGCGCGGCCCACCCGCTGGAGCCCCGACGCCACGGAGGGCGGGGACTCGACCTGGATGACGAGATCGACCGCGCCCATGTCGATGCCCAGTTCGAGGCTGGAGGTGGCGACGACGGCGGGAAGACGGCCGGCCTTCAGGTCCTCCTCGACCTGGGCCCGCTGCTCCTTGGACACCGAGCCGTGGTGCGCACGCGCGATGACGGCAGGCGCACCCTGCGCCGCCCCCGAGCCGCCCATCAGCTCGGCTGGAGAATGCGCTTCGTCCAGGGGCTCGCCGGTCGCCCGCTCGTACGCGATCTCGTTGAGCCGGTTGCACAGGCGCTCGGCGAGACGCCGAGAGTTGGCGAACACGATCGTCGAGCGGTGGGACTGGACGAGGTCGGTGATCCGCTCCTCGACATGGGGCCAGATGGAGGGCTTCTCCGCGCCGTCCTTGCCGTCGGCGGCCGGGGAGCCGCCCAGCTCCCCCAGGTCCTCCACCGGGACGACGACCGAGAGGTCGAACTCCTTGCCGGAGGGCGGCTGGACGATCTCCACCTTGCGCTGCGGGGACAGGTAGCGCGCGACCTCGTCCACGGGACGCACGGTCGCGGAGAGACCGATGCGGCGGGCCGGTTTGGGCAGCAGCTCGTCCAGGCGCTCCAGCGTGAGCGCGAGGTGGGCGCCGCGCTTGGTGCCCGCGACGGCGTGCACCTCGTCCAGGATCACCGTCTCGATGCCCGTCAAAGCGTCACGCGTGGCCGACGTCAGCATCAGGAACAGCGACTCGGGGGTGGTGATCAGGATGTCCGGCGGGCGGGTGGCCAGCGCCCTGCGCTCGGCGGGCGGGGTGTCGCCGGAGCGGATCCCCACCTTCACCTCGGGCTCCGGCAGCCCGAGCCGCACCGACTCCTGCCGGATACCGGTCAGCGGGCTGCGCAGATTGCGCTCCACGTCGACCGCGAGCGCCTTCAGCGGTGACACGTACAGCACGCGGCAGCGCTTCCTGGGGTCCGCCGGCGGGGGCGTCGAGGCCAGCTGGTCGAGCGCGGCCAGGAACGCGGCCAGCGTCTTGCCGGAGCCGGTCGGGGCGACGACCAGCACATCGGAGCCCGCGCCGATGGCCGTCCACGCGCCGGCCTGGGCCGCGGTGGGCGCGGAGAAGGCCCCCGTGAACCAGCCGCGGGTCGCGGGGGAGAAGCCGTCGAGGGCCCGATGCGTGGAGCTGACCATGCGTCCATCCTGCACCCGCTCACTGACAATCGCTCTGACCTGCGCGGATACGGGGACGGGACGGCCCCGCCGGCCGGAGTCCGCCGGGCCCGGGCGAGGGCTGCGGTCGGCGTCCGCGGTGATCAGGGCCGAAGGATGCGGTGGACGTCCGCGGTGACCCCGGCCGAGGTGGCGGAGAATGAGGACGTGGCAGGTTCGGGGCAGGAGCGGGCACGACACTGGCGGTACGCGGAGCTGCCCGGTGTCGATCTCCTGCGTGCCCGGTACGTCGAGAAGATCTTCGTGCGGCACACCCACGAGAACTTCGTGATCGCCGCCATCGACGAGGGCGTCGAGGTCTTCCACCACGGAGGCGTCGACCAGTACGCGGGTCCCGGCGCCCTCGCTCTCGTCAACCCCGACACCCCGCACACCGGACGCGCCGGCGTTCCCGAGGGCTGGCACTACGGCGCTGTGTACCCCTCCCCGGACCTCGTCGCGGAGATCGCCGCCGAGACCACCACCCTGCGCGGCGCCCCCGGATTCACCAGGCCCGTCCTCGACGATCCGTACGCGGCCGGTCTGGTCCACCAGGTGCTCCGGGCCGCCGACGAGGGCAACGCGCTGGCCGCCGACACCCTGCTGCGGGTCGCCGTGACCCGGCTGCTGCGCCTGAACGGCGGGCCCCTGCCGCAGCGGGCCGTGCGGACCGCGGGCGGCCGTCTCGCCGCACGCGCGCGTGCCGTGCTGGAGGAACGGATGGCCGAACCGCCGACACTGGAGCGGCTCGCCGCCGACCTCGGCACCAGCTCGTTCGCCCTGCTGCGCGCGTTCCGGGACGCCTACGGGATGCCGCCCCACACCTGGCTGACCGACGCGCGGGTGCGCCGGGCACGTCATCTGCTGGACGCCGGTTCCGCGCCCGCCGAGGCGGCCGTCGCCGTCGGCTTCACGGACCAGCCGCACCTCAACCGCCACTTCACCCGGATCGTGGGCGTGCCCCCGGGTGCCTACCAGCGTGAGCGCAAGAACGTACAAGACGGCGCGGGGCACCTCCTCGTACCGTCCGACGCGTGGCAGAACAGACAGCTCTCGCGGACCAGCGCAGTGAAGAAGACGGAAAACCCGACGCCGCCGTCGTCCGCGACGCACTCGGAGTCGGGGTCGCCGTCGGACTGTCCGGTTTCGCCTTCGGGGTGACGTCGGCCGGCAGCGGGCTCACCCTTCTTCAGACCTGCGCGCTCAGCCTCCTGGTGTTCACCGGCGCCTCACAGTTCGCGCTGGTGGGTGCGCTCGCGGCCGGAGGCAACCCGCTCACCGCGGCAGCGGGCGCCTTCTTCCTGGGGGTGCGCAACGCCTTCTACGGGCTGCGCCTGTCGCAGCTCCTCGCTCTCCCGCGCGCGGTGCGCCCCTTCGCCGCGCAGTGGGTGATCGACGAGACCACGGCCGTCGCGCTCGCCCAGCCCACCCGCCGCAGCGTCCGGCTCGGCTTCACGGTCACCGGTCTGTCGCTGTACCTCCTGTGGAACCTGACCACCCTGCTGGGCGCTGTCGGGGCCGAGGCCATCGGGGACACCGACGCGTGGGGCCTGGACGCCGCGGGACCCGCCGTGTTCCTGGCGTTGCTCGCGCCGATGCTGAAGACCTCCACGGAACGCGCGGTGGCGGGCATCGCGGTCCTGCTCGGGCTCGGCCTGCTGCCCGTACTGCCCGCCGGAGTCCCCGTCCTGGTGGCCGCGCTCGCCGCCCCCGCCGTGCTGTACGTGACGGGACGCAACCGGGCGCGCACCGACGACGGGCCAGGTGGCGGCACACCGCGGACCCCGTCCACGACCGGGCCCGAGGCACCGACCGATGTGCCCGACGGCGCACCGCACGACGCATCTGGGGAAGACCGTTGAACATCTGGATCGCCATCGGCGCCACCGCCGTCGGCTGCTACGTCGTCAAACTCGTCGGTCTGCTGATCCCCGCCGGGGTGCTGGAGCGACCGCTCGTGCAGCGGCTCGCCGCCCTGCTGCCCGTCGCGCTCCTGGCCGCCCTCACGGCCCAGCAGACCTTCGCGGACGGGCGGGTCCTCGTCGTGGACGCGAAGGCCGCGGGGCTCGCGGCGGCGGCCGTCGCGCTCATCCTGCGTGCCCCGTTCCTGCTGGTGGTCGCGGCGGCCGTGGCGGTGACGGCCGGGGTCCGCGCGATCACGGGCTGACCCGCGGGCACGCGCGCGTGGACTCCTGAGTCCTCCGTGCTCCCGGGGCTGGGCGTGCTTCCGGGGCTGGGCGCGGTCCCCGATCCCGTCACGCCCCCGGAAGCAGGGCCGTGGCCGGTGGACGCGGACCGCGGGGAATGCCGGACGCCCTCAGCCGAGGGATCTGCCGTGCGCCCGGAGCGTGCGCAGTGCCTCGATCGTCACGAGGGGGCGGCTCTCCAGGGCGCTGCCCGGTGCCCACTGACGCCACCGGATCGGCCAGCCGCCGTCTTCCTGCTGCTCGGTCGCGAGGTGGTCGAGGGAGCGTGACATCTCCTCGTCGGTGAACCACGCGCGCGCGAGCGAGCCCGGAGTGCCCGCGTAGTCGTGCGGGAAGTGGTGCTCACCCTCCGCGTAACCCGGGGCGACGGGAAAGGCCGCCAGGTTCTCGGGGTCGAGCGCGGCGAGCCGGCGCTCCCGGACGAGGCGGCCCAGCCGGTCGGCGCACGCCTCCGCGCGCGGGCGGTCGACCGCCGAATCGAGGAAGGCGACCGCCGCCTCGATCTCGTACGGATGGGACCGCTCCACGGACTCGACCGCCTGCCAGCAGAAGTCGGTGGCCCGGAACAGCCAGGCGTGCCACACCTCGTTGCGGTGCAGCAGACCCACCACCGGACCGGTGGCGAGGAGGTCGCTCGGCGGATCGTCGACGATCGGGAGGAAGGGGGCGGCCGGGTAGCCACGCTGGCTGGGATGGATCGCCGGCAGCGCGCCGTCCGCCGTCGACACGGAGGTCAGATATCGGCACACACGCTCCACCCGCTGTCCGCCGCAGCGCCCGATCGCGTCGAGGACGCGCAGCGCGTGCCCGGTGTGCAGCGGCTGGCTGACCGGACCGCGCAGATCGGGTTCGAGCGCGTGACCGTACCCTTCGTCGTCGTTGCGGTACGCGGCCAGCGCGGTCTCCACGGCGTCGGCGCCGCCGCCGAGGAAGTGATAGGCGAAGCGGCGCTGTTCCAGCACGCGCGCGGTGAGCCAGATGAAGTGCTCGGCGCGTGCGAGCGGGGAACGCGCCGGGGGCGTCTGGGGGAGTGGGGATGCTCCTGTTTCGGCCATGCGTCAGACCGTAGGGCGGAAAGCGGTCTCGGCATGGGCTCCCGGCACTGGCCCACCCCCAGGGGCGGGATACTGGTGTCATGCGGTTGACGGTCTTCTGGCAGCGAATGGCTGATCATTTCGGCGCGGGGTACGCCGACACCTTCGCGCGCGATCACGTGATGACGGAACTCGGCGGGCGCACCGTCAACGAGGCGCTGGACGCGGGCTGGGAGGCCAGGGACGTCTGGCGCGTGGTGTGCGCGTCGATGGACGTTCCGTACGAAAAGCACTGACAGGCACCCGAAAAGTGCCTGGCCCGGGCCGGGGAAGTGTCCGGTGGGCATCGAACAAGGGGGGACCGGGGCCGATTGTCGGTGGCGTGGGCGAAACTTGCTCCGTGGCCCCGACAGACGAGAACACGCAGGTCGATCAGCAGGCATCCCCGTTCGGCACGACACCGCCCGAGCCACCTGGCGGGGGCATCGTCGCCCAGGGCGGTCGTATGCCGCGCTGGCTGCCGCGTGCCATGGTGCTCGCGCTGACGCTCATCGCGGCGTTCCAGTTGGGCAGTTGGGCGTTCCACCAGCTCACGGGCCTGTTGATCAACATCCTGATCTCTTTCTTCCTGGCGCTCGCGATAGAACCCGCGGTGAGCTGGATGGCCTCGCGGGGGATGCGCAGGGGACTGGCCGCGTTCCTGGTCTTCCTCGGCTCGCTGATCCTGACCGCCGGATTCATCACGCTGCTCGGCTCGATGCTCGCGGGGCAGATCATCAAGATGGTCGAGGGCTTCCCGGACTACCTCGACTCCGTCATCAACTGGATCAACGCGCACTTCCACACCGACCTGAGACGGGTCGACATCCAGGACAGCCTGCTCCACTCCGCCTGGCTGCGGAAGTACGTGCAGAACAGCGCCACCGGCGTCCTGGACGTCTCCGGACAGGTCCTGGGCGGGCTCTTCCAGTTGCTGACCATCGCGCTGTTCTCGTTCTACTTCGCGGCCGACGGACCGCGGCTGCGGCGCGCGCTCTGCTCGGTGCTGCCGCCGGCCCGGCAGGCCGAGGTGCTGCGCGCCTGGGAGATCGCCGTCGACAAGACCGGCGGCTATCTGTACTCACGCGGCCTGATGGCGCTGATCTCGGGAGTGGCGCACTACATCCTGCTGGAGGCGCTCGGCGTGCCCTACGCGCCCGTGCTCGGCGTGTGGGTCGGCCTGGTCTCGCAGTTCATCCCGACCATCGGCACCTATCTCGCGGGCGCCCTGCCGATGCTGATCGCCTTCACCGTCGACCCCTGGTACGCGCTGTGGGTGCTCGTCTTCGTGGTGATCTACCAGCAGTTCGAGAACTACGTGCTGCAGCCCAAGCTGACCTCCAAGTCGGTGGACATCCACCCGGCGGTCGCCTTCGGGTCCGTCATCGCGGGCACGGCGCTCCTCGGAGCCGTCGGCGCGTTGATCGCCATCCCCGCCGTGGCCACGCTCCAGGCGTTCCTCGGGGCGTACGTGAAGCGCTACGAGGTCACGGACGACCCGCGCGTCCACGGGCACCGGACGCGCAGCTCGGAGGGCCTTGCCGCGCGCGTGCGGCGGCTGTTCGACCGGTGACGCTCACCAGGTGAGCACCGCGTCGACGCCGGTGGCGAGGACGGCCGCGACGTAGCAGCCGACCGCCCCGTACAGGACGCGTTCCCTGACCCGCGTGCTCCAGTCGGTGCGGGACAGCAACCACGCCAGCGCGGGCAGCACGAGCACGGCGTGCAGGCTCACGCCGTGCAGCGGCTTGAGCGGAGCCGTCGAGTGGTAGGCCGCCTCCTGGTGGCCGGTGCGGGTGAGAACGACCCCGCGCGCGATCATCGCGGCGCCGGAGGCCAGACCGACGAGCAGGATCGCGAACCCGGAACGCAGGGCGAGCGGCATGCCGGGAGGCCCCGCGGGCCGGTTCCGGAAGGACGCGACCGCGAACAGGGCCAGCACCACGACCAGCACCCCGCCGCCCACGGCGAGCGTCATGGACACCGCCGTGTCGAAACCGGTCTCCATGTTGAGATGCGAGGGCACCCGGCGCCACGCCTGGAGTGTGATCCCGCCGACCTCCACCACACAGTCCGCGGCGAACACGGCGAGCAGCGCGGTGCGCGGCCGGGCACCGACGCGCAGATACGACGTCACCCAGGTGACCGCGATCAGCGTCAGCCCGAAGGAGAGCCCGAAGGTGACGGGCTTGCGCCAGGAGACCGGTCCGTCCCAGGGGCCGCCGTCGACGGCGAAGACCAGCAGGTGCACGCATCCCGACAGGACGAGCACGGCGCCCGTGGCGTGGCAGAGCCGCTCGGCCGGACGGAGCGAGGGCTTCGGCGGAGTCAGGGCGCGGACCCTCGTCGTTTCCATGGCCGACAGCCTGCCGGGCGGTCCCGCGGGACGTCGTCGTACGGCCGAAGACACCGGCGCTACGCCCGGGGGAGTAGCCCGGGGCGGACGCGCGCCGGGCCCGTGATGAGGGCAGATCCCGGGGGTTGTCGGACCGTGAACGTAGTCTCGGAGGTGTCGCGTGGTGCGCTTGACACGTAAATCGAACATCCATTCTTATAGAAGTTCCGGCGGAGCCCTAGCCGATGGTTTCGGCAGGGTTTCCATGGAGATGTGCCCGAGTTATCCACAGGCCGGACGGGCGTCGGGGCGCATTGTCAGTGGCAGGCGTTAGCGTCTTTGACGTGAAGCGATCGACTCAAGCAAACCGGGTGGAACCCATGGCAGGAACCGACCGCGAGAAGGCGCTCGACGCCGCGCTCGCACAGATTGAACGGCAGTTCGGCAAGGGTGCAGTGATGCGCCTGGGCGAGCGGCCGAATGAGCCCATCGAGGTCATCCCCACCGGGTCGACCGCGCTCGATGTCGCCCTCGGCGTCGGCGGGCTCCCGCGCGGCCGCGTGGTCGAGGTCTACGGCCCGGAGTCCTCCGGTAAGACGACCCTGACCCTGCACGCCGTCGCGAACGCGCAGAAGGCCGGCGGCCAGGTGGCGTTCGTGGACGCCGAGCACGCCCTCGACCCCGAGTACGCGAAGAAGCTCGGCGTCGACATCGACAACCTCATCCTGTCCCAGCCGGACAACGGCGAGCAGGCCCTGGAGATCGTGGACATGCTGGTCCGCTCCGGAGCGCTCGACCTCATCGTGATCGACTCCGTCGCCGCCCTGGTGCCGCGCGCGGAGATCGAGGGCGAGATGGGCGACTCGCACGTGGGTCTGCAGGCCCGTCTGATGAGCCAGGCCCTGCGCAAGATCACCAGCGCGCTCAACCAGTCGAAGACCACCGCGATCTTCATCAACCAGCTCCGCGAGAAGATCGGCGTGATGTTCGGCTCCCCGGAGACCACGACCGGTGGCCGGGCGCTGAAG
>NZ_JBEZHO010000075.1:0-33023 GCF_040650615.1 Streptomyces sp. NPDC048643
AGGAGTTCCACATCGACGGCCTCCGCGTCGACGCGGTGGCCTCCATGCTCTACCTCGACTACTCCCGCGAGGACGGGCAGTGGAGCCCCAACGAGTTCGGCGGCCGGGACAACCCCGACGCGGTGGCGTTCCTCCAGGAGATGAACGCCACCGTGTACCGCCGCAACCCGGGCGTCGTCACGATGGCGGAGGAGTCGACCGCCTGGGACGGCGTCACCCGTCCGACCTCCGAGGACGGCCTCGGGTTCGGGCTGAAGTGGAACATGGGCTGGATGCACGACTCGCTGGAGTACATCCAGCACGAGCCGATCCACCGCAAGTACCACCACAACGAGATGACGTTCTCGATGGTGTACGCGTACAGCGAGAACTACGTACTGCCGATCTCCCACGACGAGGTCGTCCACGGCAAGCAGTCACTCGTCTCCAAGATGCCCGGCGACTGGTGGCAGCAGCGGGCCAACCTGCGCGCCTACCTGGCCTTCATGTGGGCCCACCCCGGCAAGCAACTCCTCTTCATGGGGCAGGAGTTCGCGCAGGGCGGTGAGTGGAAGGAGGCCGACGGTCCGAACTGGTGGCTGCTCGACCCGGCCTATGGTGCCGAGGCCGACCACCGGGGTGTGCAGGATCTCGTCCGTGACCTGAACAAGGAGTACCGCGCCGACCCGGCCCTCTGGGAGCGCGACACCGATCCTTCGGGCTTCAGGTGGGTGATGGGCGACGCGGCCGACGACAACGTGTTCGCGTTCCTGCGCCACGCCGCCGACGGCACGCCTCTCCTGGCCGTCTCGCACTTCTCCCCCGCCGTCCGCCACAACTACCGCCTCGGCGTCCCCGAGGACATCTCCGCCTGGCGCGAGGTCCTCAACACCGACGCGCTGCGCTACGGCGGCAGCGACGTCACCAACCCCGAGCCGGTGAAGGCGGAGGCGATCGGCATGCACGGCCGTCCGACGAGCATCGAGCTGACGCTGCCGCCGCTGGCGACGGTGTGGCTGCGGCCGGCCTGAGCCGACCGCGGCGACGACCCGGAAAGCCCGTCTCTCAGGGAGAGGCGGGCTTTCCCGCTGTGTGGAGCCAGGTGTGGAAGAGGCCGGAGAGGTCCTTGCCCGACTCCCGCTCGGAGAGCCGGACGAACTGGGCCGTCGTGCCGTGCCCGTCGCGGTGAGAGGCGGCCCAGCAGCGCAGGATGCGGAAGAACGCGCGGTCGCCGACGGCGGTCCGCAGCTCGTGCAGGGCCATGGCACCGCGGGCGTAGACGGGGGTCTCGAAGATGTGCTCGCCGCTGCCGGGATCGGCGGGCGGGAACGCCCACAGGTCCTTGCCGGCAGGGGTGGCGTACAGCGTGTCGAAGGTCTGCTGGGCGCTCTTGCCGCCGTGCTGCTCGGTGTAGAGCCACTCCGCGTACGTGGCGAAGCCCTCGTTGAGCCAGATGTCCTTCCACTTCGTCAGGGAGACGGAGTCACCGAACCACTGGTGGGCGCTCTCGTGGACGAGGGTGTCGAGGTCGGGCGCCGAGTCGTAGACGGGCCGTGTCTGGGTCTCCAGGGCGTAACCGACCTGCGGGGCCCGGTCGACGATGGCGCCGGCGGCGCGGAAGGGGTAGGGGCCGAAGAGCTTGCTCTCCCAGGCGAGGACGGAGGGCAGCTTCTTCAGCACCGGCGCGGCGTCGGCCGCCTCCCGGGGGTCGACGGCGTTGTAGACCTGGATGCCGTCGCGGGTGGTGTACCGCTCGACCTTGAACGTGCCGACGGTCGCCGTGGCGAGGTAGGCCGCCATCGGCTCGGACTGCCGCCAGCGGAAGGTGGTCCGCCCGTGGCTGGTCCGCTGCCCGAGCAGGACTCCGTTCGCGACGGCGGTCCGGCCCTGCGGAACCGTCACGGTGAAGTCGTACGAGGCCTTGTCGGTGGGGTGGCTGTTCGCCGGGAACCAGGTCATCGCGCCCTGCGGTTCGCCGGCCACGAAAGCGCCGTCGTCCGTGGGGATCCAGCCGTCGAGCGAGCCGTCCGGGTCCGTGACGGGCTTGGGCGTACCGGCGTAGGCGACGGTGACACGGAACTCCTGGCCCGGGTGGAGGGCCTTGTGCGGGGTGACGACGAGTTCCTGTCCGGTGCGCCGGAAGGACGCCCTCGCGTGGTCGACGGTGACACCGGTGACCTTCAGGCCGTTGAGGTCGAGGTCGAAGCGGGTCAGCCGCTGCGTGGCGCGGGCGGTGACGACCGCCGTGCCGTCGAGATGCCGGGTCGCCGGATCGTAGCCGAGGGTCAGGTCGTAGTGGCGGACGTCGTAGCCGCCGTTGCCCGAGAGGGGGAAGTACGGGTCGCCCGCGCCCGCGGAGCCCGCGGTCCCGGCCGCCGTGGCGGGTCCGGCCGCGGTGAGCAGGGCGGCGAGCGCGACGGGAACGGCCGCGACGACGGCTTCGCGGCGCAGGACGGTCGTACGTCGTGCGGGCTGCTGCGGGCGTGGTCTCACGTTCGCTCCTCCGGTTCGACGGTGATCATCGCGCACAGCCTATGAGCCTCTCCGGCCGCTGCACCTTTCGATCAGGTCAAGTCCGGTCCGACCGACCCGTCCCGGCCGTCCCCCTGGCCGGACGGCGGGCCGGCGTGATGAAGTCGGTCCACGCGTCCGAAGATCCGGTGCCCGGCCGCCGTCACCGCCGGGCGCCCGCTCCTCCGGCGCCGCGGTGGGCCGACGGCACGTCAGGCCCCGTACACAGCAGAGGAGATGCTCGTGACCGGTACGTCGTCCACCTGGACCCAGGCCCCCGTGAGGGTGGGGCTCGTCGGCGCGGGACCCTGGGCACGGGCCGTGCACGCCCGGGTGCTCGCCGCCGGGCCGGAGACGCGGTTGACGTCGGTGTGGGCGCGCCGGCCGGAGGCGGCCCGGGAGACGGCCGAACCGTACGGCGCCGCCGTGGCCGCGTCCTTCGAGGAGCTGCTCGACACCTGCGAGGCGGTCGCCTTCTCGGTGCCGCCCGCCGTTCAGGCCGAACTCGCCCTGCGGGCAGCCGAGGCGGGCAAGGCTCTTCTCCTGGAGAAGCCCCTCGCGCTCGATCTGCCGTCGGCGCGGCGGCTCGTGGACGCCATCGACGCGGCGGGCGTCGTCTCCCAACTCGTCCTGACCAACCGCTACCACCCGGCCACCCGGCGGTTCCTCGACGAGGCGCGGGCCCTCGACGTCTCGGGTGCCCGGTCCTGCATGGTGGGCGGCGCCTTCCTGGGCGGTGACTTCGCGACGCCCTGGCGGCTGGAGCACGGGGCGCTGCTGGACATCGGGCCGCATCTGCTCGATCTGCTGGACGCGGCGCTCGGGCCGATCGTCCGGGTCCGCGGTGCGGGTGATCCGCGGCGTTGGGTCGAGCTGACCTGCGAGCACGAGGGGGGTGCGGTCAGCCAGGCCTCGCTGTCGGGGTCGGTGGAGGTCGAACGGGGCATCACCCGGATCGAACTGTTCGGCCGGCATCCGGAGGTGGTCTTCGACGGCGGGGCGCTCGACCACGAGGAGTCCTGGCCGGTGCTGCGCCGCGAGTTCGCCGCGGCGGTGCGGTCGGGGCGGTCCGGCGAACTCGACGCCCATCGGGGGCTGCGGCTCCAGACGCTGATCTCCCAGGCGCTGGAGGGCTGAGGGCACGGCGGGCGGGGGCGGGGCCGTTCAGGGGAAAGGGACGACGGGCCGGAGTGTGCGCCCGGCGGTGTGTCGACACAACACCTGTGAACCTGCCGCTGATCGCCCCCATGCTCGCGACACCCGGAACACTGCCGGCCCCGGGACAGGACATGCGCTGGGCCTACGAGACGAAGCACGACGGCCAGCGCGCGGTGGTCTATCTGCCCGGCGACGGCAGCGTGCGGCTGCGGGCCCGGTCGGGCGAGGACATCACCGCGGCCTATCCGGAACTGCGCGCCCTCGGCGGTGTCCTCGGCACGACGCCGGCGGTCCTGGACGGCGAGGTGCTGGTCCTGGACGAACAGGGCCGCGGCGACTTCCAGTTGCTCCAGTCCCGGATGGGCCTCGCCGGGTCGCCGGGCAAGGCGCTCCGGCTCGTGGACCGGGCGCCCGCCCATCTGGTCGTGTTCGACGTGCTCCGGCTCGGCGACGATCGGACCGGTCTGCGTTACGAGGTGCGGCGGCGGACGCTGGAGGAGCTGGCGCTGGAGGGACCTTTCTGGTCGACCCCGGCGGCCTTGGTGGGCCACGGCGAACTGGCGCTCCGGGCGACGCGGGAGAGCGGTCTGGAGGGTCTTGTCTGCAAGCGGCTGGACTCCGTGTACGAGCCGGGGACGCGTTCCCGGTCCTGGATCAAGATCCGCAACATGCGCACGGCGGATGTCGTCGTGGGCGGCTGGGTGCCCGGCCGGGGGCGTCTGTCGGGGCTGCCCGGCGCGGTGCTCGTGGGGCAGCGCGCCGCCGGGCGGCTGCGCTACGTCGGGAGTGTGGGGACCGGCTGGAACGCGGCGGAGCGCACCGAACTGGCCCGGCTGCTGGGGGCCTCGGGGACGGACCGCTGTCCTTTCGACACGGTCCCGCGCGCGGCCGAGGCACGCTGGGTGCTGCCCCGGCTGGTGGGCGAGGTCCGCTACAGCACCCGTACCCGCGCGGGCCTGCTGCGCCAGCCCTCCTGGCTGCGGCTGCGCCCCGACCTCACTCCCGAGGAGTCGGCGGCGGATCTCCCGTAGTCGGCGGGCCGGTTCACGGCGCACGAAGGAGCCGGCCGCTCGCGGGCGGTCGGCTCCTCGGTGTCCCGGCTCAGGTTCTGCCGGGTCCGCCGCTGCCGAAGGATCCGCTGGATCCCGGTTGCCAGCGCTTGCGATGCTGGTCGTCGGCGTGCTTGGTGCTGGAGGAGTGCATGTTGTACGGCATCAGCCGTTCACTCTCGTTGGCGGCGTGCGGGACCTCGTCGGGTTCCCTCATCTCCCGCTCCTCGTGGACCGCTCCGCCCTCGGGCAGGTGCGGCTGCTCCTCGGCGGTCGGTGGGGCCGATTCCTGGCCCCGCACCCTGATTCCCATCCGGACCGCCCAGACGAGGGCGGCCACGATGACCAGGCCACCGACGAAAGCGGCGACCACATTGGTCGTCGAACTCGCCAGGATCACTTCTTGGCTCGCGATGTACATGATGGTCGCGTACCCCCAATACAAGGGGAGATCTGCGTACTAATCCGTCAGCGACGGCTATCCCATTATATTCCGGATCATTTCGGGCGCCGCCACCTGTTCACGCCGGACGGTGTGCCACGGCCCCGAACATCGTCACGGACATGTGCAGTCCGCCCTGCCGGGCCGCTTCCGCGAGCTCCTCGTAGAGGCGGTCCCGCTGGGCTTCGCCGATGAGACCGCGGCGCGTCGCCGACTCGGCCATCATCCGGATCAGCGGCCAGGCCACGGAGGTGTGGTCCTGGAGCAGCGCCTGCGAGCCCCGGTCGTCGATCACCAGTCCGGCGGCCGTCAGCCGGCCCACCAGCTTGCGTCCCGAGTACGGGTCGGCCGCCGCGGACAGCGCGCCGGAGGTCAGCGCGGCCACCGTCTCGGGGTCGCCGGGGTGCAGGATCGTGGTGGCCCAGTCGGTGTCCAGCAGGGCGACGCGACCGCCGGGGCGCAGCACGCGGGCGATCTCGACGACGGCCTTCTCCGGCTCGGCGAGGTGCTGGAGCACCCGCTCGCACCACACGACGTCCACGGTGGAGTCGGGCAGCGGCAGGGAGAGGGCGTCACCGTCGGCGAAGCGCGCGGAACTGCCGGCCTCGGCCGCCCGCTGCTCGGCGACGGCCCGCAGTCCGGGGTTCGGTTCGAGGCCGAGCACCCTGCCCTGGGGGCCGACCGCGGACGCGAGATTCCGGGTCTGGGAACCTGTCCCGGCGCCGATGTCGAGGGCCCGCTCCCCGGGGCGGACGGCCAGGGCCGAGTGGGCCCAGGAGCGCAGCCTGTGCACGCCGTTGTTGACGTCCTGTGCGTCCAGGGCACCGACCAGACGGGCCGTGCTGTCCACGCTGGTGTTGGGCGCGTGGAAATCCGAAGTGGGTCGCGTGTCCCGCATGGCGGTCACTCTAGAACCACCTTGGTCGTTTCCGTATTCAGATTGTGTAACGCCTCAGGGCCGGGGTGACGAAGGCCAGTACGAGCACCGCCACGACCACCAGGACGCCGCCTCCCGCGACCGCGGCCTGCGCGCCGAACAGTGATCCGGCCGTGCCGTGCAGGACGTCGGCGACGCGCGGTCCGCCCACGACGACCACGGTGAAGACACCCTGGAGCCGGCCGCGCATCTCGTCGGTGGCGGCGGACAGCAGGATCGCGCCGCGGAAGACCATGGAGACCATGTCCGCCACACCCGCCAGGGCGAGGAAGACCACCGCGATCCAGAGGCTGTCGCTGAGCCCGAACCCCGCGATGGCCGCGCCCCAGGCGGCGACCGAGGCGATGACCATCAGCCCGTGCCGCCGGGCCCGGGAGAAGGTGCCCGACAGCAGTCCGCCGAGGACCGCCCCGATGGGGACCGCCGCGAAGAGCAGGCCGAGCGCAAGACCCTCGCCGTAGGGGGCGTACGTCTCGGCGGCGAGCTGCGGGAACAGGGCGCGGGGCATGCCGAAGACCATGGCGATGATGTCGGCCAGGAAGGAGAGCAGCAGCACCTTGTGCAGGGCGATGTAGCGGAAGCCGGCGGCGACCTCGCGCCAGCCGGCCCGCCGGGAGCCGGCGCCGGTGAGCGGTGGCAGGGCGGGCAGCTTGACGACCGCCCACACGGTGACGCTCAGGGCGAGGGCGTCGATCAGGTACAGCTCGGGCAGCCCGATGAGCGGGATGAGGGCGCCCGCCAGCATCGGGCCGGCCACCGAGCCGGTCTGCATGACGGTCGATCCGAGCGCGTTGGCGGCGGGCAGTTCGTCCGCGGGCACGAGCCGGGCGATGGAGGCGCTGCGCGCCGGGGAGTTGAGACCGAAGAAGGCCTGCTGGAGGGCGAGCAGGACCATCAGGACGAGCACCGACTCCAGGCCGGTGACGGCCTGGACCCAGAAGAGCAGCGACGTGACGGCTATGCCGCAGTTGGTGACCAGCAGGAGCTTGCGGCGGTCCATGCTGTCGGCGATGGCGCCGCCCCACAGGGCGAAGAACACCAGCGGCAGCAGTCCGGCGAGGCTCGCGTACCCGACCCAGGCCGAGGAGCCGGTGATGTCGTAGATCTGCTTGGGCACGGCGACCGCGGTGAGCTGGCTGCCGACGGCGGTCACGGCGGTCGACGACCACAGCCTGCGGTAGGCGGGGCGGCGCAGCGGCCGGGTGTCCATGGCCCAGCGGCGCCATCCGGTCCGGCCCGGCTGTTCCCTGGCCTTGTCCGCCCCCGCGTCCTGCGGGGCGGCGGCGCTGTCCGTGTTGCTCTTGCTCGTGTCCACGCTCGTCCTGGTTGCTTGGTACATCTTTCGATTCAGGGATCACTATGGCCGAGCGCGAGGGACGCGTGCCCCCCGGGGGACCGGATTGGTGCACAGGGCCCGCACAGGTCCTGAATCGAACAGCAGGGACCGGGCCGCACCGTGGCGGGTGTACGGCGGCTCAGGCGCCGGCGACCAGCGCGGCGCCCATCGCGATCATCGTCACGGCGACCAGGCCGTCCAGCACCCGCCAGGCCGTGGGCCGGGCCAGCGGGCGGCTGAGCAGCCGGGCGCCGAACCCGAGGGCGGCGAACCAGCACAGACTCGCGAACGCCGCGCCCAGGCCGAACGTCCAGCGCAGCTGTCCGCGGTCGGCGGCCAGCGAGCCGAGCAGGAACACGGTGTCCAGATACACGTGCGGGTTCAGCCAGGTCAGCGCGAGGCAGGTGAGGACGGCGCGGCGCCACGAGGTCGCGGATCCGGTCGCGGCCCGCAGCGCTGACGGCCGCAGGACCCGCCGCGCCGCGAGGGCTCCGTAGACGATGAGGAAGCAGCCGCCGACGAGGCCGACCGCGGTGAGCGCGGCGGGCCAGGCCACCACCAGCGCGCCGACGCCACCGACCCCGAGGGCGATGAGAGCCGCGTCGGACAGGGCACAGATGCCCACCACCGCGAGGACCGCGTCCCGGCGGATGCCCTGGCGCAGGACGAAGGCGTTCTGCGCGCCGATGGCGACGATGAGGGAGAGACCGGAGCCGAATCCGGCGACCGCTGTGGTGAGGGCGTCTGTCATGCCGTCGACGCTAGAAAGCCGATCGTCGGGAGTACAGCTAAAGATTCTTACGTATCATTAGCGCTCGTGATGACGGAACTGCCGCTCGACCAGGTCCGCACGCTTCTCGCTGTGGTCGACGAGGGCACCTTCGACGCCGCGGCGGCAGCCCTCCATGTCACGCCCTCGGCGGTGAGCCAGCGCGTCAAGTCACTCGAACAGCGCACCGGCCGGGTCCTGCTCATGCGGACGAAGCCGGTGCGCCCGACCGAGTCCGGCGAGATCGTCGTCCGGTTCGCCCGGCAGCTGGCCCGGCTGGAGGGCGAGGCGCAGGCCGAGCTGGGCATGCCGGGCTCCGGAGAGCCCACCCGGCTGTCGATCGCGGTGAACGCCGACTCGCTGGCGACCTGGTTCCTGCCGGCGCTCACCCGCGTACCGCCTGGGCTGCGGCTCTGCTTCGAGCTGCGCCGCGAGGACGAGGACCACACGGCCGCGCTGCTGCGCGAAGGAGCGGTGATGGCGGCCGTGACGTCGTCGCCGGACCCCGTGGCGGGCTGCTCGGTCCGCGCGCTCGGGCGGCTGCGGTATCTGCCGGTGGCGGCGCCTTCGTACGCCGAGGAGTGGCTCGGCACCCGGGCCGGCACGCCGCTGCACGAGGTGATCGCCGCCGCGCCGGTGGTGGTCTTCGACCGGAACGACGACTTCCAGGACGACTTCGTCCGGTCCCTCACCGGCGGCGGGGCGAGCGCGCTGCGCCACTTCGTCCCCACCTCGGAGGGGTTCGTCGCGTCCGTGGCGGCCGGTATGGGCTGGGGCATGGTGCCGGAGGTCCAGGCCCGGCCGCTGCTGGACGGTGGCCGGCTGGTCCACCTGCTGCCGGGGCGGAGCGTCGACGTGCCGCTGTTCTGGCAGCAGTGGAAGCTCGACTTCCCCGCGCTCGGCGCGATGGCCGAGGCCGTGGCGGCCGTCGCCGCCGAGAAGCTGGACCAGGGTCCGGCCGTCTGAATCACTGCCTTCCGGACGGGCTCCGGACCGCGCGCGACCCGGTATCTTCGCGCTGAGCACATCCGGGCACGACCGGAATGCGCGGGTTCCGTCCCGGTGCCGCGGGCGGTGCCGAGGTGCGGTCAGGGACCTGGGAGGCGCATTCTTGCTGTGTTACCCACCTGGCGGCGGGCGGACGAGGGCAGATCGATGACAGGGAGCGCCGAACGCGAGGACCGGGATCCTGACGGCCTGGCCACCCTGCTCAGTGACGCGGTGACGGACGGGATCCGCGCGGCCCGCGGCTTCGCCGGCGGCGTCTATCTGCGGTCCGGTACGCCGGGTCTGCTGCGTCTCGCGGTGCTCGCCGGACTGCCGGGGCCGCTCTTCCGCCCCTGGTGGCGCATGCACGTGGAGCGGCCGTTCCCGGTCGCCGACGCCCATCGGCTCGGTGTCGAGGTCCTGCTCGCCGACCCGACGGAGACGATGCGCCGCTACCCGCAGCTCGCGGCGGGCCTGCCGTTCCGGTTCGGTTCGCTGTACGTCCCCGTCGTGGGCGGCACGACCCCGTACGGCGTCCTCACCGTCCTGCGCCCCCCGGCCTCGGACGCCACCGAGGTGCTGCCGGACCGGGACCGGATGACGGCGGTCGCGGAGGAGCTGGGGGCGGCGCTGGCCGTGCTGGCCAAGGACGGGTGCCCGGTGGTGTGGGACGCGGAGCCGGTGTGCGCGCGCCCACCGGCCGAAGGCCCCTCCTCCCGGACCGTCGGCGGCTTCACCTGGGACCCGGTCACCGACATGGTGATCGCGGACGACGCCCTGTGGGCACTGCTCGGAACCCGGCACGAGACGTTCCCCGGCACACCCGAGGCGCTCGCGGACGCGGTGGCCCACGACGAGCCCCGGCTGCTGCTGGCCGCCCTGCGCGAGACGGCCGCGGGCCGGCCGCCGCCCCACCCGTTGCCCGTACGCACCGGCAGCGGCGGGCTGCGGCTGCTCGACCTGTGGCCGTCGGGCGGGACGGGCCGGACGGGCGGCGCGCCGTACCGCGTCAGTGGTGTGCTCGTCGACCCGGGGCCGGGACCCGCCGCGGGAGGAGCGGCCGACCAGCTCCCGGAGGGAGTCTTCGCCCTCGACCGGCTCGGGCTGATCACCTACGCCAATCCGCGCGCCGCGGAACTGCTCGGCCGGCCCCGCGCCGAACTCCTCGGGCGGCCGCTGTGGGACGCGGTCCCGTGGATGGCCCGGCCCGCGTACGAGGACCATCTGCGGGGCGCGCTGCTCTCCACGGACCCCGTGCACTTCCGGGCCCGCGGCCCGCTGCCGAACGACGCCCGGAGCGCTCCGGGAACCACGGGCGAGGCCTGGCTGAGTCTGTCCGTCTACCCCGGCCCCGGTGGTGTGACGTGCAAGGTCGTGCCGCTCGGCCGGGCCGCGGAGACCACCGGCAACGCTCCGTTCGGGACCGAGCCCGCACGCTCCGCACCCCTGGACCCGGACGAGGCAGAGTCCGGAACCGCGGCGACGGCGCCGCTGTACCGGCCCATCGTCCTCGCCATCGCCCTGGCGGAGGCCGTGACCGCGCGGCAGGTGTCCGAGGTGGTGATGCGTGAACTGCTGCCCGCGTTCGGCAGCCGCCGTCTGGCGATCTACCTGCTCCAGGACCGCCGTCTGTACCTGGCCTGGGAGACCGGCTTCCCGCAGGGATTCCTCGCCCCCTTCGACGGCGTCGGCCTGGACGCCCGGCTGCCCGGCGTCGAGACACTCACCAGTGGCCGTCCACTCTTCTTCGAGTCGATGCAGCAGATGGCCGCCGCCTATCCGGGCATCGCCCTCGACGCCAAGGTCGGCGCCCGGGCGTTCCTGCCGCTGATCGCCTCCGGGCGTCCGGTCGGATCCTGCATCCTCGGCTTCGACCGGCCCCGCACCTTCAGCACCGAGGAGCGGACGGTGCTGACCGCGCTGGCCGGTCTGATCGCGCAGTCTTTGGAGCGTGCGCGGCGCTACGACAACGAGGCGGCGCTCGCCCGCGGGCTCCAGGAGGCCCTGCTCCCGCACCGGTTGTCGGCACACCCGATGGTGCAGACGGCCGGCCGGTATCTGCCCGGCACGGTCGGTATGGAGGTGGGCGGCGACTGGTACGACGTCGTGGAGGCCGGCGACGGTCTCGCGCTGGTCATCGGCGACGTACAGGGCCACGGCGTCCAGGCGGCCGCCACCATGGGTCAACTGCGCAGCGCGGTACGGGCGTTCGCGCTCGGGGACCACGCCCCGGACGAGGTGATGAGCGGCACCAACCGGCTGCTCATCGACCTCGACCCGGGACAGTTCGCGAGTTGCTGCTACGTCCGGGTCGACCCGCTCACCGGCGTCGCCCGTGCGGCGCGGGCCGGGCATCCCCAGCCGCTGCTGCGCCATCCCGACGGGCGCACCGAGGTACTCGACCTGCCGGGCGGCGTGGTCCTCGGGGTGGATCCGCGGGCCGTGTACCCCGTGACGGAGCTGATGCTGGAACCCGAGGCGGTGCTGGCCCTGTACACGGACGGTCTGGTCGAGCAGCCGGGCAAGGACATCGACGACGGTGTCGAGGCGCTGCGCGCGACGCTCGCCGGGGCGGGCTCGCCGCAGCGCTTCCGTCCGGGCGGCCATTCCCTGTCGCACGCCGCCGACCTGCTCACCGCGGAGGCCCGGCGGGCCCACGCCCGCCCCGACGACATCGCCCTGCTCCTCACCACCCGCCGCGCACCCCGCGACGGGGACGGCCCGGGCTTCGTGTGACACCGCCCGGGAGTGGCGGCCCCGGTCAGTGGGCCTCGTCCAGGCGGGTCCGCTGGTCGGGCGTCAGCTCCAGGTCCACCGCCGCCAGGTTCTCCTCCAGTTGGGCCACCGAGGAGGCACCCGCCAGCGGGATCACGGGCAGTTCGGCGCCGATCTGCCAGGCCAGCACCACCTGGTTGAGAGTGGCGTCGGTCTCCTTGGCCACCTCGCGCAGCACCGCCAGCCGGGCGGCGGTGCCGGGGTGGTCGTAGTCGGAGGGCAGGGGTTTGTCCGGCCGGCCGTACGCTCCGCCCAGCAGCGGCGAGTACGCGACCAGGGTCAGGCCGGGTTCGGCGCCGAGGTAGCTGAGGAGTTCACCGGTCGCGGCGCCGAGGCCGCCCTCGGGGAAGAGTCCGCTCGGCACGTCGGAGCGGGGGCGCAGCAGACTGTGGTGGTACTGGAGGACCTCGTAGCCCGGTAGCCCGGCCGACGTGGCGAGGGCCCGGGCCCGTTCCACGCGCCAGACCGCGTGGTTGCTCACGCCGAGCAGTCCGACGCTTCCCTCGGCGACGAGGACGGCGAACGCCTCGACGGTCTCGCGGGGTTCGACCCCGCGGTCCTCTATGTGCGCGTACAGGAGGTCGATCTTCTCGACGCCGAGGCGTTCCCGGCTCCGCTCGGACGCCTCGCGGATCACCCGGGCGGAGAGTCCCTCGGGGTTGTCGGTGAAGCCGGTGCCGGGGGCCAGGGGGCGGGCGCCGAGCTTGGTGGCGAGGACGATCTCGTCGCCGATGCCCCGGCTGCGCCGCCAGCGGCCGAGGAGTTCCTCGCTCTGGCCGCCCTGGCCGCCGTCGGTCCAGAAGGCGTAGTTGTCGGACGTGTCGATGAAGTTGCCGCCGGCCTCGACGTACCGGTCGAGTACGGCGAAGGACGTCTTCTCGTCGGTCAGCGAGCCGAAGAGCATCGCGCCGAGCGCGAGCACACTCACCTCACGGCGGGTCGCGGGGTCGCTGCCGATGGTGCGGTACCGCATGGGTTCCCTCCCGTTCGGGCCCGAAGTCCTCGGGCCCGAACGGGAGTCTGGAGCTTGGAGTGCTCTTGAGGTCAAGCCCTCTTGAACGGGCCCTCCAGAGCGGCCCACTGCAACAGCATGATCGTCTTGGCGTCGGCGATCTCTCCGGTGCGGACCATGGAGAGCGCCTCACGGAAGGGCAGTTCGACCGTCTCGATGTCCTCGCCCTCCTCCTCCAGGCCCCCGCCCTCGTGGGTGCGGGTGGACGGGCCGTAGGAGGCCGCGTAGAAGCTCACCCGTTCGGTGACCGAGCCGGGGCTCATGTAGACGTCGAAGACGTGCTCGACCGTGCCGACGGTGTGCCCGGTCTCCTCGATGACCTCACGGCGCACGGCCTGTTCGGGATGCTCGTCCGCCTCGTCGAGGAGCCCGCCGGGGGTCTCGATCAGCATGCCGTCCGGGTGCCCGTTGACATACACGGGGTAGCGGAACTGCCTGGTCAGCAGCACGGTTTCGCGATCGGCGTCGTAGAGCAGCAGGGTGGCGCCGTTGCCCCGGTCGTGAGTCTCGCGCTCCTGGGTGCTCCAGGTCCCGTCGGCGAGCTGGAGGTCGAAGGTGGTGCTGCGCTCCACGTACCAGTGGCAGGACAGGAGGCGCACGTCGCGGATCTTGACCCGGGGGTTGCCGGTCAGGTCGCGGCCCACCTGGTCGAGTCCGGTGCGGCCCCTGCGGTCCGGAGTGTCGATGCCCGCGGTCATCGCGCGCCGGCCCGGTGGGAACGGGAGATGTCGTTCATGGGCCCTGTCTACCATCCCGGCAGCAAGATCCCTGCCCGAGCCGGGCCTCGCCCGTTTAGGCTCACCGCATGGAACAGACGGAGATCATCCTGCGCGCCATCGGCGTGCTCACCGAGACCAACGCCATGGTGCGCAGGATCGCCCAGGACGAGGAGGCCGGCGTCGAGTCGGCGGAGAACAACCTGGGCGCGCTCGTCACGGAGGTGTTCCCCCGGGTCGAGGTGCCCGGCGACGCCGGCCCGGCGGAGGCCGGGCAGGCGGTCGCGGACGCGTATCTGCCCGCGACCATCTCCCTGGTGGGCGCCTTCGCGTTCCTCTTCTCCGAACTCGCCGACCTCCACGACTCCGGCCGGACCGAGGTCAGCACGGCCGACCTGCTCCAGGATCTGGCGCTACGGATGTCCCGCGCCGGGAACGCGTAGCCGACTCGCCGGGCCGTCTCGCCTCTTCCGCTCGACGCGCACCCGGTCGATCACGGCCTGCCCGCCCCCGGCGGCGAAGGGGTCGCTCGACCGGGGCAGCCCCCAGTAGGGCGTGGTGACCTTGTTCCAGCCCGGGTTGGCAGCCGAAGTCCGCCAACACGGCTTCTGACTTCGGGAGTTGAACGCGGCCGGACGACGAACCGGCCGCGCCCGACGAATCGTCAGGAGTGCGGAACCACCGCCACCGGGCACGGAGCGTGGTGCATCACCGCGTGCGCCACGGAACCGATGCGGCTGCCCACCGCGGACCGCTCGGCGCGGCGCCCCACGACCATCAGCTGGGCCCGGTCGGAGAGGGACAGCAGCACCTGGCCCGCGCTGCCCATCTCCACGTGCTCGGTGACGGCCACCTCGGGATAGCGCTCCCGCCACGGCTGGAGCGCCTCGTCGAGGGCCTTCCGCTCGTACGGTTCCAGGCCGCCGGCCTCGTCGAGCAGCCGCAGCGAGGCGGGGCTGTAGGCGAACACCGGCGGCAGGCTCCAGGCCCGTACGGCCCGCACCGTGGCACCCCGGGCCGCGGCGGTCTCGAACGCGAACCGGAGCCCCTGCGCGCTGTCGTCGGGGCCGCCCTGCTGGCCCACGACGATCTCCCTGCCACCGGCCTCGCCCTCGGGGCGGTCCTCCGTGCGCACGAGGACGACCGGGCCGGGCGCCCGGGAGATCACCTGCTGGCCGACGGAGCCCAGCAGGAAGCCGACGAACGCGCCGTACCCGCGCGAGCCGAGGACCAGGACGCCCGCCGGGGTGGCGCTACGCAACAGCGCCTCCACCACCTCACCGTCGAGCACCTCGGCCGTCACCCGCAGACCGCCGTGCCGCTCGGTCACCGTACGGGCCGCGTCCTCGACCATGCCGCGCGCCCAGCGCTCCTGGTCCTCCCGGTCACCACCGCCGACCATGTCGTGCGGCGGCCAGTGCCAGGCGTACACCACTCTCAGGGGCACATCCCGGCGCACCGCCTCCCTGGCCGCCCAGCCGAGCGCCGCTCTGCTCTCGGGGGATCCGTCCACGCCCACGGTGATCGGGTCGGTCATACGCCTGCCTTCCGTCGCCGGCCCTCCCGCGCGGCCGGTGGCTCTTCCGTCCTGACCGGTCCAGTGTCCGCCACACACCTCGGCGCACCCGGCAGACCAGGGTGAACGGGCCCTGCGTGCCCCACCGGTCCGGCACTCCTGCCGAGCGGTCTCAGGCCGACGCGCGGACCACGATCTCCGGGTCGAAGATCAATGACGTGGGCTCGGTGCGGACGCCCCGGATGTGCTCGTCGAGCAGCCGGGCCATGGCCGCGGCCATCTCCTCCACCGGCTGGCGCACCGTGGTCAGCGGCGGTCGGCAGGTCACTGCCACACTGGAGTCGTCGAACCCGACGACCGCGACGTCGTCCGGCACCTGTCGGCCCTGTTCCCGCAGCACCTGGCACACGCCCTGCGCCATCAGGTCGTTCGCGGCGAACACCCCGTCCACGTCCGGGTGTTCGGACAGCAGCCCGGACATGGCGGCCATGCCGCTGTCCAGCGTGAACCCGCCCTCGGCGACCGGGACGTACGGGTGGCCCCTGCGGGCCATGGTGTCGCGGAACCCGGCGAGCCGGTCCTGGCTCGCGGCCACCCCGAGGGGCCCGGTCACGGTGACGATCCGCCGGCATCCCCGGTTCAGCAGGTGTTCGGCGGCGAGGCGCGCCCCGTCCCGATGGGCGAGGTCGACATAGCTGAGCGGAACGGGCCGGGTGGGGCGGGCGAAGAGGACGGCGGGCAGGCCCGCGCCGGCGAGCAGCGCGGGCAGCGGGTCGTCGGCGTGCGTGGAGACGACGAGCGCGCCGTCGGCACTCCCCTGCCGCAGGTCGGTCAGCACCTGGTTCCTGGTGTCCGCGGACTCGGCGAACATCAGCAGCGGATGCATCGACCTCGGACGCAGGTACCCCACCACACCGCTGACGACCCGTCCGAAGAAGGGGTCCGCGAACACCCGTGCCGCGAAGGCGTTCTGCTCCTCCCCCGGGGTGTCGCCGGCGCCGGACACGATCAGGGCCACCGTCTGGCTCCGGCGGGTCACGAGCGATCTGGCGGCCCGGTTGGGCGCGTAACCGGTCCGCTCGATGGCCTCGCGCACCACTTCCTGAATTCCGGGGTCGACGTTGCGGACACCGTTGATGACCCGGGAAACGGTCGCGCGCGAGACTCCGGCCTCCCGCGCGACATCCTCCAGCGTGGGAGCCTGTCTGCTCATGGCGGCACCCTAACCGCCCGGCCCCGCCTCGGGATAGAGCGCTCTCCGCGACCGCCGGGGGCTCAGCCCGAGGCCCGGACCAGGGTGACGGCGGTCAGCGGGAGCGATCCGGCGGAGCGGCCGGCGAGCACCCGATAGGGCCCCGGCCGTGTGCGCCACACGTGGCTGTCCTCCTCCCAGTGACGCAGCGCGCGGCCCGGAATCCGCACCACCGCGGTCGTCCGCTCCCCCGGTGCGGCGTGTACGGCCGTATAGCCCGCGAGCCAGCGTTCCGGGCGCTCCAGGGGGCCGGGGGGTCCGGCGAGGTAGACCTGGACGACCTCGCGTCCGGGGCGCCCTCCCGTGTTGCGCAGCCCGATCCGCACGGTGAAGGACTCACCGGCCACCAGGTCGTCGGGGACGTCGAGCGCTTCGTACGCCCAGGTCGTGTAGCCGAGTCCGTGGCCGAACCAGTAGGCGGGCGTGCGGTGGTGGCGTGCCCAGGCGCGGTAGCCGATGTGCAGGCCCTCGTCGTAGTCGAGGCGACCGTCGACGGGTCCGGTGCGGGTGACCGGGGCGTCGGCGAGCCTGGCCGCCCAGGTCGTGGGCAGCCGGCCGCCGGGTTCGGCGTGCCCGAACAGCACGTCGGCCAGGCCGGCGCCGCCCTCCTGTCCGGGGAACCAGGTCAGCAGGACGGCACCGGCCTGCGCGCGCCAGGGGAGTTCCACGGGTCCCCCGCTGTTGACGACGACGACCGTGTGCGGGTTCGCGGCGGTCACCGCCCGCACCAGGTCGTCCTGGCGGCCGCCGAGCCCGAGGTGCGTCCGGTCGTAGCCCTCGGACTCGCCGTGCTCGGTGGTGCCGACGACCACGATCGCGGCGTCCGCGTGCCGGGCGGCCACCGCGGCCTCGGCCAGTGCCGCCCGGTCGTCGGGGCGCGGCGGAGCGACGGTCACCACGGTGGCTCGGCCGGTGCCGGGGGCGAGTTCGCGACGGGCGGTCACCCGCACCGCGCGTCCGGCCGTGAGGGGGACGCGCACACAGTGCACGGGCGGGTTCACGTGGACGACGGCCGGATCGTCCGTCTGCCTCGCGAAGTCCCCGTCCAGGACGACGCGTTCGTCGACGGTCACGCTCATCCGGCCGAATCCGCCGACGCCGATCGTCCATGGCCCCGCCGTTCCCGGGAGCAGCAGGGCGGTGATCTCGACGGTGTGTGCACCGGGAAGCAGGGGCGGTTCCAACTGGCGCCCGCTGAGCCGGTGTTCGGAGTGGAGTTCGTTCCCCGAAGCGTCCAGCAGACGGAGCCGGACTCCGGGGGTGTCGGTCGTGGGATCGGTGCACAGGTCCGGCGCGAGGGGAGGCGGTGGCGCGTCGGTGGACGGGCCGGGTACGTGGATGAGCCGGGTGCCGTCGCCCAGCGCGGCCCTGATCCCGTCGAGCGGGGTGACGACGTGCCGCGGGAAGACGCCGGCGCTGCCGCCGCCCTGCGTGCGGGGCAGGGCGGCGTGCGCGCCGATCACGGCGACCGTGCGCAGCCGGCCGGGATCGAGCGGGAGGATGTAGCGGTTGTGCAGCAGCACGGCGCTCGCGGCGACGGCCCGGCGCAGGAGGGCCCGGGCGTCCCGGTCCGCATCCCCGGGCGCGCCCTCCGCTTCGGCACCGGCAGCGGTTCCGGCACCGGCGGTGACGGCGGCACTCAGACGGGCGGGGGCCGCGGCTCCCGCAGCGACGCCCGCCCCGGCGTACGGACCGGCCGTTCCCAGGACGCGATCCGAGCCCGCGCCACGAGGATCGGACACGGTGCCGACAGGCGAGCCGGCATCGACATCGGCATCAGAGGGCGCACCGGTACCCCCCTGAGCACATGCGCGGCCGACGGTCTCGGGGCCGCCCCGGCGCACGGCGTCGGCGGCCTCGCGGTGGGCGACCTCGTCCGTGGCCTCCACGCGAGCGCGGGCACCGACGGAGGTGGCGGCGCGGGCCTCCCCGCCGGTCGGTGCTTCCCCGAGCGCCCCGCACGCCGTCGCGAGCCTGAGCAGTCGGCGCACCTTGTCGTCGACGGCCGACACCGGGACGCGTCCGTCCTCCACGGCCCGCACCAGTGCGGCCCCCCAGGGGCTGTCGGGGCCCGGCATGGCGAGGTCGAGGCCGGCGCGGGCGGCCGGGTCGCCCTCGCGCAGCGCGCCCCAGTCCGAGACGACCACGCCGTCGAACCCCCATTCCCGCTTCAGGGGGTCGGTGAGCAGCGGACTGGCGTTCATCGTGGTGCCGTTGACACCGTTGTAACCCGCCATGACGACCCGGACGCCGGCCTCGACGGCCGCCTCGAACGGCGCCAGGTAGACCTCGCGCAGAACCCGCTCCGGTACGCGGACGTCGACGGTCAGCCGGTCGGTCTCGGAGTCGTTGGCCACGTAGTGCTTGGCCGTGGCGGCCACCCCGTGGGCCTGGATGCCCCGGACGAGCGCCGCGCCGGTGCGGCCGGTGAGTTCGGGGTCCTCGGAGAAGCACTCGAAGTGCCGTCCGCCCAGCGGGGTGCGGTGCAGGTTGAGGGTGGGCGCCAGGACGACGTCCACGTCCTTGCGGCGCGCCTCGGCGGCGAGCAGGCCGCCGAGGCGTTCCACGAGGTGTTCGTCCCACAGCGCTCCGAGCGCCGATGCCGAGGGCAGCAACAGGGAGGGGTCGCGCTCGTCCCAGGACTGCCCCCGCACACCGGCGGGGCCGTCCGACAGGACCATCTCCCGCAGTCCCAGGGCCGGTTCGGCCCGGGTGCGCCAGGTGGTCGCGCCGGTCAGCAGCCGGACCTTCTCGCGGAGGGTCAGTTTGCCGAGGAGCCGTTCGCGTTCCGCCTCGTCGTCCGTCATCTCCATGTGTCCGGCCTCATTCCTGGGAGAGCGCTCTCCCGTTGGTGTCCGACTCAGTTGTAGACGCCGAACTCATACAGCGAATAGCCCCATCCGGTCCCTCGCGCTGTTCCGTTGACCCGGACGTAGCGTCCGGTGCCGGAGACGTCGAGGTCGTCGACGCCCCCGTTGCCGTCGGTGACACTGCGGACGGTGGTCCAGTTCTGCCCGTCGTCCGAGGTCTGCACGGTGTAGGCCTTGGCGTACGAGGTCTCCCAGACCAGTTGGACGTGCCGGAACGAGGTACGGCTGCCGAGGTCGACGCGGATCCACTGGGGGTCGCTCCAGTCGCTGGCCCAGCGGGTGGTGAGGTTGCCGTCGACGGCGCCCGCGGCGGTGCAGGGGCAGTCACCGCCGCCCGCCTGGGCCGAGGAGGCCGTGGCCGGCTTGCCGCGGGCGATGTTCGTACCGCTCGGGACGGGCGGTACGACACGGAAGGAACGGGTCTCGACGCCGACGTTGCCCTTGCCGTCCTTGGCCTTGACGTAGATCTTCCAGACGCCGGGCTTGTCCGGTGCGGTCACCCGGAGTCGGCCGCCACCGAGGTTGGTGGCGGGCAGCGTGACGAGCTGCTTGCTCTGGTCGATGTAGTTGCTGTTGTCCTGCACCTCGTACGTGATCGGGTCGCCGTCGGGGTCGGTGGCCTTCACCGCGAGGGTGAGGTCGCCCCCCGCGGGCACCTTGGCGGCGTCGCCCTCGACGGTCAGGTCGGAGATGACCGGCGGGGTGTTGTCGTGGGAGGTGTCCGCTCCGTACGCCTTCTTCACGGCGTAGTAGGAGAGTCGCTTCTCGCCTGCCGGGAGCAGGTTGAACCAGATGCCGCCGAAATCGTACTCGGTGCCGTAGTGGAACATCGTGGCACCGAGGGCGACCCCCTTGTGCCCGGTGACGCAGTTCCACGCCCGGGTGTATCCGTCGGCCTTGGCCCGGTCGGTGGGCTCGGCGGGGACGCCGTTCGCGTCGTCCGGGACCTCCCACTCGCCCGCGGGGCCGGTCTCGGTGACGATGTACGGCTTGGTGTAACCACCCTGCTGCCAGGCCGCCTTGACGTCACAGATCGCGTTGTACGCGTTCACGGCGTAGAGGTCGAGGTCGGGGGCGTTCTTCTTGTAGTACGGCCAGGCGCCGACCCACGCGTCGGTCGAGGTGACCGGGTGGTTGGGGTCGACGGCGTGGATCTTCTTGGTGATGTCGTTGACGAGGGTGGTGTACGCGTTGCGCTGGCGCTCCAGTTCGTCACCGCTGTAGCAGTTCTGCAGGCCGAGCACGGACTCGTTGCCGACGTTCCACATCAGGACACCGGGGTTGTCCTTGTAGGTGGCCGCCCACTGCGGGAACTCGGTGAGGACCTGGTTCTTGTAGGCGGTGTCCGTCAGGTAGTTGACGCAGCCGCCGCTGCCGGGGCCGCCGCCGGGTTGCAGCCAGAAGCCGGCGATGACCTTGATGCCCTGGGCGGCGGCCGCGTCGAGGAGTGGCTTGCTGGAGGCGTCGGTGCCCCAGGTGCGGACGGTGTTGACGCCCATCGACTTCAGGTCGGGCATGTAGCGCGGGGCGTCGCTGACGGACGGCCCCCAGGTGAGGCCCTTGATCTGGTACGGGCTGCCGTCGACGGTCAGTTGCCAGTTGCCCTGCGAGCCGGTGACCTTGACGACGCTGCCGGCGGCGTGCGCGGGCTGGGAGGGCAGCGCGAGGAGGGCTCCCGCGGCGAGCAGGCCCGCGGTGAGGGGCGCCGTGACGCGGCGCCGGGTGGTACGGGATGCGGTCATGAGTGTCCGTCCGGTGTGCGGGTGAGGGGGGAAGAGCAGGGGGGTTCCGGGGGGGCGGCAGGGGTCCCGCCGGCCGGGGCCATGTACCGGCCGACGGGGTGCCGGCGTCAGGGAAGCCGGTAGTTCGCGTCGAGCGCCGCGCCTGCCTCGGGGTGCGTCTGGTCGTAGCCGCGGGCGTCGCACTGGAGGCCGCCGACGACACAGTGGTCGACGAGCGCCTTGAGCGTCGGCGCGTCCCAGGCGTTGAAGAAGTCGTAGTGGAAGGAGTAACCGGCGCCGCTCGCCAGTTTCACCTTGGACATGTCGCCGTTGACCGGGAAGGCCATCTTGAACTCGATCATCGGCAGGGCGACGGGGTGGTCGTCCGGGCAGATGTTGTTGTTCGTGCCGGGGTTGACCACCGGATACGCCATGTGGCTCTGGTGGTTGGGGGTGTCCAGGTACTTCCCGTCCCAGCAACTGGGCGCCTGGAAACGGATGTTGAGCTGGACGTCGGCCCTGTTCGGGCACTGCGCGGGGAAGTCGACGTTGAAGAAGCTGTCGCCGCACTCCCAGCCCTCCACGAAACCGCGGTGGTTGCGGAAGTCGGCCGCCGACTGCAGGGGACTGCCGACGACGAAGCGCAGCCCCTTCGGGAAGGGCCGCACGCTGGTGTAGTCGGTGACCCCGGCCTTGTAGTAGATGACCTGGGGACCCACCGGAAGCACGGGCGTGCTGCCGTTGAGCAGGGTCGGCATCCAGTAGGCCGACTTGTCACCGGGGGCCTTGCAGGTGGTCCCGCCGGAGTCGAGCGAGGCCGTGGTGCTGGCCGCGTTCGTGGTGGTGTTGCCCATGAAGGTGTGGTCGTGCGACTTGCCCGGCTGGCCGGGGTAGACGATCGGGTCGTCCGGCCGGGTGTGGGACACCGAACAGTTCGCCTGGAACTCGTGGAAGTACCGGTGCGTCGGCTCCGCCTTGGAGGGGACGACCCCGGTCACCGGCGGGTTCGCCGGGATGTATCCGTCGCCGTCCGGGTCCTCGGGCGAGGCGAGCGTCGAGACGGGCATCGCGTGCCCGGTGTGGACGGTGGCCGAACCGGCCACCGAGGTTGCGGCGCCGGGCGCCGGGTCGGCGCTCATCGCCACGCCGGCCAGGCCGAGCGTGGTGAGGACCAGTGCGCTGGACATCAGGATTCCTGAGACGATCTTCGATCTCCGTGCCATGGAGACCTCCTGCCACGTCGATGGGGACGGTGGGGGTCGGACGGCCCACGGACCGAATGGGGTCCGGGGCCGCCCGCGTGACGGTCCATCACATGTGCCGAGGAAACTGGGAGAGCGCTCTCCCGTCGAGGAGTGTTGTGGCGGTTGCGCGAGGGTGTCAAGGGAGCTGACGGAGAATCACTGCGCGCGATGCACGCACCTCTTGAACACACCGGGACACCGGGGAACCCCACCCAACTGCCCCCATAGGTCTACCAAGTGCGGCAAATGCAGGCCGAGTTGACTGTTCACGCGGCAACAACATGCGGGACTCCGGTCACAACTCTTGACGCGTCGTTCACCTGGATGAAGCATGCATCGGCAAGAGAGCGCTCCCCCAACCTCCCACCGTTCACTTCCTGAACCAGGAGAGTCGCCCCCCATGTCTCACACCCCCACGGACACCCCGGACTCCGGCCGCTCCCCCGTCGCGCGCCGCACCGTTCTCGGAGCGATGGCCGCCGCCGCGGCGGCGCCCGGGCTCCTCGCTCTGTCCTCCCCCGCGTCCGCCGCGCCGGCCCCGCAGGCGGCCGCCCTTCCCGGTGGCGGTGACCTCGGTCCCAACGTCATCGTCTTCGACCCGTCGAACGCGGGTATCCAGGCCAAGCTCGACCAGATCTTCAAGCAGCAGGAGACCGCCCAGTTCGGCACCGGTCGCTACGCCCTCCTGTTCAAGCCGGGCACGTACAACGGGCTCAACGCCCAGCTCGGCTTCTACACCTCGATCGCGGGCCTCGGCCTGTCCCCGGACGACACGTCGATCAACGGTGACGTGACCGTCGACGCGGGCTGGTTCAACGGCAACGCCACCCAGAACTTCTGGCGTTCGGCGGAGAACCTCGCGCTCACCCCGGTCAACGGCACCAACCGCTGGGCGGTCGCGCAGGCAGCGCCGTTCCGCCGGATGCACGTGCGGGGCGGCCTCAACCTCGCTCCGAACGGCTACGGCTGGGCCAGCGGCGGCTACATCGCCGACAGCAAGATCGACGGCTCGGTCGGTCCCTACTCGCAGCAGCAGTGGTACACCCGCGACAGTTCGGTGGGCGGCTGGTCCAACGCCGTCTGGAACATGGTGTTCTCCGGCGTGCAGGGCGCGCCCGCGCAGTCCTTCCCGAACCCGCCGTACACCACGCTCGACACCACCCCGGTCTCCCGGGAGAAGCCGTTCCTGTACCTCAACGGCAGCGAGTACCGGGTGTTCCTGCCGGAGAAGCGCACCAACGCGCGCGGTGTCACCTGGGGCAACGGCACCCCGCGCGGCACGTCCTTGCCGCTCAGCCAGTTCTACGTGGCCAAGCCCGGTGTCACCGCCGCCACCCTGAACGCGGCGCTCACCCAGGGGCTCCACCTGCTGCTGACGCCGGGCATCTACCACCTGGACCAGCCGATCCAGGTCAACCGCGCGGGCACCGTGGTCCTCGGTCTCGGCTACGCCACGCTGATCCCGGACAACGGCGTCACCGCGCTGCGGACGGCCGACGTCGACGGTGTCCGGCTCGCCGGATTCCTGATCGACGCCGGGCCCGTCAACTCCAACACACTGCTGGAGGTCGGCCCGACGGGCGCCTCGGCGGACCACTCGGCCAACCCGACCACCGTGCAGGACGTGTTCGTGCGCATCGGCGGGGCCGGCGCGGGAAAGGCGACGACCAGCATGGTCGTCAACAGCCGCCACACGATCATCGACCACACCTGGGTGTGGCGGGCCGACCACGGCACGGGCGTCGGCTGGGACACCAACCGGGCCGACTACGGCATCCGCGTCAACGGCGCCGACGTCCTCGCCACCGGGCTCTTCGTCGAGCACTTCAACAAGTACGACGTGCAGTGGTACGGCGAGCGCGGCCGCACCATCTTCTTCCAGAACGAGAAGGCCTACGACGCGCCGAACCAGGCCGCCATCCAGAACGGCAGCATCAAGGGGTACGCGGCGTACAAGGTCGCCGACTCCGTGACCACGCACGAGGGCTGGGGTCTGGGCAGTTACTGCTACTACAACGTCGACCCGACGATCGTGCAGCACCACGGCTTCGCCGCGCCGAACAAGCCCGGCGTGAAGTTCCACGACCTGCTGGTCGTCTCGCTGGGCGGGGCCGGACAGTACGAGCGGGTCATCAACGACACGGGGGCGCCCACCTCGGGCACCTCCACCGTGCCGTCCACGGTCGTCTCGTACCCCTGACGGTTCCTGCCCGCGGCACACCGCCGGGTCCCGTCCTCCTGACGAGGACGGGACCCGGCGGTGTGCGGCCCGCCGTCACGCGGCCGCCGCGGGTCAGTAGCGCTGGGCCTTGGCCAGCACGGGGGTGAGCTGGGGCTCCGCGGGCTGCCGGCTGACCACGACGGGCTGTGCGCGCTTGCCCGGTTCGAGGTTCTCCTTGCCGACGTAGCGGGTCTCCACGACCTTTCCGTCGGGGTTCTTGAAGTCGACCTGGACGGCGTACGACGCCTTCTGGCCGGTGTTGTTGGTGATCGTGACGACCACGGCGCGCAGGCCGCCGGTCTCCCCGGTGGGCAGGCCGGTCATGCTGACGTCGGCGGTCGCGTTGCCGGCACCCTTGACGTCCTTCAGCTGCTTCTGGGCGGTGGCGGCGGCGCGCTCGGTGTCGGCGTTGACCGATGCCGCGAACTCCGAGGCCCGGGCCGACACGGAGGCGGCCGCGGACGAGGCCCGGCCGCTCGCCGACTCGATGATCGAGGAGGCGGCCGAGGCGATCGCGGAGGGCGGTGTGCCCGTGAAGTCGGAGGCGTTCGGCGGGGTGGGAGTGGCGGAGGCCGCGCCGCTGTCGTTGTCGCTGTCCGAACTGCACGAGACCAGGAGGGACCCGCACGCGATCGCGGCCAGCAGGGCAGCGATATGCCGTGATCCGCCTCGGCCGGGGGTTGCGCGTCTGCTCATGGGGGCTCGCCTCTTCCTGCCGTACGGGGCACGGGGGCTCGTCGGCTCGTCCACTTCCGTTCGTACGGACTCCCTCATGCTCCGTGCCGTGCGCGGTCGCGGCGAACCACGGGGGCCCATTGGGGTGGCGCGCGGATCTCAGCGGCCCCGTCCCGTGCGGTCGAGCCACGCCTGCGACACCGCCAGGGCTGCCGCCATGATGCTGAGCTGCGGGTTGACCTCGGGGCAGCCCGGCAGCAGCGAGCCGTCCGCGACGAGCACACCGTGGACACCGCGCAGCCTTCCCTCGGGGTCGGCGGGCGCGCGCCCGGGATCGGCGCCCGCGGCGACGGTGCCGGTGGGGTGGAACGCCGACAGGTGCAGATCGCGGGGGCCCACGCCCGCGAGGAGGTCGTCGAGCGCGTCGAGCGAGCGGGCCCGGGGCGCGCTCGCGACACCGGTGAGGACCTCCTCGGCGCCCGCGGCGAACAGCAGACGGCCCATCGCGCGTACCGCTGTCATCAGGCGGTCGCCGTCGCGTGGGTCGAGGGCGTAGCCGACAACCGTGCGGTCGCGGCCCATGACCCGGCCGGAGGGACGGTCGGCGATCATGGCACCGAGGGTGGCCAGGTGGTCGGCGCCCTCCAGTTCGCGCCGCAGTTCACGGCCCAGGCCCGGCAGGACGAAGCTGCCCATGCCCGGTGGGCTCGCGGTCGCCTCGACGAGGACCCCGCGCTCGTGGAGTTCCTCGACGCCGACGCTCTGCAGCACACCGCGCGAGGCCGTGACGGGTCCGGCGAAGCGTCCCGCGACGCTGGTGGCCGGGTGCACGCTGAGGTTGCGGCCCAGGCGGGGATGCCCGCCGAGACCGGAGCGGCGCAGCAGCGGTGGTGTGTGGAGTGTCCCGGCCGCGGCCACGACGAGGGGCGCGAGGATCTCCAGTTCGCTGCCGTCGGCCCGCCGGGCCAGCACCCCGGCGGCGCGGGGCGTGCCCGGCACGTCCCGGTCCAGCAGGAAGCGGTGCGCGCGCACTCCGGTGACGATCCGGGCACCCGCCGCGCAGGCGTCGGGCAGGACGGACAGCTGCACGCTCTGTTTCGCGCCGGTCGGGCAGCCCACCACGCACTGGCAGGAGCCCTTGCAGCCGGGCGCGTTGCGGCGCAGGGGCGCGGCCCGCCAGCCGAGCCGTTCGGCGCCCGCGAGGGCGAGCAGGCCGTTGTTGCCGAGGACGTCGAGGGGTTGCGGCGCCACCCGGAGGGTGCGCTCCACCTCGTCGAGGAGGGGCCCGAAGCCGTCGGCGAGCGCGAAGCCGAACGTGCCGCTCCAGCGGGCCAGGACATGGTCCGGAGTCCGGTAGCAGGTACCCGAGTTGACCACGGTGGTGCCGCCGACCGCGCGGCCGACCGGCAGCAGCAGCGGCGGGTTGCCGAGGGCCACGGTGGCGCCGCCGTCCCGGTACAGCTCGGCGAACCGGTCGAGGGGTGCCCGGCGCCCGAAGGAGGCGGTGGAGTGGTGTTCGCCCTCTTCCAGGACCACCACGTCGAGTCCGGCGCGGGCGAAGGTCCGGGCTGCCATGGCACCGCCGGCGCCGGAGCCGACGACGACCACGTCGGCGGTGCTCCGGGCGGGCCAGTCCCCGGCCGGGGTGCAGTCGAGCGGTGGATCCGGCGGTGCCGCCGGTGGAGTGGGCGCGGGGCCGGCCGCCATCCGTTCGGTGCCGGCGGCGAGCAGCACGGGAACCTTGAGGACGTCGAGGAGCGGGGCCAGCCGGGGCCGCGCGGCCAGGGAGCCGAGGACGTCCTCGCGTTCGGCGGGCGCGAGGGTCGTCAGACGTCTGCCGGTGCGCAGGACGGTGTACGTCTCCAGGGCGGCGACGGCGGTACGGACCCCGGCGCGGGCGGGCCCCGGCAGCGAGGTGAGGACCGCGTCGAGACGGTTCGGCACGCGCGCGGGCCAGTCGGCGTCGCCCGTGTCGGCGAGGAGTGCGGCGACGAGTCCCTCGGCGGTCATCGGTCGCCCGCCTCGGCGTGCGCGGTGCCGTCGAGTTCCCAGGTGGCCTCCGGCCGCCAGCGGCCCCACCAGCGTTCCAGCACGATGCGGGCGTCGGCCGACTCACTGTTGCGGCACACCGCGGAGGCTCCGTCCGGGTCACGGTACGTGAGGGTGAGGGTCCGCTCGGGGGGCTGCCTCACCTGGACGCGGATACGGCGCAGGGCCGTTCGGCCGGTGACCGACCATGCGGGCAGGCCGAGAGCGGCGCGGAACCGTCCGAGGCCGAGCCAGCCGACGGCGGAGCGTTCGGGGCGCCGGGGCCAGGTCCGGCCGTGGCGGCGCAGCCGCAGGAAGACGAGCGGGGGCAGCCGGCGCAGGGCGGGCCGGGTGGACACGGCGGCGACGATCTCCAGGACGTCGCCGTCGCCGAGTTCGGCGTGCAGCCAGGTCCACCGGTGGGCGTTGCCGTGCCCGTAGATCCTGGCCGAGGCTCCGGGCGCGTCACGCAGGGTGAGGGTCGTGCCGCCGTACGTGAACGTACCGTCGTAGGTGGCGCGGGCGGCCGGGAGCATCTGGGCCGCGGGGAGCAGCGGCCGGTTCCACGACCAGCGGGGGAAGGTGAACAGCGGTTCCGCCTGCGGTCGTTCCCGGAGTCTCCAGTGGAAGTCGCCGGCGGTGCCGCTCAGTCGTCCTGCCGTGCTGCTCACCCCGTCGGCGGCGAATCCGTCCGTCGGCCGGGTCCAGGGGACGGGTCCGAAGCGGGCGTGCGTGACCTCGCCGTGGCGGGGGAAGGCCGCGACCCAGCCGTGCGCGACGGGTGCGGATCCGTCCGTGGGAGCGCTGAGTTCGTGGTGCACCCACACTCCCGTGCCGGTCTCGGGGTCGGTGAGGGTGGTGTACCAGACCTCGGTGCGGCCCGGAGCGCCGTTCCAGCGGGGGGCCGTGAGCCGCTCGGGGCTCTCGCGGCGGGGGAAGCGGAAGCTGAGCAGGAACGGGGCGAGGCCGGTGGTGGCGGGGAAGCGCAGGACTCCTTCGCCGACCCGCGCCGCACCGTCGTACAGCGTGAAGGGCAGTACGGTCATCGAGGTGAACGGACGTCGCGGGGCCACCGACTTCCAGCCGTCCAGGGTGAGACGGCGACCGTCGGCGGTGAAGGCTAGCCGGTAGCGGATGCGTCGGCGGGCGATCGGTGAGATCTCCAACTCACCCGTCGCGCCGGGGTCGTCGGTGTGTCCGGCGATCCGGACCCGGCCGGTGAGACGGGCGTTCGTCGTCCGGTGCGGCAGGAGGACCCGGTCGGCGTCGGCGCGCAGGTCGAGGCGGACGCGCCGTTCGCCGGGGTCGCCGTCGAGGCGGACCGTGCCGAGCATGGTCTCGGTGAACACGGTGCCCCTCACGCGAGGCCGTCCAGCATGATGCGCTCGGTCTCCCGCAGATAGGCGCCGGCCGCCGCGTGGGCCCGGGCGGCGTCCCCGCCGATCACCGCCTCGACCACCGGTACCAGGCGTTCGTACGCCGCCCGCGGATCGGTGAAGGGGCCCTTCAGGAGGGAGCGGACGGGCAGGTAGGCGTTGAACAGGGTGTTGGTCAGCAGGACGTAGACACGGTTGCCGGTGGCACGGGCGAGGGCGCGGTGCACCTCGATGTCGGCGAGCTGCACGGCGTCGGCGCCGTCGGCCCCGTGGACGGCGTCGAGCAGCGCGGCCAGTTCGGCGCGCTGTGCGGGGGTTCCTCTGACGGCGGCCCGCTCGGCCGTCAACGCGCCGATGCCGCGCCGGACCTCGAAGACCTCGCGCACCCATCCGGCGTCGTGCCGGACCAGCATGGGCAGCAGGTCCGCCCCACCGAGCCGGGCGTAGTCCCGCACACGGGTCCCGACGCCGTGCCGGGTCTCCAGCAGTCCCGCCTGGACGAGCCGCCCGAAGGCGTGCTTGAGGGTGGTGCGCGTGACGCCGTACCCGTCGGCGAGCCGTCGCTCCGGGGGCAGGTAACTTCCGGCCGGGTGGCGGCCGTCGAGGATGTCCGTGCGCAGTCGGTCCTCCAGGACGTCGACGATCGTCTCGCGGGGCAGAGCCTCCACGATTCCCCCTTCGGGCAGTGGCTGAGTGGATGAGCCACTGAACCAGTGGACGGCTCTCAAGGTCAACCCCCGTCCCGCATCGGCCTGGTGTCGGGCGTCGACGTGAACTCGCTTGCCCACGCGGCAGGTTGGACCGGACCAACTTTGTGTGAATCGTTGACATGTACGCCGTGCGGCGCAATTCTGAGAGCGCTCTCAAAAGGAAACGGACGAGCCGCGTCCGCAGACATCCACCTCGCTGAACCCCCACATCAAGGAGGCAGAGAGTGCGCGCGACATCCAGATGGACGACCTGGGCCCTGGCCGCTGCCACGCTCACCACGACGTTGCTCACCTTCGGCGCGCCCACCCGCGCCGAGGCCGCGGTCCCGGCGACCATCCCCCTCACGTTCACGAACAACTCGGGCCGCAACGAACCGGTCTACATCTACGACCTCGGCACCCAGCTCTCCACGGGACAGCAGGGCTGGGCCGACGCCGGCGGCGGGTTCCACGCCTGGCCGGCGGGCGGCAACCCGCCGACTCCCGCACCCGACGCGTCGATCGTGGGCCCGGCCAACGGCCAGACGAAGACGATCCAGCTGCCCAAGTTCTCCGGGCGGCTCTACTTCTCGTTCGGGCAGAAGCTCGACTTCCGCGTGACGACCGGCGGTCTCGTGCAGCCGGCCGTGCAGAATCCGAGCGACCCGAACCACAACATCCTCTTCAACTGGTCGGAGTACACGCTCAACGACTCCGGTCTGTGGATCAACAGCACCCAGGTCGACATGTTCTCCGCCCCGTACGCCGTCGGCGTCAAGGCGGCCGACGGGACCACGAAGACCACCGGTCACCTCAAGGCGGGTGGATACACCGGCTTCTTCAACGCGCTGCGGAACCAGCCGGGCGGCTGGGCGAACCTGATCCAGACCCGGTCCGACGGCACCGTGCTGCGGGCGCTCGCCCCGGGGCACGGCATCGAGGGGGGTGCGCTTCCGGCCACCGTGATGGACGACTACGTCAACCGCGTCTGGCAGAAGTACAGTTCCTCGACGCTGACGGTGACACCGTTCGGCGACCAGCCGAACACGAAGTACTTCGGCCGGGTCTCCGGCAACGTCATGAACTTCACCAACAGCTCCGGCGCGGTCGTCACCAGCTTCCAGAAGCCCGACTCGGACAGCATCTTCGGCTGCTACAAGAAGCTCGACGCGCCCAACGACCTGGTGCGTGGCCCCATTTCGCGCACCCTGTGCGCGGGCTTCAACCGTTCGACGCTGCTGACCAACCCCAACCAGCCGGACGCCAACTCCGCGAACTTCTACGCGGACTCGGTGACCAACCAGTACGCCCGCAAGATCCACGCGCAGATGGCCGACGGCAAGGCCTACGCGTTCGCCTTCGACGACGTCGGCAACTACGAGTCCCTCGTCCACGACGGCAACCCGCAGCAGGCGTACGTGACGCTGGATCCCTTCAACTGACCGACGCACGGGGGCGGGACGGGGTGGGTGTCAGGACAGGGCACCCGCCCCGTTTCCGTGTGCCGCCTTACATGCCGCCGGACCGGGGCGGGCGCGGGGCGAGGCTGCGGTCCACCAGGTCGCGCCAGCCGGACTCCAGACGCTCCAGGGGCATCCCGCGCTGCCGGGTCAGGTGGCTGACGAGCACCGGGTCCAGGTACCCCATCAGGGTCTGGGCGACCAGTTCGACGTCCGCGCCCGAGCCTGCCTGGCGCAGCAGCATGCACACGTGCATCAGTCTCACCCGGTACGGCGCGGAGGTGAAGCGGCGGCTGGCATCGGGCTCGGCGGCGAGGTACAGGTCGAACTGCTCGGAGGTCTGACGCAGGGTGCGGCAGCCGAAGGCGCGCAGCCGCTCCGCCGGTGGGGCACCGGGCCCGAGGGGCGCCGGACCGGTCATGAAGGCGGCCTGGAAGCGCTGCTCGGTGTGGTCGAGCAGGGCCATCAGCAGGCCGGTGCGGTCGCCGAAGCGCCGGAAGACGGTCCCCTTGCCCACCGCCGCCGCGGTCGCGACGGCCTCCATCGTGAGCCGGTCCACCCCCTCCTCCTCGACCAGGCGGGCGGCGGCCTCCAGCAGCCGCGCGCGGTTGCGGGCCGCGTCGGCGCGCAGCGGGGCACCCCCGGGGGCGGTCAGCTCCATCAGAACGGGCTCGTCGGACGAATCCTGTCGCTTCGGGAACGGCGGGAGTGGCGTGGACATGAACCCAGCGTAACGGCAATCGGGGACAACTGGACTGCGGTCCGCTTCGGTGATAGACCTGTAAGCGGACCTCGGTCCGGTTTGTTGCGGCAGTGTTTCAGCGTTTCCAGTATCGGGAGATATCCATGTCCGTTCGCATCCTCGCGCTCGTCGGCAGCCTGCGTGCCGGTTCGCACAACCGTCAGCTCGCCGAGGCGGCCGTGAAGCTCGCCCCGGAGGGTGCCGAGGTCGAGCTCTTCGAGGGCCTCGCCGAGGTCCCCTTCTACAACGAGGACATCGACGTCGAGGGCGATGTTCCCGCCGCCGCCGCCCGGCTGCGTACGGCGGCCGGCTCCGCCGACGCCTTCCTCCTCTTCTCCCCCGAGTACAACGGCACCATCCCGGCCGTCCTGAAGAACGCCATCGACTGGCTGTCCCGTCCGTACGGCGCCGGCGCCTTCACCGGCAAGCCGGTCGTCGTGGTCGGCACCGCGTACGGCCAGTTCGGCGGCGTGTGGGCGCAGGACGAGACCCGCAAGGCCGTAGGTATCGCCGGCGGCACCGTGCTCGAGGACGTCAAGCTCTCCGTCCCCGGCTCCGTGGTCCGCTTCGCGGAGACGCACCCGGCCGACGACGCGGAGGTCGCCGCCCAGATCGCCGAGGTCGTGAACCGGCTGCACAGCCACGTCGGCGCGGTCGAGGTCGCCTGACAACTCCCTTGTGGGCCGGTCCGGTTGATCCGGGCCGGCCTTCGGCATGTCGCAGCTCGGTCACCACGCGTCCCAAGATCGCCACGCCTCTGGCGGAGCCGCGGCCTCCGCGACAGGATGCCCGCATGAAGAGTGATCTCTTTTCCAGTGACCACATGGTGCAGCCCGCCGTCGCGCCGGGCATGACACTGCAGAACGCCAAATCCATCAAGTACGCCGTCCAGGGGGAGATGTTCGCGCGCCAGGGCGCGATGGTCGCCTACCGGGGCAGTCTCCAGTTCGAGCGCAAGGGCCAGGGCGTGGGCGGCATGCTCAAGCGCGCCGTCACCGGTGAGGGGCTCCCGCTGATGGCCGTCCGCGGTCAGGGCGAGGCCTGGTTCGCGCACGAGGCGCAGAACTGTTTCATCGTGGGCATCGAGCCCGGCGACGTCTTCACGGTCAACGGCCGCAACGTCCTGTGTTTCGACGCCACGTTGTCGTACGACATCAAGACCGTGAAGGGCGCGGGCATCACCGGCGGCGGGCTGTTCAACAGCGTCTTCACCGGCCACGGTGATCTGGGCCTGATATGCGAGGGCAACCCGCTGGTCATCCCCGTCACGCAGCAGCAGCCGGTGTTCGTCGACACGGACGCCGTCGTCGGCTGGACCGCGCATCTGCGGACCTCCCTGCACCGGTCGCAGTCCATCGGCTCGATGATCCGCGGGGGATCCGGCGAGGCCGTGCAGCTGAAGCTGGAGGGCGAGGGCTATGTCGTCGTGCGGCCCAGTGAGGTGACACCGCAGAAGCAGCAGCAACACTGATCGCGGCGTTCCGGGAAGCGGAGGCTCGGGGTCGCGGCGTAGCAGGACCGGCGCACCGGGGCCTCGCCGTGGTTGCGGGAGTGACCG
>NZ_JBEZHO010000076.1:0-32625 GCF_040650615.1 Streptomyces sp. NPDC048643
TGCCGCTGCGCCTGGCGCGCTACGGCGTCCCCCTCGCGGAGACGGCTCCCTCGGGTCTCGCCGCGGCGGGCATCGAGCCGGTGCTGCTGCCGCCCGCGCCGCAGTTGGAGGTGGCGCGCGAGCCGGAGCCGTCGGCCCCCGCCGTAGAGAGCAACGGGGCACCTGTCCGGGAGCAGCTTCCCGCCGCCGGGGCGAGCGAGTTCCCCGAGCAGCCGGAGGATTACGCCGAGCCGCAGAATCCGTGGCTCCAGGCGCGGAGCCCCCAGGAGGTCGCGTACCAGGGCGGCTACGACCCGTCGTACGAGCCGGATGTCGCGGACCAGCAGTGGTACGCGGAGCAGCAGCAGGCCGAGCAGTTCCAGCAGGCCGACCAGTTCCGGCAGTACGAAGAGGAACAGCAGCGGTTCGACCGGCAGCGGTTCGAGCAGCAGGCGTTCCCCCAGCAGCAGTACGCGGACCAGCCCGCCCCTGCGTCCGCCCCCGCCCCGGAGCCCTCTCCGGAGGACACCGGCACGTTCCCGATCCCGGCCGGCCCGGGCCGGACCCGTGAGATGGGTGCGGGCGGCGGCTCGGAACCGACCGAGAACGACTACTACCTGGTCTTCAAGAAGTCGATAGACGGCAGCTATCCGACGTCGGGCCAGTTCCGGGGCAATGTGGAGGCCACGTACGGCACCACGCTCCCGCAACGCGAGGCCGAGCGGATGGTCAACCGCTTCACCAACCGCCACACGGCGGAACTGCAGGAGGACCACATCGCGTAGACACGCCATGACCTACGCGGAAGGGGGCGCCCGGTGATCACCGGGCGCCCCCTTTCTCGTACCGCCGGAGGTCCTACGCGGAGAGCAGCTTGCGGACCCGGTCCTGGCCGACCGCGAGGAGCAGCGTGGGCAGGCGCGGGCCGGTGTCGCGGCCGACGAGCAGGTGGTAGAGGCGGGCGAAGAAGGTGCGCTGGGCGACCTTGATCTCGGCGGGGAGTTCCTTGGCGGTGGCGTCGGCGGAGAAGCCGGCCTGGACCTTGGGAACGCCGTAGACGAGGTGGGTGAGGCCGTCCAGGGACCAGTTGCGCTCCAGTCCGTCGAGGAGCAGGCGCAGCGACTCGCGGCCCTCCTCGTCGAGGGACGTGATGAGCTCGACGTCGGGCTCGTCGCGGACGACGGTGCGCTCCTCGGCGGGGACCTGGGTGTTGATCCAGGTCTCGGCCTTGTCGAGCCGGGGCCGGACCTCGTCGAGGGAGGCGAGCGGATTCTCGGGGTCGAGTTCGCTCAGGATGCGCAGGGTCTGGTCCTCGGCGCCGGCGGTGATGTCGGCGACGGAGGCCAGGGTGCGGTAGGCCATCGGGCGGGGGGTGCGGGGCAGCTCTCCGGCGGCGGTGCCGACGGCGCGGCTGTAGGCGGCGGCGTCGGCGGGCAGCACCGAGCCGTCGGCGACCTTGCCGGCGAGCTTGTCCCACTCGTCGTAGAGCCGCTGGATCTCCTGGTCGAAGGCGATCTTGAACGACTGGTTGGGGCGGCGGCGGGCGTACAGCCAGCGCAGCAGCTGCGGCTCCATGATCTGGAGGGCGTCCGCCGCGGTGGGGACGCCGCCCTTGCTGCTGGACATCTTGGCCATGCCGCTGATGCCGACGAAGGCGTACATGGGGCCGATGGGCTGCTTGCCGCCGAAGAGGCCGACGATCTGCCCGCCGACCTGGAAGCTGGAGCCGGGCGAGGAGTGGTCGACGCCGCTGGGCTCGAAGACGACGCCCTCGTGCGCCCAGCGCATGGGCCAGTCGACCTTCCAGACGAGCTTGCCGCGGTTGAACTCGCTCAGCCGGACGGTCTCGGAGAAGTCGCAGGCGGCGCAGGTGTAGGTCAGCTCGGTCGTCTCGTCGTCGTAGGACGTGACGGTGGTGAGGTCCGTGCCGCACTGCCCGCAGTAGGGCTTGTACGGGTAGTACCCGGACGTCGAGCTGCCGTCGTCCTCGGCGGCGGCGCCGGAGCCCTCCGCGGCCTCCAGCTCGGCCTCGTCGACGGGCTTCTGGCCCTGCTGCTTCTTGGCGGGGGCCTTCTTGGTGCGGTACTGCTCCAGGATGGCGTCGATGTCGCCGCGGTGCTTCATCGCGAACAGGATCTGCTCGCGATAGGCGCCCGAGGTGTACTGCTCGGTCTGGCTGATCCCGTCGTACTCGACGCCGAGGTCGGCGAGCGCCTCGGTCATCGCGGCCTTGAAGTGCTCGGCCCAGTTCGGGTACGCCGAGCCGGCCGGGGCGGGGACGGAGGTCAGCGGCTTGCCGATGTGCTCGGCCCAGGACGCGTCGATGCCCGCGATGCCGGCCGGGACCTTGCGGTACCGGTCGTAGTCGTCCCAGGAGATCAGGTGGCGCACGGTGTACCCGCGGCGGCGGATCTCGTCGGCGACCAGGTGCGGGGTCATGACCTCGCGGAGGTTGCCGAGGTGGATCGGGCCGGAGGGGGAGAGACCGGACGCGACGACCACAGGTTTGCCCGGGGCCCGACGCTCCGACTCCTCGATGACCTCGTCCGCGAAACGGGAGACCCAGTCGGTGGTCTCGGTGCTCTGAGCCACGATCGGCACGTCCTTCTTTCTCATACGCCAGTACGGCTGACGGGACCATTCTCCCAGCTCGGGCCGCAACCGCGAAAACGGCTTTTCACCGCGTGGGATACTGGCTTTCCTGTACTGCACGAACCCGGAACCCGACTAGAACGGCAGCCACTCCATGGCCTCGGTCACGTCCCTCACCGCTTCCGTCCACCAGCGCCTCGCGGACGCCCTCTCGGCAGCTCTGCCGGAGGCCGGTTCCGCGGACCCGCTGCTGCGCCGAAGCGACCGGGCCGACTTCCAGGCCAACGGGATCCTGGCCCTCGCGAAGAAGGCGAAGGCGAACCCGCGCGACCTGGCGACGCAGGTGGTGGCGCAGGTGGCGTCCGGTGACGTGATCAAGGACATCGAGGTCTCCGGGCCCGGCTTCCTGAACATCACGGTCACCGACGGCGCGATCGTCCGGAACCTGGCGGAGCGGTACGCGGACAGCGCGCGCCTCGGGGTGCCCCTCGCGGAGCACCCGGGCACGACGGTGATCGACTACGCCCAGCCGAACGTGGCGAAGGAGATGCACGTCGGTCACCTGCGGTCCGCGGTGATCGGTGACGCGGTGGTGCAGATCCTGGAGTTCACCGGTGAGTCCGTCGTGCGGCGGCACCACATCGGCGACTGGGGCACCCAGTTCGGCATGCTCATCCAGTACCTGATCGAGCACCCGCACGAGCTGGACCACCAGGGCGGCGAGGTCTCCGGCGAGGAGGCCATGTCGAACCTGAACCGGCTCTACAAGGCGGCGCGGACGGTCTTCGACTCCGACGAGGAGTTCAAGACGCGGGCGCGGCGCCGGGTGGTGGACCTCCAGGCGGGCGAGCCGGAGACGCTGGCCATGTGGCAGAAGTTCGTGGACGAGTCGAAGATCTACTTCTACTCGGTCTTCGACAAGCTCGACATGGAGATCCAGGACGCGGACGTGGTCGGCGAGTCCGGCTACAACGACATGCTGGACGAGACGTGCCGGCTGCTGGAGGAGTCGGGCGTCGCGGTCCGTTCGGACGGCGCGCTGTGCGTGTTCTTCGACGACGTGAAGGGCCCGGACGGCAACCCGGTGCCGCTGATCGTGAAGAAGTCGGACGGCGGCTACGGCTACGCGGCCACCGACCTGTCGGCGATCCGTGACCGGGTGTTCAACCTGAAGGCGTCGACGCTGCTGTACGTGGTGGACGCCCGGCAGTCCCTGCACTTCAAGATGGTCTTCGAGACGGCGCGCAGGGCGGGCTGGCTGAACGACGACGTGAAGGCGCACCAGCTGGCGTTCGGCACGGTGCTGGGCAAGGACGGCAAGCCGTTCAAGACCCGTGAGGGCGAGACGGTGCGGCTGGTCGACCTGCTGGACGAGGCGATCGACCGGGCCACGACCGTCGTGCGCGAGAAGGCCGAGAAGGTGGGCCTGAGCGAGTCGGAGATCGAGGAGAACGGCCGGTACGTCGGCATCGGCGCCGTGAAGTACGCGGACCTGTCGACCTCCGCGGTCCGGGACTACAAGTTCGACCTGGACCAGATGGTCTCGCTGAACGGCGACACCTCGGTGTACCTCCAGTACGCGTACGCCCGGGTCCGGTCGATCTTCGGCAAGGCCGGCGACCGTACGCCGGTGGCGCACCCGGAGCTCGAACTGGCCCCGGCGGAGCGGGCGTTGGGTCTGCACCTGGACCGGTTCGGGGAGACGCTGGAGGAGGTCGCCGCGGAGTACGCGCCGCACAAGCTGGCGGCGTATCTCTACCAGCTGGCCTCGCTCTACACGACGTTCTACGACCAGTGCCCGGTCATCAAGCCGGCCCCGGCCCAGGAGGTCGCGGAGAACCGGCTGTTCCTCTGCGACCTGACGGCCCGAACCCTCCACCAGGGCATGTCCCTGCTGGGAATCCGGACGCCCGAGCGGCTCTGACGCCCGGGCTGGACGCACGGACCTCGCGGCCCCGGCGGGACGGTGACCTCACCGTCCCGCCGGGGCCGTCCGGCTGTCAGGCGTAGTAGTGGATCGTGCCGCGCAGCGCGGGCGTGCCGCCCTCGCAGTGCTGGACGAACGTCGCCGCGAACGCCTTCACGGTGCCGTCGTCGTTCAACGCCATTTTTCCGACGGTGAGTTCGCCGGTGCTGCTGTTGCAGCCGCGGCCGTCACCGAAGACGTCGAGGCCGGCGTACGTCTCGTCGTTGCTGCGCCGCGTCTCGTACGTGTGCCCCGCCTCCAGCTTCCGGCCGGTGGGCGGGGTGAGCAGCGCGGTGAAGTAGCCGCGCTTGCCGGAGACGTCGTACTGGATGCCGTCGCCCCACGTGCGGATGCCGAACGTGCTGGTGGCCCCGGTGTGGGTGGCGCTCGCGCCCTGCCCGATGTAGTCCCCGGCGTCACTGGTGTACGCGTAGGACAGCGGGTAGGCCCGGTATTTGACCACCCCGGTGAGTGCCGGGGCGGTCGCGCTCTCGCAGTGCTGGGTGTACGTGGCGTCCAGCAAGGTGATGGCGCCGTCGGCGTCCGTCTCGATCTGGTTGACCGAGAACTGCCCGTACACCTCGTTGCAGCCGCGCCCGTCCCCGGAGACGTCGAGGCCCGGCGAGCGTCCGGTGCGGAACGCCGCGCGCTCGGCGTTCCGGTAGACGCCGGGGTGGAGCTTCTCCCCCTGCGGTGCGGCGAGGTCGACGTCCCACCAGGTGTCGTCGGCCCACGCCCGGAAGCGCACGTACTCCGCGGTGCCGCCCGCGCTGATCGTGGCCGTCTTCGGCGTGTACGACGCGGTGGCGCCCTGGCCTATGTAGTCCCCGGGCTGACTGGTGTGGCTGTATTTGGTCACGGCCACCGGTGTGGTGGTGGCCGCCCCGGCGGGCGCGGCCAGCGCCGTGGTGAGACCGACCGTCGCGGTCAGGCCGGCGAGGACGCCGGTCAGAACGCGTCTCCATCCAGTGCTTCTGGGCACGGATGCCTCCCCCTCCATGAGAGCGGGCGCCCCTGCTGAGCGTCCGCGCCCCTCAAGTAACCAGGGCCACGCACGGCAGTCGAACTATTTCCTCGATCCGTCAACTTCTTTCGGCCGAAGTGGTGTTGGGGCCTTGCGGCCGCCGAACTCGCACCACACCGCCTTGCCCGGGTTCCGTTCGGCGACCCCCCAGCGGTCGGCGAACGCCGCGACCAGCAGCAGGCCCCGGCCGCCCTCGTCGGGTCGGTCGGCGATCCTCGGCGTCCCCGGCCCGCTGTCGTGCACCTCGACCCGCAGGACCGTGCCGTCGTGGCGCAGGAAGACCCGGAAGTGCCGTCCGGGCGGGACGGCGTGCACGAGGGCGTTGGTCGCGAGCTCGCTGACGCAGAGCAACACGTCGTCGGCCTGTTCGGTGCCGGCGAGTCCCCATCCGGCGAGGGTCTCGTGGGCGAAGCGCCTGGCGGCGGGCACGGCCCGCCGATCCCGTCGGAAGAAACGCTCGCGCAGGGGCGGGAGGTGGATGGTCTCGTTCACGGGACGAGAGTTGCGCAGAGTCACTACCGTGGATCACTGCGTGAGGCAGTACGGATTTTCTGTACGGGTTCGTGCGGGGTCGTGTTCGGGCAGGCGTGGGGAGTGGGACCAGCATGAACTCCAGGAGTGTTCCGCGGAAGAAGAACCATTCGGCCATGAAGATGCTGGGCATCCAGGTCGGCACCGCCCGCCGCGCCGCCGGGCTCACTCAACGGGCCCTGAGCGAGCGGCTGATGCTCGACGAGGAGACCGTCGCCTCCATCGAGCAGGGCAGGCGCCCGCTGAAACCCGACCTGGCCGATCTGCTGGACCAAGTCCTGGACACCAAGGGCCTGTTGACGGCAGGCGTGCACAACCTGCCGGAGATCGACCAGTTCCCCATGTGGGCCGAGCTGTACATGGAACACGAGCGGGAGGCCATCGCCCTGTCCTGGTACGACGCCATGGTCCTGCCGGGCCTCCTCCAGACGGAGGCGTACGCCCGAGCGGTCCTGCGCAACCGTGTTCCCGCGTACGACGATGACGAGGTCTGCACCCGTGCGGCCGCCCGCGTCGAACGCCAGGAGATCCTGCACCGGAAGGTCCCGCCGACGCTCAGCTTCATCGTCTGGGAACCGGTGCTGCATCTGGCGATCGGCGACCGGGAGATGCGCAGGGAGCAGCTTCGCCGACTGCTATCTCTTGCCGAACTACCGGGCCTGGCAATCCAGTTCCTGCCCCTGAGTAGCCCGTTCCACGCGGGGCTCAACGGCCCGTTCACCCTGCTGGAGACACCCGACCATCAACACCTCGCCTACACGGAATCCCAGCGCGGCAGCCAGTGGGTTTCCGACCCGGATGAGGTGTCCATCCTCGCGCGCAAATATGCGATGCTGCGGACGCAGGCTCTGACCCCCCAGGACTCCATGAGCTTGCTCGACCGCCTGCTAGGAGAGCAATGAGCACCGAAGCGCTTCAGTGGTTCAAGTCGACCTACAGCGGCGACGAGGGCGGCCAGTGCCTCGAAGTCGCCCACTCCGGGCCCCAGTCCGGCAAAGTGACCGTCGTGCACCTCCGTGACTCCAAGAACCCGGCGGAGCCCGGCCTCCGTGTCTCGCCGCAGGCCTGGGCCGCGTTCACCGCAGCCCAGTAGGAGAGCGGAGCGGCCCCGTTGTCAGTGGGGGCCCCTACAGTCACCGGCATGGCGACTCTTCCCAACCCGCTGCCTCGGCTGGCGGCAGACCCGAGTGGGCGCACCCTCGGGCTCGAACTCCCCGCCGGGAGACTGATCGACGCGACCCACGAAGGGGCGTGGCACGAGCCGTTGGTGTGGCATGCCGAGGAGCGGCCGGCTGACGGGGACTGGTCCGCGGTCGACTCCGCCCGCACGCTCGGGCTGCTGCCGGTGCTGTTGGACGTCGGGGGTTCGCAGAAGGGGCCCGAGGACTGGGAGTTGATGCCCGGCGAGATGTCGTACGCCGGGGACCACGACGCCGACGAGGTGCTGGCCGACTTCTGGGAGCGGTACGCGGCGGACGAGCTCGGGGACGACGGGGACTACGCGGGCCGGGAGGTCGTGGAGAGCCTCTTCGGCAAGCCGGAGCCCTATGACGCGAAGGTCGCGCCGTACGGCCCCGTGTGGCCGGGGCTCGCCCCCGCCGGGCAGCAGGAGGGCGATCCGGACGCGCGTGCGGCGGAGATCGCGGACGCTCTCGGGGATCGCGGCTCGTGGCTGAAGGAACCGCGTCTCGCGCTCGTTCCGGCGCGCCGGAGTGCGGACATCCCGGCGGCGCTCGGCTGGACGGGCCCGCTGAACCACGAGAACGACGTGGCGCGCCTGTGCGCGGTCCTGCGGTCCTGGGAGGACCGCTTCGGGATACGGGTGGTGGCGCTGACCTTCGACCAGTTGGTGGTGTCCGTGGCGGCGCCGCCGACGACCCTGGCGGAGGCCGAGGCGGTCGCCGCCGAGCATTTCGCGTTCTGCCCGGACAACATCACGCAGGGCAGCCACACGGCGTTGCGGACGTATGCCGAGCAGGAGGTGCTGAACGCGCCGGTGTGGTCCTTCTGGTGGGACTGACCGGCGCCGGGGCACCTCCCCGGTGACGACGGGCGGCCAGGGTCAGCCGCGCAGGCCCGAGGCGAGTCGGCGCAGCCCCTCCGCGATCTCGTCCGGGGTCTGCGTGACGAAGCACAGGCGCATCGTCGACGCCTCCGGGGTGCCGGCGTAGAAGGGCGCGCCGGGCACGTACGCCACGCCGTGCTCCACCACCCCACGGAGCAGGGCCGTGGTGTCGTACGGCTCGGGCAGCCGGGCCCAGAGGAACATGCCGCCCTCGGGCCGGGTCCACGTCGACCCGGCCGGGAGGGCGTCGCCGATCCCGGCGAGCATGGCGTCGCGCCGCTCGCGGTAGACGGAGGCGACCCGCGCCACGTGGGCGTCCAGGTCCCGGTCGGCCAGGTACCGCGCGGCGGCGAGCTGGTTGACGGTCGGGGTGTGCAGGTCGGCGGCCTGCTTGGCGACGGCGCAGGCCCGCCGCAGCGCCGCGGGTGCCCGCAGCCAGCCCAGCCGCAATCCGGGTGCCATCACCTTGGAGAAGGACCCGAGGAGCACGGTCCGGTCCCCGGCGCCTTCGAGGGAGGCGATCCACGGAACACGCTCCCCCTCGAAGCGCAGTTCGCCGTAGGGGTCGTCCTCGACGATCCACAGGCCGCGGGTGGCGGCGACGCGGGCGACGGCGGCGCGGCGCTCGGCGGGGAGGGTGCGTCCGGTGGGGTTCTGGAAGGTGGGCACGGTGTAGAGGAGCTTGGGCCGCTCCCGGGCTACCAGGGTGTCGAGCGCCTCGGGGTCGATGCCGTCCTCGTCGCCCGGCACGGCGAGAACGCGGGCCCCCGCGAAGGCGAACGCCTGAAGTGCCGCCAGGTAGCAGGGGCTTTCGACGAGGACGGTGTCGCCCGGCTCCAGCAGGGCCGTGGCGAGCAGCGACAGCGCCTGCTGCGAACCGGTGGTGACGAGCACGTCGTCCGGCTCCGTCGGCAGGCCGCGCACGGCGGTCCGCGCGGCGAGGGCCGTCCGCAGCGCCGGTTCGCCCTCCGTCGTCGAGTACTGCAGGGCCCGTGCGGGTTCCTCGGCGAGGACGTCGCGGTAGGCGGCGGCGATACCGGCCGCGTCGAACAGTTCAGGGGCGGGCAGTCCGCCCGCGAAGTTGATCACCTCGGGGCGGGCGGTGACCGCGAGGATGTCCCGTACCGGTGAGCCTCCGATCGCGGTCGCCCGGGCGGCGAGCGGGGGCACGGGGGCGGTCGTGGCTGCGGGCTCGATGACGGTCACGATGACGGCTCCTTGTCCTGGCGGAGGCCTCGCGGGGGCCGGTGGCCTTCCCGGGGACTGCGGGCGGGCGGCCCCGTCCCCGGGACCGCTCGTGCCCGCACCCTAGGCGGATACGTGCCGCCTACACCCGTCAATTCCGGCATCCGGACGGAGGACCGGGGCGACCTGCCGCGCCGGTGCCCGTCAGGGCCGTGGTGGTCCGTCGGCTACGGCTTGCGGCCCGTCGCCACGTACACGTTGATGTCCGCGTCGGTCACGTCGTTGATGTCGCGGTAGCGGACCATCTCGATGGCGTCGAGCGTGGCCAGGACGTCGGGGTCGGCCTTCTCCGGCGCCGGGGCCCCGCCGTCGGGGCGCCAGTGGTGGGCCGGGACGACACCGGGCTCGTCCAGCACCAGACCGTTCTCGGTGAAGAAGCGCTCGACCTCCGCCCTCGACCGCAGCACGAAGGTGAACCCGCGTTCGGTGTAGGTGCGTTGGACCGCGCGGATGGCTTCGGGGTTCAGGTCCTCGGTGAGGTGGCTGAGGACGATCCGGCTGCCGGACGGCAGCGCCTCGACCAGGTCGCGGACGATCGGGTAGGCCTCCTCGTCCTTCACGAAGTGCAGGATCGCGACCAGCACCAGGACGACCGGCTCGTCGAAGTCCAGTGTCTTGGAGGCCTGTTCGAGGATCTGCGCGGGCTGCTTGAGGTCCGCGTCGATGTAGTCCGTACGCCCCTCGGGTCCGCTGGTGAGGAGGGCGCGGGCGTGGGCGAGGACCACCGGGTCGTTGTCGACGTACACGACCCGCGCGTCCGGGGTGATCCCCTGCGCGATCTGGTGGACGTTCTCCTGGGTCGGCAGCCCGGTGCCGATGTCGAGGAACTGCTTCACGCCGCTCTCCGCCGTCAGCGCCGTCACGGCACGCCGGAGGAAGTCGCGGTTGTGCCGGACGTCGAGGTAGCCCCGCGGGTTCGCGGCGAGCGCGGCGGCGGCCGCGTTGCGGTCGACCGGGTAGTTGTCCTTGCCGCCGAGGAAGACGTCGTAGACCCGGGCGGGGTGCGCCTTGGTGGTGTCGATCCTCCTTCTCAGCTCCGCGGGATCCTGGCTGAGGGCATCACCGGACATGAAACATCTCCCTGGAGAGTCGCGTCATACAACAGGCAACAACCTAGCCCCTGGGGCGACTTGATGATGCCCGTCAGCCGGGAGGAGCGGCCTTGCCCCACTCGCTGCCGCCCAGCGGGTAGTCGAACGCGGGCCGCCCCACGTTCCCGCTGGTCCGGAACGGCCTGCCGTGGTCGTCCACGCGCACGGTGCCGCTCCTCGTCCCGCTGGACCAGTCGAGTTCCAGGTACCAACTCACGTCGTGCGCCTGTGCGTCCGCGAACACGTAGAAGACCTCGGGATCGGACTCGCTCACCTTGTAGGGGAAGTCGCGCTGCCCGCCCTTGAGCGCGACCGACGGACGTCCCGCGTCGAGGTCCACGGTGAACGACTTCGTCTCCACCCCGCCGCCGCAGCCCACGCCCATCGCGAAGTCGTTCCAGGCGAGCGGCGCGCCCTTGTCCAGCACGCGCACGTGCAGCGCCTTCAGGACGACGGTCGACTTCCCCGTCCCCTGCACGGTGAGCGCGAGCAGTTGCTCTCCACCCGGGACCCCGCCGAGCGCGGTGACCCAGCCCCGCGCGTCCGACTCGTTCGGCGGCGGGGGCACCTGCTGCGCGGGCCGGTTCACCAAGTAGTGCTGGCTGCACGGGTCGTCGAACTTGTACGGGTCGACGACGACGGTCGGTGCGCCGGCGCCGGCACCGGCCGCGTCGTCGTCGACGATGCCGTCCTCGTCGACGGCTCCGCCGACCGTCGAGTCGGACGGCTCGGGGCTCCGGGGGTGCGAGGCGGACGGCGAGGCCGATCCGTGGCGCGCGCCGGGTGTCGTGCCGGTCGCGCTCGGGCGCACCGCGGGCGGCACTCCGACGGCCACGGCGCCCTTCTCGGCGTCGTCGTCACCGCTGCCGGATCCGAGCTGCACGGCCAGCACGCTGGACACGACCGCCGTCACGACGACGGCACCGACCCCGGCGAGCACCGCGGACCGCCGGCTCCGCAGCCGGCTCGACCTCACCGGCACGGGCCCGACGGCCGCCTCGCCCTCGCTCGCCGGCCGGCCGTCCGCCGTACCGTCCTCCGTGTCTTTCACCCCCGCGCCGGACACCGCACCGCTCGCGTCCGCGGCCTCGGCCCCCGCCACGACCTCCGCCTCCGGAGCGCCATCGGCCTGGTCCACGGCTCCCGCTCGTCCCGGGCCCTTCCTCCCCCGCAGCGCGTCCGCCAGGACCCACCGCCGGTGCAGCTCCACCAGCTCGTCCGGGGTGGCCCGGCAGACCCGCGCGAGCCGTTCGACGGGCGCGTAGTCCGCCGGTACCGCGTCCCCGTTGACGTACCGGTGCAGCGTGGACGTACTGACGTGCAGCCGCTTGGCGAGTGCCCCGTAGCTGAGACCGGACCGCTCCTTCAGCTCCCGGAGCAGTCCCGCGAACTCGTCCCCCGCCACCGTTCCTCCATCCCCCGTGTCCCGGACCGCGTTCCAGGGAGGTGCCGTTCCCCCAGGTCAGAGCCCATTTTGGCGTTCCAGCGTCCCGTGTTGCCCGCCGGGTGTGGCGGCCGGGACGGATCACCGCACAAGCTGCTGCCATCCAAGCACGCCGCTCCCCACGACCGGTCGAGCGGCCGTTCCACCGGCGACATCCCAGGGGGATCACCCATGTCCGCACGCACCATCCGCACCCGTCTGCTCGCCGCCTCCACGATCGCGCTCACCGCGTTCGCCCTCACGGCGTGCGGCAACGGGGACGGCGTCCGCGACGAGGGCCCGTCCGCCGGGGCCCGCTCCTCGGCCCGGCCCAGCGAGGGGGCGGCCGGCGGCACGACGGCGAAGCCCGCGGGCACCCGCACCGCCACAGGCTCGACGAACGGTACGAAGGGCACCGGCACCACCACGGGCTCGAAGGGCACCGGCGCCACCGGGTCCACGGGTGGCTCCGCGGGCAAGAACGGCAGCGGCACCCGGAATCCGGCGTGCGTCGGCGCCACCACCCGGACGACCGCGACGGTCGTCTCCCGCCCGCTCGACCACCTGCTGCTCACCGTCACCAACAAGGGCTCGAAGAACTGCGACCTGACCGGCTACCCGATCGTCCGCTTCAGCGAGGCCCAGTCCGTCCCGCCGGTCGCGGAGGAGACGCACCCGCAGGCGGTCGTCACGCTCGCTCCCGGCGAGTCCGGCTACGCGGGCGTCCTCCTGTCGGCGGCCGACGGCAGCGGTGTCCACGGCTACACGGCCAAGACCCTGGAGGTCTACTTCGGCGACAAGGGCGGCAGTGCCCGCCCCGCGCTCCCCGCGAAGGGCGTCTACATCGACGAGAAGCTCACGGTGACGTACTGGCAGCAGGACCTGGACACGGCGCTCTCGTACTGAGCGCGGAGCCTGCCGCACCCGGCACGTCCAGAAGCCGTGCCGGGCACGGCCGTTGAGGCTCGTGATCACCGTTTCGCCGGACGGCCCCATGGCATACGCTGCCGGACGGCGAAACGACGATCCGCACGATGAGCCGAGAGGTCGATGACACAGGAGCCGGGGTCACACGGACGGGACGCCGGTCCGGCCGGGGCTCCCGGCGACGGTTCCGCGCATCCGCGACCCGGTGACACGTGGAACTCGGGCCTCGCGGCGGAGGAGTTCGCCGCGATCAGGGGTGCCGGGTTCGAGCCGGTCGGACAGGTCCTCGGCACCACCGTCCAGGGCATCGGGTACAGCGGCGTCTGGGGCTGCCCGGGTGCGTGGTCGGGCGACGCGGGCGCTCCGTCCTCACCGTGGTCGTCGTCGTTCGCACCGCTGGTGAGGACGCTGTACGCGGCGCGCAGGCTGGCCCTGTCCCGCGCGGTGGCCGAGTGCGCCGCGCTGGCCGGTGACGGGATCGTCGGGGTGCGCCTGAGGATCTCCGAATTCCCTCCCGGAGGAGTCGAGTTCACCGTACGGGGCACCGCGGTCCGGGCCCGCTCGCGGATCCGCCCGCGCCGGCCCTTCACCTCGCACCTGAGCGCCCAGGACTTCGCCGGGCTGATCCACACCGGCTGGGTTCCCGCGGGACTCGCCTTCGGCATCGCGCTCGCCACCCGGCACGACGACTGGCGCACCTCACGCCGGATCTCCTGGACCGCGCCGGACCTCTAGCGCAGGTTCCGCGCGACCTCGGTCGCCCAGTACGTGAGGATGTTCTGCGCACCGGCCCGCTTGATTCCGGAGAGGGACTCCATGATCGCCTTGTCCCGGTCGATCCAGCCCTTCTCCGCGGCGGCCTCGATCATCGAGTACTCGCCGGAGATCTGGTACGCGACGACCGGCACGTCCGACGCGTCGGCGACCCGGGCGAGGATGTCGAGGTAGGGGCCGGCCGGCTTCACCATCACCATGTCGGCGCCCTCCTCCAGGTCGAGCGCCAACTCCCGCAGGGACTCACGGGCGTTGGCCGGGTCCTGCTGGTACGTCTTGCGGTCGCCCTTGAGCGAGGAACCGACGGCCTCCCGGAAGGGGCCGTAGAAGGCGGAGGAGTACTTGACGGTGTAGGCGAGGATGGCGACGTCCTCACGGCCGATCTGGTCGAGGGCGTCCCGGACGACGCCGATCTGGCCGTCCATCATGCCGCTGGGGCCCACGATGTGGGCGCCGGCGTCGGCCTGCACCTGGGCCATCTCGGCGTACCGCTCCAGGGTGGCGTCGTTGTCGACCCGTCCCTGCTCGTCGAGCACGCCGCAGTGCCCGTGGTCGGTCGTCTCGTCGAGGCACAGGTCGGACATCACGAGGAGTTCGTCGCCGACCTCGGCGCGGACGTCGCGCAGGGCGACCTGGAGGATGCCGTCCGGGTCCGTGCCGGGCGTCCCGACGGCGTCCTTCTTCTCGTCCTCGGGAACACCGAACAGCATGATCCCGGAGACCCCGGCCTCCAGCGCCTCCACGGCGGCCTTCCGCAGACTGTCCCGGGTGTGCTGCACGACCCCGGGCATCGCGGCGATCGGCACCGGCTCGCTGACACCCTCGCGCACGAACGCGGGGAGGATCAGATCGGCGGGGTGCAGCCGGGTCTCGGCGACCATCCGACGCATGGCGGGCGTGGTACGCAGCCGCCGGGGACGCGTACCGGGAAAGGATCCGTACTTCGTCATGACATCTACGCTACGCCCGCCACAAGGCCACCTATACCGACGCCCTGTCGGAGCCGGCAGACCACACGATCCACCCCTCCGACGGGAGTCGATCCAGCCCCTCCGGCGTTTGAGGAGCGGGGTCCGGGGCGCAGCCCCAGGGACGGGAAGGGAAGGGGCGGAGGGGGCGAGAACCCCACCCCGCCCCCACCTGCGTCAGGTGGTGCGTCGGCGGCGAGAGCCCGGCCGGCGCTCACTGGGCCGCGTAACCGGGTCCCCGGCGTCGAGCGCGGCAGCACGCCGCCGCAACCCGAAGTCGGCCAAGGCCTCGGCCAACTTGTGCACGGACGGCTCAGGAGCCATCACATCGACCCGCAGCCCGTGCTCCTCGGCCGTCTTGGCCGTGGCGGGACCGATACAGGCGATCACCGTCACGTTGTGCGGCTTGCCCGCGATACCGACCAGGTTCCGCACGGTCGACGACGAGGTGAAGAGCACCGCGTCGAACCCGCCACCCTTGATCGCCTCACGGGTGTCGGACGGCGGCGGCGACGCCCGCACGGTGCGGTACGCCGTGACGTCGTCGACCTCCCAGCCCAGCTCGATGAGCCCGGCCACCAGGGTCTCGGTGGCGATGTCGGCACGCGGCAGGAACACCCGGTCGATCGGGTCGAAGACCGGGTCGTAGGGCGGCCAGTCCTCCAGGAGACCCGCGGCGGACTGCTCACCGCTCGGCACCAGGTCCGGCTTCACGCCGAAGGCGATGAGCGCGGTCGCGGTCTGCTCGCCGACCGCGGCGACCTTGATGCCCGCGAACGCACGGGCGTCGAGCCCGTACTCCTCGAACTTCTCGCGCACGGCCTTGACGGCGTTCACCGAGGTGAACGCGATCCACTCGTAGCGGCCGGTGACCAGGCCCTTGACCGCGCGCTCCATCTGCTGGGGGGTGCGCGGGGGTTCGACGGCGATCGTCGGAACCTCGTGCGGCACGGCCCCGTACGACCGCAGCTGGTCGGAGAGCGACGCCGCCTGCTCCTTCGTCCGCGGCACGAGGACCTTCCAGCCGAACAGCGGCTTGGACTCGAACCACGACAACTGGTCGCGCTGGGCGGCGGAGGAACGCTCACCGACCACGGCTATCACCGGGCGGCCACCGTCCGGGGACGGCAGCACCTTCGCCTGCTTCAGCGTCTGCGCGATCGTGCCGAGGGTGGCCGACCAGGTGCGCTGACGGGTCGTCGTACCGGCGATCGTCACCGACATCGGGGTGTCGGGCTTGCGGCCGGAGGCCACCAGCTCCCCCGCGGCCGCGGCCACCGAGTCGAGCGTCGCCGACACGACGACGGTGCCGTCGGAGGCGCCGACCTCGGTCCAGCAGCGGTCGGAGGCGGTCCGCGCGTCGACGAACCGGACGTCCGCGCCCTGCGCGTCCCGCAGCGGAACACCCGCGTAGGCGGGCACCCCGACGGCGGCGGCGATGCCGGGCACGACCTCGAACGGAACACCCGCGGCGGCGCAGGCGAGCATTTCCTCCGCGGCGTACGTATCTAGTCCCGGGTCCCCGGACACCGCGCGTACGACCCGCTTGCCGCCCCGTGCGGCCGTCATGACAAGATTGGCGGCATCCCTCGACGCGGGGTCACCAACGGTTGTTGACGTGCCGTCAACAACCGTCAGCTGAGGCGTGCCTGTGCTCTGGTACGTATCCGGCGAAGTGTCCGGATCCGTGTTCAGAACAGCGACGCCTTGTCTGGCATGTACGCGCACCACGTCGAGCACGTCGTGCTCGGCGACGAGGACGTCCGCGTTCGCCAGCGCCTCGACGGCGCGCAGTGTCAACAGCCCTGGATCTCCGGGTCCGGCACCCAGGAAGGTGACGTGCCCGTGGTCCGGACCGGCGGGAAGATTGGTGGGGCTCAAAGTGCTCGCTCCCCCATCAGACCGGCCGCGCCCTTGGCAAGCATCTCGGCGGCGAGTTCACGGCCGAGCGCCATTGCTTGGTCATGTGTCTCGGGCACGGGACCGGTGGTGGACAGCTGCACCAGCGTCGAGCCGTCGGTCGTGCCGACGACGCCGCGCAGGCGCATCTCCTTGACAGTCTGCCCGTCGGCCAGGAGGTCGGCGAACGCGCCCACAGGTGCGCTGCAGCCGGCCTCCAGGGCGGCAAGCAGAGATCGCTCGGCGGTCACGGCGGCCCGCGTGAGCGGGTCGTCGAGCTCTCCGAGCGCGGCGACGAGGTCCGCGTTGTTCGCGGCACACTCGATCGCCAACGCCCCCTGGCCGGGGGCGGGCAGAACGGTGTCGACCGAAAGGAAGTCGGTGACCTCGTCGATGCGGCCGATCCGGTTCAGTCCGGCGGCGGCGAGCACGACGGCGTCGAGCTCCCCGTCGCGGACGAATCCGACGCGGGTGTCGATGTTCCCGCGGATGGCGACCGTCTCGATCGTCAGACCGTGGCTGCGCGCGTACGCGTTCAGCTGGGCCATGCGGCGCGGCGAACCGGTGCCCACGCGGGCGCCGTCCGGCAGCTCCGCGAAGGTCAGCCCGTCGCGGGCCACGAGCACGTCCCGCACGTCCTCGCGCACCGGCACGGCGGCCAGCGCGAGGTCCTCGGGCTGCGCGGTCGGCAGGTCCTTCAGGGAGTGCACGGCGAAGTCGACCTCACCGCGCACCAATGCCTCACGCAGGGCGGTCACGAAGACGCCCGTACCGCCGATCTGTGCCAGGTGCTCGCGGGAAACGTCGCCGTACGTCGTGATCTCGACGAGCTCGACGGGCCGTCCGGTCACCTGGCTCACGGCTTCCGCCACCTGCCCGGACTGGGCCATGGCGAGTTTGCTGCGCCTGGTCCCGAGCCTCAAAGCCTGCTCACTCATGCTCGCCCTCGGTTCTTGGCGTTCTCGGTGTTGTTCTCGGCCCGCGAGACGGCGGCGACCGTCTCCGGGTCCAGGTCGAACAGGGTCCGCAGTGCGTCCGCGTACCCGGCACCGCCGGGCTCGGCGGCCAGTTGCTTGACCCGTACGGTCGGAGCGTGCAGCAGCTTGTCGACGACCCGGCGCACGGTCTGACCGATCTCGCCGCGCTGCTTGTCGTCGAGGTCCGGCAGCCGTCCGTCCAGCCGCGCGATCTCGTTCGCGACGACGTCGGCTGCCATGGCGCGCAGCGCCACGACGGTGGGGGTGATGTGCGCGGCCCGCTGCGCCGCGCCGAACGCGGCGACCTCGTCGGAGACGATCCGGCGGACCTGGTCGACGTCGGCGGCCATCGGCGCGTCGGCGGAGGCCTCGGCCAGCGACTCGATGTCGACGAGGCGCGCACCGAGCAGCCGGTGCACGGCGGCGTCGATGTCCCGGGGCATCGCGAGGTCGAGCAGCGCGAGCACCGGCGCGGGGCGCGGCACGCGGGCGACGGGCTCGGGCCTGCGACGCTCGGGGATGCGGCCGACCGTCGCGGCCGTGGCGGCCAGCGCGGTGATCAGCTCGGCGTCGGCGTCGGGCGTACCGCGGGTGTCGCGGCGCTCGTCGGTGCCGGTGCCCTTGTCCACCCAGACCGCGTGCTGCTCCAGGGTGGCCGCGTCCATACCGGCGACGGCGGCCTCGCCCATGACGGAGAAGCCGGACGCGCCCTGGACGGCGGACAGGTCCAGGGGACAGCCGTCGTCGGTTCCGATGCCGGCGGGGGCGAGCTGTCCGTCGGGCCCCGCGGGCGTCTCGTCGCGGACGGCGACGGGGCTGCCGGTCCGTCCCTCGACGGCGGCCGCGACGGAGTCGGCGCTCAGCACGAGCCCGGTCGCGCCCGTGCAGGAGACGGCGATGTCGGCACGTGTCAGCTCGGCCGGCACCGCGTCCATCGGTACCGCGCGGGCCAGCACGTCCGTGTCGTCGCCGCCGGAGAGGATCTCGGCGAGGCGCTCGGCGCGGTCGGGGGTGCGGTTGGCGATCACGATCTCGCCGACTCCGGCGCGCGCGAGCGTCGCCGCGGCCAGCGAGGACATCGAGCCCGCGCCGATCACGAGGGCCTTCTTGCCCTTGGCCCAGGCCTCGACGGCCCGCCCGGCGGACAGCTGCTCCAGGCCGAAGGTGACCAGGGACTGTCCCGCCCGGTCGATGCCGGTCTCGGAGTGGGCCCGCTTGCCGACCCGCAGCGCCTGCTGGAACAGGTCGTTCAGGAGACGGCCCGCCGTGTGCAGTTCCTGCGCGGTGGCGAGCGCGTCCTTGATCTGGCCGAGGATCTGGCCCTCGCCGACGACCATCGAGTCCAGACCGCAGGCCACCGAGAAGAGGTGGTGGACGGCCCGGTCCTCGTAGTGCACGTACAGGTGGGGGGTGAGCTCCTCCAGCCCGACGCCGCTGTGCTGGGCGAGCAGGGTGGACAGCTCGGCGACGCCCGCGTGGAACTTGTCCACGTCGGCGTACAGCTCGATGCGGTTGCAGGTGGCGAGGACGGCGCCCTCGGTGGCCGGCTCGGCGGCGAGGGTGTCCTGGAGCAGCTTGACCTGGGCGTCCGCGGACAGCGCGGCCCGCTCCAGAACGCTGACCGGGGCGCTGCGGTGGCTCAGCCCGACGACGAGGAGACTCATGCCGGCATCACCGCGGGAAGGTCTCCGTCGGGTCCCTTGCCGTCGTTCTCGCGCGCGGCCCGGTCGGCGGCACCGGCCTGCGCCTCGGCCTCCTCGCCGGCCTTGCGCTGCTCGTGGAACGCGAGGATCTGCAGCTCGATGGAGAGGTCGACCTTGCGCACGTCGACGCCGTCCGGAACGGTCAGGACGGTCGGCGCGAAGTTCAGGATGGACGTGACTCCGGCGGCCACCAGGCGGTCGCAGACCTGCTGGGCGGCTCCGGCCGGGGTGGCGATGACACCGATCGAGACACCGTTCTCGTCGATGATCTTTTCCAGCTCGTCCGTGTGCTGGACCGGGATGCCGGCCACGGGCTTTCCGGCCATCGCGGGGTCCGCGTCCATAAGCGCCGCGACACGGAATCCGCGGGAGGCGAACCCTCCGTAATTGGCCAGTGCCGCACCGAGGTTACCGATACCGACGATCACAACCGGCCAGTCCTGGGTGAGGCCCAGTTCGCGGGAGATCTGGTACACGAGATACTCGACGTCGTAGCCCACGCCGCGCGTCCCGTAGGAGCCGAGGTAGGAGAAGTCCTTGCGCAACTTCGCGGAGTTGACCCCCGCCGCGGCCGCGAGCTCCTCCGAGGAGACCGTGGGTACCGAGCGTTCCGACAGTGCGGTGAGGGCTCGGAGGTACAGCGGAAGCCGGGCGACGGTGGCCTCGGGAATCCCTCGGCTGCGGGTCGCCGGTCGGTGAGTTCGGCCAGTTGCCACGGTGCTCCTGCGGGTAGAGCGGGGCTGCAGGCGGTCACACGTACCTAGACCGCCCCGTCGAATGCAGGCTATGTCTTTGTGAACGCGTGCACAAAGATGGTGTCCGATTTGCCCGGCCAACGTGACCGGGGTCACGCATGTCCTGCGCGCGCCTATGGAACCGGCGCGTGGACAGCTTCGTTCCGCTCCTGAAGGGGGCAAAACCGCACACACTCCTCAACGAATCCCGCCCCCGAGACCAATCCGCCGTCGATCCTAGGCGACTTTCCCGGCCACTTGGACTACTCGGTCAGGTCACAAGTCGGCGTACGACGCGCACGGGACGGGCCTCCCCGCACGGAACTCACTGTGCGAGGACTTTGCGCAGGCGCTCCTCGTTCACGCGCCAGAACGTGTGCTGGGCGCCGTCCACCAGCACGACCGGGATCTGCTCCCAGTACTGACGGTGCAACTCCTCGTCCTCGGTGATGTCCTTCTTCTCCCACGGGACCCCGAGGTCGGCACAGACCTTCTCGATCACTTGCTGTGCGTCATCACACAGATGACACCCGGGCTTCCTGATCAAGGTGACCAGGCGATCCTCGGGCGCCTTCCTCTCCGTACGGCGGTCGCTGCGCCGGAACATGGGGCTCATACGCGCCATTCTCCCGCCCCGGCCGACCCGGCGGGCCCGCTCGGCGCTTTACGCGACAACCCGTGCGCGCACTGGGCCGACGCGCCGGGGCGCCTCCGGACCGGCTCCCTTCTTTAACGGCTCGGTCGCGGAGAGTTCACAGCGTCGAATCCTCTCGACTCCGGAACCACCGAGCGGACTGGCTATGCTCACGACATGGCCGCTCTCGGATGGCTCACTCCCCGTAGGCGCTCCGCCACCGCGCGGAGCGTGTTGGCAGGCGAGGCCTCTGCGGAGGCAGCCCGCAAGTCCTCGCAGGAACTGGAAGAACTGGCGCCACCGGCCGCCGCGGAGGAACCGGAGTTCCCGGTGCTCGGCGACGACAGGGCCGCCGCGTTCTTCGACCTCGACAACACGGTGATGCAGGGCGCCGCCCTCTTCCACTTCGGGCGGGGCCTGTACAAGCGGAAGTTCTTCGAGACCCGCGACCTCGCCCGGTTCGCCTGGCAGCAGGCGTGGTTCCGGCTGGCCGGCGTCGAGGACCCCGAGCACATGCAGGAGGCGCGCGACTCCGCGCTGTCCATCGTCAAGGGCCACCGGGTCGCCGAGCTGATGTCGATCGGCGAGGAGATCTACGACGAGTACATGGCCGAGCGGATCTGGCCCGGCACCCGCGCCCTCGCGCAGGCCCACCTGGACGCGGGCCAGAAGGTGTGGCTCGTCACCGCGGCGCCCGTGGAGATCGCCACGGTGATCGCACGCCGCCTCGGCCTCACGGGCGCGCTCGGCACGGTCGCCGAGTCGGTGGGCGGCATCTACACCGGCAAGCTGGTGGGCGAACCGCTGCACGGACCGGCGAAGGCCGAGGCCGTCCGGGCGCTCGCCTCCGCCGAGGGCCTGGACCTCTCCCGCTGCGCGGCCTACAGCGACTCGCACAACGACATCCCGATGCTCTCGCTCGTCGGACACCCCTACGCGATCAATCCCGACGCGAAACTGCGCAGGCACGCCCGGGACTTCGACTGGCGCCTGCGCGACTACCGCACGGCGCGCAAGGCGGCGAAGGTCGGCATCCCGGCCGCGGCCGGCGTCGGCGCGGTCGCCGGCGGCACAGCAGCAGCCATCGCCCTCCACCGCCGCCGCCGCTAGACGCTGCGCTGCCGCGCCGGCTCCCGCCTGCGGGCAGAGTTTTCGACCCCTCCGGCGGGTGAGGAGCGGGGCCCGGGGCGGAGCCCCGGGTAGGGGACGGGTGCGGGCGGAGGGGGCGAAAACCTGTCCGGACCTGGGCGGGGCCCCTCGCACGGCAGCCAATCATCAAGTCCTACCCACGCCGTGGGCCCCCCAGTCACGCCCATCACAGGCGGGCACAACACGCCCTGCACTCAGACGGAACGCGAACCGATTCGATCAACAACTGATCACCGAGCGGTACTTGAACGGGCACCGATACGCCTCAGAAGCGACGTAATCGATGATTTGAGCAACTCGGTGTAGCGCTGCCTGTACGAAGCGTTATTCTCCTCAGACGCAAACCGGTACCCCTCCTTCGCTACGAAGGGTGAAAGGTCCCGCACTGCACGTGATGGAAGCTCTGCCTCTGGGAGTCCCGTGTACTCACACGTCGGGGTTGACGCCTCTGGCCTGGCTACGCTGCGCGCAACGGTCCTCGACCGTCTGCGCGGCTTCGTCCCCACCGCGTACGCCGTCCCCGCCTTCGCCGTCGCCGCGCCTGTCGGTCCTTGCTATGCCCTGGCCGACGGCAACGCCGCGGTCGGCAGACGGGGCCGCTCAGGCTCGGCCACCACCGCACGCCGTCCGGCCGCCGACAGTGACAGCGCCCGGATGATGGATCTCGTGGAGCGCGCTCAGGCCGGCGAGGCCGACGCCTTCGGGCGGCTCTACGACCAGTACAGCGACACCGTGTACCGCTACATCTACTACCGGGTGGGAGGTAAGGCGACCGCCGAGGACCTCACCAGTGAGACCTTCCTGCGGGCACTGCGCCGGATCGGCACCTTCACCTGGCAGGGCCGTGACTTCGGCGCCTGGCTGGTGACCATCGCCCGCAACCTGGTCGCCGACCACTTCAAGTCCAGCCGCTTCCGGCTGGAGGTCACCACCGGAGAGATGCTCGACGCCAACGAGGTCGAGCGCTCCCCCGAGGACTCCGTCCTGGAGTCCCTGTCGAACGCGGCACTGCTGGACGCCGTGCGGCGGCTCAACCCGCAGCAGCAGGAGTGCGTCACGCTCCGCTTCCTCCAGGGGCTCTCGGTCGCCGAGACCGCCCGGGTGATGGGGAAGAACGAGGGCGCGATCAAGACCCTCCAGTACCGGGCCGTCCGTACGCTGGCCCGTCTCCTGCCGGACGACGTCCGCTGAACCTGCTTCGAGCCACAGTGATCCAACACGTTCAGCGACGATCAACTCACCGTCCGTAAAAGTCCGTTGACTTCGCGGTCCGATCATCCGTCGTCCGTAACCCAAGTGCCGCGACGCTCGTTGTGCGGGATACAGGCTCCCTGTGGTCACGCCTTGGCCATCGCCGATCACCCGATCGTGTGGATATGGCCAGGGGGTGCAACCCTCAGGACCCCCTGGGGAGTCGACCGTCATGACGAGAGGAGGTGCCGCCAGTGATCGCGAACGTATCGGCACACCGGCGGGCGGACGCCTTCGCCCAGGCCCTGGAGGAGTCCGACCAGGGCACGGCGGCCGAGCAGCCCGATGGGCCTGCACCGTCCCGGGCTGCTGCGGAACGAACCGAGCGAGAGCTGCTGACGGCTCTCGCCACGGGTCTCGGCGAGCTGCCCAAACCGGAGCTGGATCCCGAGGTCAAGGTCGTGCAGCGAGCCCAGCTCGTCGCCGCGATGGAGGCCATGCTGCTGGAAGGCACCGCCGCCGGAGGCGAGGGTTTGGACCGTGCCGTGCCCGAGCAGCGGTCCCGTCGGGCCAAGGGCGCGCACCGGGCGACCGGACTGGGAAAGCTGCGCCCCAGGTCGCGGCTGACCAAGGGGCTCGCCGCGGGCGGGCTCAGCATCGGCGTGGCCGCCGGAGCCCTCGGCGGTGTGGCCGCCGCGAGCTCCGACGCCCTGCCCGGTGACTCCCTCTACGGCCTCAAGCGAGGCATGGAGGACATCAAGCTGGGACTGGCCCACAGCGACAGCGACCGGGGCGAGCTCTATCTCGACCAGGCCTCCAGCCGCCTGAGCGAGGCACGCCGGCTGATGGAGCGCGGCCGCTCCGGACAACTCGACCACGAGTCCCTGGGCGAGGTCCGCCGCGCCCTGTCCGGCATGCAGCACGACGCCTCCGAAGGCCACCGCCTGCTCCACGAGGCGTACGAACGGGACGGCTCACTCGGCCCCATCCAGGCCCTGTCCGCCTTCTCCCAGTCGCACCGCGAGGCCTGGGGAGCGCTGCGCGACCGGCTGCCCGTGCAGCTCGGTGACGTCAGCGACCAGGTGTCGTCGGTCTTCGACGCCATAGACGAAGAGGTCGGACCGCTCCGCTCGCTGCTGCCCACGACGCCGGCCCCCGAGGGCACCGGACGTCACCGCGGCAGGAGCGAGGAGTCCACCGACTCCCCCGGCACGGACGCACCGGAGCCCAGTGCCACCGGCGGTTCCGCGAAGGGCAGCCACAGCGGCGGCGGCAACAGCGGCAAGCCGAAGCCCTCCAGCTCGGGCAGCGAGAGCGACGACGGCCTCCTCGGTGGCAACACCGGCGGCCTGCTCGACCCGCCCCAGGACGACACCAGTTCCTCGCCGTCCAGCAGCAGCGGCAGCAGCGCGACGACCAAGCCCGACGTCACCCTGCCTCCCCTGCTCCCCGGTCTGCTGCCGGGCCTCGGCATCGACACCGAGGACAGCAGCTGACCCAGGCACTTCGCGTACGGCGATGGGGCGCCCTTCTCAGGAAGGGCGCCCCATCGCCGTACCGCCGACAGCCCGCGGGCATATCAGGGCATCATCAGCAGAACCGTAACTGCATGATCAGAAGAAGACGGACCTGCGCTGCACCAGCAGCTTGTACAGGGTGTGCTGGATCTGCTCCCTGACCTGGTCGGTCAGGTTGAACATCAGCATCGGATCCTCGGCCGCCTCCGGCGGATAGCCGTCCGTCAGGATCGGCTCGCCGAACTGGATCGTCCACTTCGTCGGCAGCGGGACCGCGCCGAGCGGACCGAGCCACGGGAAGGTCGGCGTGATCGGGAAGTACGGGAACCCGAGCAGCCGCGCGAGGGTCTTCGCGTTGCCGATCATCGGGTAGATCTCCTCCGCGCCGACGATCGAGCACGGGATGATCGGGGTGCCCTGCCGCAGTGCCGTCGACACGAAGCCGCCCCGGCCGAACCGCTGGAGCTTGTAGCGCTCACTGAACGGCTTGCCGATGCCCTTGAAGCCCTCCGGCATCACACCGACCAGTTCACCGCGCTCCAGGAGCCGTTCGGCGTCCTCGGCGCACGCGAGCGTGTGACCGGCCTTGCGGGCCAGCTCGTTGACGACCGGGAGCATGAAGACGAGGTCGGCGGCGAGGAGCCGCAGATGCCGGTCGGCGGGGTGGTTGTCGTGGACGGCGACCTGCATCATCAGGCCGTCCAGCGGCAGGGTGCCCGAGTGGTTGGCGACGATCAGGGCGCCGCCCTCGGACGGGATGTTCTCGATGCCCTTCACGTCGACCCGGAAGTACTTCTCGTACAACGGCCGGATCAGCGACATCAGGACCTGGTCGGTCAGTTCCTCGTCGAACCCGAAGTCGTCGATCTCGTAGTCGCCCGTGAGCCGGCGGCGCAGGAAGGCGAGACCTCCCGCGATGCGCTGCTCCAGGCCGGCACCGCCCTGCTGGGGCTGCTGGGGCCGCTGTTCGTCGTGCGTCACGGGAACATCATCCTGCGGGACGGTCCGTCCCGGCAGGGGCTGGACCTCCCGGACCGCCGTCGGCTCGCCCTTGCGCCGGGTCCCATGGGCCCGGCGCCGCGGCGGGCGTTGCGCGGCAGCCCCGCGCGACCGGTCGTCGTCGAACGGAATGACCTTGGCGTCCGCCATCGTTGATGCGCTCCTCAGTTGGCGCTCTGCGTCGGGTGGCCGCCGGCCAGGACAGGCAGTGCGGCGATCCGGTCCACGGCCCCCGCGAGGGCCTCCGGGGGCAGGAGTCCGGGTCCCCGGCTGTGGGCGAAGTCCGCGAAGGTCTCCGCCGTCGTGTACTTCGGGTGATAGCCCAGGGTTTCGCGCATCTGGTGCGTCGCGACCACCCTGCCGTGCGTCAGCAGCCTCAGCTGCTCCGGCGAGAAGTCCGTCACGCCCAGGGTACGCACGGCCGTGCCGGCCCAGCTGAGCGCGGGCAGCAGCAGCGGGACCGTGGGGCGGCCGAGGCGCCGCGCGCACTGGGAGAGCAGCAGGACGCCGTCGCCGGCGATGTTGAACGTGCCGCTGTTGAGCGTCCCCCGGCGCGGCTCGTCCGAGGCGAGCAGCAGCAGCTCGATGACGTCGTTCTCGTGCACGAACTGGAGCCGCGGGTCGTAGCCGAACACGGTCGGCAGCACGGGCAGCGAGAAGTACGAGGCGAGCGGCGAGTCCGCGCTCGGGCCGAGGATGTTGGCGAAGCGCAGCACGCACACGGCGACGTCGGGCCTGCGGCGGGCGAAGCCGCGCACGTACCCCTCGACCTCGACCGTGTCCTTCGCGAAGCCGCCGCTGGGCAGGGACTTGGGCGAGGTGGTCTCGGTGAAGACGGCCGGGTCGCGGGGCGCCGAACCGTAGACGTTCGTACTGGACTTCACGACGAGCCGCTTGACCGTGGGGGACTTCTGGCAGGCGCCGAGGAGCTGCATGGTGCCGATGACGTTGGTCTCCTTGACCGAGGTCCGGCTGCCGGAGCCCAGCGGCGTGCCCGTCACGTCCATGTGCACGACCGTGTCGACGGAGTGCTCGGCGAGCACGCGCGCGATCGCGGGCTGTCTGATGTCCGCCTGCACGAAGTCGGCGCCGCCGATGTGGTGCTCGGGCGGCACGGCGTCGACGGCGATCACCCGGTCCACCCGCGGGTCACGCTGGATCCGTCGTACGAACCGGCCCCCCAGCTGTCGGGCCACTCCGGTCACGAGCACGACCTTCCCCAAGATCAGCGCCTTCCTTCCAGCTCTGGACGTAGCTTCGCTCGTACCTGCCGCGTTCCCCGTGTGCCGCCAACCTAGCGGGTCGATGTTGCGCTGTGATGACCGCCCGATGCATCACGTGACGACAGCCGCAGACGTACGACCAGACCAAGCCATTCGGCCCACAGGCGTACGCCGGACGCGCGGGAACCCGTTCGACGCCCGAGTCGCCTTTCGGGATATTCCCGTCGGGCGGCGTTCGCGGATGCCGACGCGAACTCCCGGATGCCGCAGCCGAATCCCGGCGGCCGCCCCGTGCGGGTGACCCTCCCGGAGCCGGACATGCCTGTGGCCCCCCACCTGCTGGTGAGGGGCCACAGTACGCGCGCGTTTCCGCGGCGTCGCCTACTTCTTGTTGCGACGCTGAACGCGAGTGCGCTTGAGCAGCTTGCGGTGCTTCTTCTTCGCCATCCGCTTGCGCCGCTTCTTGATAACAGAGCCCACGACTACCCTCGCTCACTTCTCTTTACTCGGTGCTGGGCTGCATGGGCCCACACGACCTATGAGGGGCCAGCCTACCCGTCCGAACGCTGAGGTCGTAATCGAGGTGTTCCGGGAGATCACGGAGGGTCTCCCGGAACATTCGTCAGGCGGTCTCCACCCCCACATAGCTCTCGCGGAGGTATTCGTGAACCGCTTGCTCCGGAACCCGGAAGGACCTCCCCACCCGGATCGCCGGCAGATGACCGCTGTGCACCAAGCGGTACACGGTCATCTTCGACACTCGCATCACCGAGGCGACTTCCGCCACGGTAAGGAACTGAACCTCGTTCAGAGGCCTCTCGCCTGCAGCCATGACACACCCGAACCTTCCGCACTCGACGGTCACCGGCTTCCCCTTCCGGTGACTCTTCGTCGTTGCGTGCTCACTCCCCAATGTAGGGGCGTGTGATGCGAGTGGGGAAGAGGGGATGCGATCGGCCGCCTACTGTGACAGACACGCTCGATTGAGTACATAGCGAGTAAGCGGTCGGTAGTAATCGGACCGCACAGCGTCATCAAGCGGAACGACGACGGCCACCCGCCCCTCCGCCTCTCCGACGAAGAGCGCGGGATCGTCCGTATCAGCGAGCCCGATGGCCTCGAACCCCAGCTGACCTGCTCCGCAGACCCATCCGTGGTCCCCGATGACAAGCTCCGGGAGGGGCCCTCCGGACGCCGCCGCGGCCGCCAGAACCGTCCGAACCGGGAGCGGGGAATGGCTGTGCGCGCCGGTCGTACGACCGGCGGCCGGCACCCCGGGTTCGCGTACCAGTGCGACGCCTTGTACGTAGTCGAGGTTGTACGTGCGTAGACCGAACCGGGTCGTTATGTCGACAGAGCTACCCTGCGCCGGGGTGAGGACGGTACATCCAGCCGACGACAAGGCGTCCGCGATCGCGGCGTAGAAGGCGATCAGCCGGTGCGGATGACCCGTGCCCAGGAGCACAGGGTGACGATGACGGGCGGCCCGAGCGAGCCGCTCCGCGAAAGCGTCGAGAGCCGCCAGAGTCCGCTCCGGGTCGATCACATCATGCCCCGAAACGTGCGACGGGTCGGCCGAAACCCCACACTTGTCCGCCATCAGTTCGATCAGCTCCCGCTGCCCCCAGGTCCACTCGGGATCGAGTCCGAGCAGCACACGCGGGTCGCGGGCAGCGAAGAGCCGATAACTGCGCAGGCTCTCCTCACGCGAGGTGGCCACAGGCCCGGCCAGCCTGGCGGCCAGCAGATGGGCACGCAAAGCTCCGGTGCTCAACACGCCAGCGATGCTGGCGCATCACCGAAGATCGAACGCCCAAAACACGGGAAATGCCCCACAGTTGGCCTAATGACCCTCGCGGCGCCCCCAAGTCCCCTTCCGGACCGGGCCCTACGGCAGCAGGCCCCTCAACGGGAACACGGCCCGACGTGTCGCCACGATCGCCTGGTCGAGGCGGTCCGCCGGGTCGTACCCCGACTCCCAGTCCTTCCAGGACACCGGCCCCCCGCCGTCCGTCATCCGCATCGGCGCCAACTGCCGCGTCCGGGCGAAGACTTCCTGACGCCACCCCTCCGGGATCACCGTCTCCGGCTCGACCGGCCGCCCCGCCGCGATCGCCACGAGATGCGTCCACGACCTCGGTACGACGTCCACCACCGCGTACCCGCCACCGCCCAGCGCCACCCAGCGCCCGTCCGCGTACCGGTGCGCCAGGTCGTGACAGGCCACCTGCACCGCCCGCTGCGCGTCGAGCGAGACGGCGAGGTGCGCGAGCGGGTCCTCGAAGTGGGTGTCCGCGCCGTGCTGCGTCACCAGCACCTGCGGTCTGAAGTCCGCGAGCAGTTCGGGCACCACGGCGTGGAAGGCCCGCAGCCAGCCGGCGTCCCCGGTCCCCGCCGGCAGCGCGATGTTCACGGCCGAACCCTCGGCGTCGTCCGCGCCGGTCTCCTCCGGCCATCCCGTCTGCGGGAACAGCGTCCGCGGATGCTCGTGCAGCGAGATCGTCAGAACACGCGGGTCCTCCCAGAACGCCGCCTGGACACCGTCACCGTGGTGCACGTCGACGTCCACGTACGCGACCCGCTCGGCGCCCAGCTCCAGCAGCCGGGCGACGGCGAGCGCCGCGTCGTTGTAGATGCAGAAACCGGACGCGGCACCGGGCATCGCGTGGTGCAGCCCGCCGGCGAAGTTCACCGCGTGCAGCGCCTCGCCGCGCCACACCGCCTCGGCGGCCCCCACCGACTGCCCGGCGATCAGCGCGGACACCTCGTGCATCCCGGCGAACGCGGGATCGTCCGTCGTCCCCAGCCCGTACGTGGAGTCGGCGGCCTCCGGATCGGCGGAAGCGGCCCTGACCGCGTCCACGTAGTCCTCGCGGTGCACCAGCCGCAGCGTCGACTCCCCCGCGGGCTTCGCCGCGACGACGGCGACCTCCCGGTCGATCCCGAAGGCGTCGACGAGACTCCGGGTCAGGGCGAGCCGGACCGGATCCATCGGATGGTCCGGCCCGAAGTCATATCCCGTTACTGCCTCGTCCCACATCAGCTGTGCGCGGCCGCTCATGCACGTCACCGTATCGGTCCGGTTCAGGAGCGAACGACCGGGCGTACCCCAAGGTCGCGAGCACCAGGACCATCGGCACGAGCATGGCGCCGCGGTAGTTCCAGGCGTCGCCCAGCGCACCCACCAACGGCGACCCGATCAGGAACCCCACGTAGTTGAAGATGTTCAGCCGCGCGATCGCCGCGTCCGAGGCCCCCGGGAACAGCCGCCCCGCGGCCGCGAAGGTCTGCGGCACGATCACACACAGCCCGAGCCCCAGCAGCGTGAACCCGAGCATGCCCACCCAGGGCCCCGGCGCCACCGCCACCACCCCGAACCCGAGCGCGGCGACCACGGCACCCAGCCGCACCACCGCCACGGCCCCGAACCGCCGCACCCCGAAGTCCCCGACAGCCCGCCCGACCAGCGTCATCACCATGTAGACGTTGTACGGAACGGTCGACAACTGCTCGGAGCTGCCCAGCACGTCCTGGAGGTACTTCGCGCTCCAGTTGGAGACCGTCGAGTCCCCGATGTACGCGAACGTCATCACCAGGCAGAGCGGCAGCAGCAACCGGAAGACCAGCGGCCCGGCGCCCGCCCCGCCCTCGGCGGCCTGGTCCTTCCCGTCGACGGCGACCGCGCCTGCGTCGACGTACCAGCGGCTGCCCACCAGCGTGAGCGGCAACAGCACCAGCACGACCGGCAGATACGACACGAACAACGACTGGTGCCAGTGCGCCCCGGCCCACGCCAACGAGGCGCCCACGATCCCGCCCAGGCTGTACGTGGCATGGAACCCGAGCATGATGCTGCGCCCGTACGACCGCTGGAGACTCACCCCGAGCATGTTCATCGAGGCGTCGAGGGCGCCCACCGCGAGCCCGAACACGCCGAGGGACACGGCCACCTCGGCCAGTCGGTCACCGGCGCCGACGCCGAGCAGGGCCAGCAGCACGACCGGCTGCGACCACCGCAGGACGCGGCTGGGGGGTATGCGCTTCACCAACTGCTCGGTGGTGACGCTGCCGACCCCGGCCAGGACGGGGACGGCGGCCAGGAAGACCGGCAGCAACCCGTCGGAGATCCCGTAGCGGTCCTGGATGGCCGGGATCCGCGTCACGAGCAGCGCGAAGGCGGCGCCCTGAGCGAAGAAGCTGAACGCCAAAGAGGCCCTACCGCGCCGCAGCACATCTGTCATGGCGGCGAGCGTAGGGCCCCGGCTTACCGGTGGGTAGATCAAGCCGAAGATGAATTCTGCTCAGCTCTTCGGCGGAAGGTCCTTCAGCGGTCCGACGCGGCGCCGGCGGCGAGCTCCCGCTCCAGCATCTTCTCCATCGGGACGACCGCGAAGCGCCCGCTGACCAGGAAGGCGAGGGTCATCGAGGCGACCATGACGACCGTGCCGAGCCAGACCATCGTGTCGATCGGCAGGGTGTACGCCCCAACCACCCGGGCGACGCACTCGGCGAGCAGCACCACACCCCACACGAGCGAGAACGTCCGCTCGGCCTTCCGGAACGGCTCCGAACCGGCCGCCAGCCGGTCCCACGCCGCGGCCCGCGCGGCGTCCCCCTTCACCAGGAAGGGCTTCATCCCCTGCGTCATCATCGGCCGTCCCCACTTCACGGACAGCAGGACCCCGATGCCGACCGCGCTGCTGACCCCGCTGTCCTTCGCCAGCATGAGCCGCGGGTCACCGGCGACGAGACTCAGCGAGAGCCCGACCACGTTGACGAACAGGATCAGCCCGGCGAGCGCGTTGACCCTGCGCTCCTTCACCACACCCCACACGGTCCGCACGGCCGGCACCACGCTGCTCCAGCCCAGCGCCGCGACGGTCCCCATCCCGAACCCGTTCTTGAGCAGGTAGTACGACCCGACGGGCACCACGACGTCCACGATCAGCGGCAGGAAACTCGGCCGGGGACCCCCGGTCTCCGGGGTGGCGTCCTGGGCCGGCGCGATGACCGCCGGGGCGGCGTAGTCGGTCGATCCGGCGCTGATCTCGCTGGCGGTGATGCTCATGATCGGGTCCCTCCGTCGTCACTGTGTACGTCCCGTTCCGATGTACTCAGCTTCGCGGTCGGCCCCTGTCCCCCGACAGAAACGATCGTCCGGAGCTCCGCGTGACAAATGTCAGCGCCGCTCCCTGGATGCCGTCATACGGGCCGTCATACCAGCAGGTCAGCCAAGTCCCGCATGTCACCGAAGAGTTCGGTCGCTCCGGCCAGCCGATCGGCGGGTGTCATGGCGGTGAACCCGTACACGTCCATCCCGGCCGCGTTGGCCGCCCGCACCCCGAGCGCACTGTCCTCGACGACCACGCACTTCTCCGGTGGTACGCCCATGCGCTCGGCAGCATGGAGGAACAGGTCCGGCGCCGGCTTGCCCCGGCCCACGTCCTGGGAGCTGAAGATCCGCCCGTCGTCGAACCACCGGTCGAGTCCGGTCGTCCGGTGTCCGACCCGGATCCGCTCATGGCTCCCGGAGGAGGCGACACAGTACGGCACCCCGTCGGCCGCCAGCTTCTCCACGACCTGCGGGGCGCCGGGCACGGGCTTCAGCTCGCGCTCGAAGGCCGCGAAGACCCGTGCGTGGAACACGTCGTCGAAGTCGTCCGGCAGACGCTGTCCGGTCCGCTCCAGGACGATGTCGTGGACGCGGTGCATGGCGGCACCCATGTAGTCGCGCAGGGACTCCTCGTAGGAGGTGGGGTGCCCCAGCTCGGTGAGATAGGCGGCCAGCAGGGTGTTGGAGATCGGCTCACTGTCCACGAGGACGCCGTCGTTGTCGAAGATGACCAGGTCGTAGCGCATGGAAAAGACCCTAAACGCAGAAAACCCCCTTGCCGAATGGCAAGGGGGTTTTCTCAAAAATAGTTCGGCGGCGTCCTACTCTCCCACAGGGTCCCCCCTGCAGTACCATCGGCGCTGTGAGGCTTAGCTTCCGGGTTCGGAATGTAACCGGGCGT
>NZ_JBEZHO010000077.1:0-31020 GCF_040650615.1 Streptomyces sp. NPDC048643
GCCTATCGCCTTGTTCCTGCCACTGACCTTGCGCCGGTGCGTACTGCTCATCGCGCGGACGCTTCGACGCGTCCGGGCCGACGGTGTTTTCACACCCTGGACCGGACCAACTCCGCGGAAGGTCTTGACGCGGTCATGCAAGGAGGGCCACCTTGTACGGCAACCCAGTAAGGAAAGTTTCCTAACAGAAGGGTTCCCCCACAGTGCGCACTCGAACACTGACCCTGTCCGCGGCCGCCTGCGCCGCGCTCCTCGCCGGCGCCGCCCTCCCGGCCCAGGCTTCCGGAACCGCCAACCCCCGCTCGGCGCAGGAGGGTTCGGTCAGCGCGGCCTCCCTGCTCGCCAAGGTGACGTCCTGTTCACAGATCTCCAGTGGCAAGTACCGCACCGACGAGGAGACGTCGGCCACGATTCCCGTCTGCGGCAAGAACGGCGCCGTGTTCTGGAAGGCCGACATGGACATCGACTGCGACGGCCAGGTCACCAGCAAGTGCAGCGCCGACACCGACCCCTGGTTCCAGGACGACACGGCCTTCCACCAGTCCAACGGCCAGCCGCTGCGCGCCGACTCGCTCCCCTACGTGGTGGTGCCGTCCACCAGCAGTATCTGGAAGTACACGAGTTCGGGCATCAAGGGCGGTGGCGTGGTCGCCGTCGTCTACAACAACAAGGTCGAGTACGCGGTGGTCGGCGACACCGGTCCGACGAGCATCATCGGTGAGGCCTCGTACGCCACGGCGAACGCGCTCGGCATCGACCCCGACCCGGAGACGGGCGGCACCGACTCCGGCGTGACGTACATCCTGTTCAAGAACTCGCAGGTGTCGCCCATCGAGAGCCACACCGCGGCCGTGACGCTCGGCAACTCGCTGGCCCAGCAGTTCCTGGCCAACAACTGACCCGACGTCGCACCGCTGTCGGCCTCTCCCCGTGGCGTGTCCGCGGGGAGAGGCCGGTGGTCGGTCCGCCGAGCCGGTGAGGCCGTTCGCGCGGCACGGCCTCACCGGTCACCGGTGCGGCGCGGCCTCCCCGGTCACGGGGTTCAGTTGGGCTGGCCGATCGGGCGGACCACCACGGTGTTCACGTCGACACCCGCCGGCTGCCCGACGGCCCACACGATCGAGTCGGCGAGCTGGTCCGCCGTCAGGAGATGCCCCGGCGGCAGACTCCCGTAGCTGTCCCAGAACGGGGTCTCCACCCGGCCGGGGGAGATCAGGGTCACGCCCACCCCGAACTCGGTGACCTGCCGGCGGGTGTTCTCGGCGAGCCCGGTCACCGCCCACTTGGTGGCGCCGTAGATGTTGCCGGGTGTGTTCACGTGCCCGGCCACACTGCCGATCAGCACGATGCGGCCCCGGCTCTCCTTCAGCGCGTCGATGGACGCCCTGATGAGCAGCGCGGGCCCGAGCACATTGGTCAGCACCATCTCGGACCAGCCGGCCGGGTCGCCCTCCGCGACCGTGTCGTGCGTCGCGAAGCCGGCGTTGGCGACGACGGTGTCGAGCCGCCCGAACTCCTTGAGCGTCGCCTCGACCGCCGCCCGCACCTGGTCGTACTCGGCCGCGTGTCCGACGAGCGTCAACAGCCCCTCGGGGTTGCCGAGTTCCTCCGCGAAGTCCCGCAGCCGCTCCGCCCCGCGCCCCGTGACGGCCACCCGATGCCCGGCACCGAGCAGCCGCCGCGCGACCGCGGCTCCGATACCGCTGCCACCTCCGGTGATGAGGGCCACCGGGGCATCGCTCCCGGTGTCGGCGCGGCTGCCGTTGCCACTGTCGGTGTCGGGGCCTGTGTCGGTGTCGCTGTCGCTGTCGCTGTCGGCGCCCGTGTCGGTCATCGTCTACCCCCAGAGAGTCCGGCCGGCCGCCCCACCGACGGCCCGTCCGCGGGCCCGCACTGACACGGACCGATGTACGGCGGACTCCGGGAGTCCATCACTTGGAGCGTTCTCGATGTCAAGGGGTGCCGGAGGTAGGGGGCGTGGGCACGGGGTCCGTCTTCCCGAGGGCCGCCCGTCCCCCGGGCCCTCGCCCGGCGCCGGGTCCTGCCGACCGCTACTCCGGCTTCACCCCCACATGCACCGTCAACGCGGTGAGGACGAACGTGTCGGTGCGGTGGTGGACGCTCGCCTTGTCGTCCGGGTCGAGGAGGCGGTCGAGGGTGGCGATGTCCTCGGGGGTGAGGCCCTCGGCGAGGCCGTCGCGTCGGCGCGCGAGGGAGGCGACGACGAAGGCGCGGGCCTCGTCCGAGAGGGGGGCGGGGAGGTCGACGAGGAAGGTGCGGGTCGCCGTGTGGCGCAGACCGACGGCGGCGAGCAGCGCCGGGCAGTTCCTCCCGCATCCGCGTGAACCACTCGTCGTGGACGGCGTCGACACGGGCCTGCAGGCCGGGCCGGCCGATGCCGATGTCGCGCGGCAGGAACCGTGTGGGCAGGCCGCCTTCGAGGAGGGCGAGCGTCCCGCCCGGGGCCAGACCGCGCACGAATCCCGCGAGGGCGGCGCGCTGGTCGCCGACGTGGTGCAGCGAGCGACTGGCCCAGACCAGGTCGGCGGGGTACTCGACGTCCCCGATGCCGTCCTGGAGTTCGGCCTCCACGGTGCTGAAGCGGTCGGCCACGCCGAGGCGTTCGGCGCGGGACCGGGCCTCCGCGAGCAGCGGTTCCGCGCCGTCCACGGCGACCACCCGCGCGCCGGGGAAGGTCTCGGCGAGCAGACAGGAGATGACCCCGGGGCCACTGCCCGCGTCCACGACCAGTCCCGGCTCGGGCCGCAGCTCGCGCAGCCACCGGGCGGCCTCGGTGTAGGCCGGGGAGAACAGCTCCGCCTCCCGCACCAGCAAGGGAAGCATCTCGGCGAAGTCCACGTGGGTGTGACCGTGGCTCTGGCCGTGCGCGTGGTGGTGTGCCGGAGCGCCGGCCGCCGAGGCCTGGTGGTGCGCCGGGTCGTGGCCGTGGTCGTGGTCCTGCGCCATGGCGGAAGCCTCTCTCCGGGGATGCCGACAGCGTGCCCGGCGCTCCCGGAAACGGCCAGCCGCCTTGCTCGAACGGCAAAAAAAGAGGGGCCTGCGCGCGGACGTGGGCAGGCGAGCCGACGGGGACCACTCGCGGTGGATCTCGCGATCCGTCGGGGGTGAGGCCGGTTGCCCGGCCCGTCGCGGGGCGCATCGTGGAGGGGGCTCGGGAACAGCGTCCGCCTGGCCCGAGAAGGCCGCGGCCCCCTCCTGCGGAGGGGGCCGCGCAGCCTCACGCCGTCGTGGGCGACGTCCGGTCGGCCGCGGCGGCCCGTGCTCGGACGCCTGCCGACGAGGACCGCCGCCCGTCGGTCACTTGCTGACGGCGAACCGCATGAGGGCGTTCTCGTCGCCCTGCTTGATCTTCCCCGTCAGATTGATCACCTGGAGCTTCCAGGCGTTGCCGTCGCGCTGCGCCTTGGCCACGGCACAGCCGTTGTCCTGCGACAGCAGGCTCGGCCAGATGTCGGCGACCTGCGTGCTGCTGCCCCCGGTGGCGTCGTACACCTTGAAGCTGATGTTGCGCGCCTTCTGGAAGGAGCTGCCCTTCTTGTAGGCGGCGGCGATGAACACGATGGACGTGATGTTGGGCGGGACCCGCGCGAACTCGACGGTCACGGTCTCGTCGTCGCCGTCCCCGCGCCCGGTCTGGTTGTCGCCGCTGTGCAGCAGCGAGCCGTTGCCCATCGGGTCGAGGGAGTCGAGGCCCGCGAGGCGCACCGGTTCGCCGCCCTGCATGGCGATGGCGATCAGGTCGAGGTCGGTTCCACTCTTGCGGCGCAGCGCGCCCAGCACCCCGCCGCTGCTTCCGGAGGTGGGGTCCCAGGACACCCCTATGGACAGGTGGGTGACACCGTCCAGATCCGCCGGGCCGTCTTCCTTGGTGAGCGTCATCATGCGTGGATCATCCTCTGCGAGATGGGACTGCGTCAGGCAAATTGTGCCTGGGGGCTTTCGGCCCGTGAGCCGGGGCCGTCGATCTGGGGCGTACCACTCCCTGTCCCTCGTCCTCCTCCTCTCCCCCGTCGTCCTCCGCTTCCTCGTCGTCACCTCGAAGAAGTCGCCGATCTCGTCGACGACCTCCGCGGCGACCGTGCCGCCGGCGCCGGCCGCCCTGTCAGAACTGACCGGGGTGGCAAAGAAGTTCCCAAGACACCTGATCGGAGGTGCTTTCCCGTCCGACGGGCCCGGTGGGCGGACGGGACGTCGTCACGTCCGCGGCGCGTACCTCCGGGCGAGTTCCGCGACCGTCGCGCTCAGGCGGGCGCGGAGTTCGGGAGGCTCCAGGACCTCGATCGCCGTGCCGAGGCGCAGGAAGTCGTCGTGGGCCCGGTCGACCGACTCGATGGGGACGGTGACCCGGGTCCAACCGTCCTCGTCCGTACGGCCGTCGTCCCCGACCGTCCGCCCCGTGAGGCCTCCGGGGTCCGCGCCGGGCGCGATCCGTACGACCGCCTCCGCCCGGTACAGCCGGTCGTGGAAGTCGCGCTGGTACCGAGTCCAGTACGCCGGCAGATCGAAGTCGTCCGGGCGGGTGAACTCCGCCCCAGGGCCGGCGAGTTCGAGGATCTGGTCGACACGGAACGTACGTGGTCCCGGGCCGGCGACGACGTACCAGCGGCCCGCCTTGAGGACGAGCGCGTAGGGCTCCAGGCGTCGCTCCACGTCGGTGGGCTCGCGCCAGCGGCGGTAACGGACGTGCAGCACGCGGCTGTTCCAGACGGCGTCCGCGACGGCGGGAAGGTACGGGGTCGCGTCGGCGTCCGCGTACCAGCCCGGCGCGTCCAGGTGGAAGCGTCCGGAGATGCGGTCGGCGTGCTCCCGCAGCTCGTGCGGGAGGGCGGCGCGCACCTTGAGCTGGGCGGCGGCGAGGACCGCGCCGAGGCCGAGTTCGGCGGCCGGTCCGGGCACGCCCGCCAGGAAGAGTGCCTCGGCCTCCTCGGTGGTGAGACCGGTGAGGCGGGTGCGGTAGCCGTCGAGGAGCCGGTAGCCGCCCGCGTGCCCCGCGTCCCCGTAGAGCGGTACGCCCGCCGCGCTCAGCGCCTCGACGTCGCGGTACACCGTCCGGACCGACACCTCCAGCTCCGCGGCGAGCTGGGCCGCGGTCAGCCGCCCGCGGGTCTGGAGCAGCAGGAGAATCGAGACGAGACGGCTGGACTTCACTGACACAGGATGTCAGTGAACCGGGCCTAGCGTCCGGCCATGGCTTCGACGACCTCCATGCATTCCACCGGCTCCGCCCGTTCCGCCGGTTCCCCTCCCGCACCCCCCACCTCCGGATCCCCGGGCGGCTTCCGGGAGAAGTTCCTGACCGTGCCGCCGCCCATCGAGGTGGCGGGGCGATGGATCAAGCGCTACCACGTCACCGCCGACCCGGCCGGCATCGAGCCCGACGTCGAGCGGGCGGCGTACGCGGCGCTTCCGGGGCTGCTGCCCGAGCCGGACGGCACTCCCCCGGCCACGTTCGTCGTCCTGCACCGGGGCGCCGACGACGCCGCCTATCTGAACGCCTACAGCTGGGTGTGGGACAACGTGCTGCACTTCCGGGGCGCCGCGGCGGGCCAGCCGGTCCTGGGCTGCCCGGACCGGGACCCGACCCGTTTCGTCAGCCCCGACCTCCCGTGGATCGGCTGTGTCTGGGAGCTGCCGCCGATCCTGCACGAGCGGGACGCCTGGGTGCGGCACCTGCTCGCCCCCGACGTGCCGGACCTGGAGGCCTACGTGGCCGACGCGCTGCCCGAGGGAACCACGGGCGGCCGGTCGTGAGCACCACCCACGGCGTCGCCACCGCACGCCACGACTTCGACTTCCTGCACGGCGACTGGGACGTCCTGAACACCCGGCGTACGGACTTCCTCGACCCGGACGGCGACTGGGTCCGGTTCCCGGCGACCAGCCGCTGCTGGAACCTGTTCGGCGGGGCGGCGAATCTCGACGAGCTGGACGTGCCGGGCCAGGGCTGGAAGGGGCTGACCCTGCGGCTCTTCGACGTGGAGACCGGCCGCTGGTCGCTGAACTGGTCGTCCAGCCGCAGCGGGAGGCTGTTCCCGCCGGTGCTGGGGAGGTTCGGGCCCGACGGGCGGGGGGTGTTCCTCGGGGACGACACCCACGGCGGCAGGGATGTCCGGGTGCGCTACGTGTGGTCGGGGATCTCGGCGACCACCGCCCGCTGGGAGCAGGCGTTCTCGCTGGACGGCGAGAGGACCTGGCTGTCCAACTGGACGATGGACTTCACCCGGCGGACGGCCGACTGAGCCGCCCGGCACGGGAGTTCAGGGCCTGCGAAAGGCCCGCAGCGTGAACTCCGGTTCCGGGCGGGGGCTGTCCGGGTCGGGCAGCGCCTCGGCACGGTCGGCGAGCCGGTGGCCGCCGGCTGCGTACAGCGTGCCGGCCCGGACCTGCTCGGCGACGCGGCGCGGGGTCCGGCCCTGCCCGTGGCCCCGGAACAGGGCCGTCCCGCCCGGTGTCAGGCCGCGCTCGGCGGCGTACGCGGCGACGCGGGCCGAGCCGTCCGCCGCGTGCCCGGCACGGTAGGGCGCGCACAGCGCGTCGATGTCGCTGCCGACGTCGTGGGCGGCGGCCTTGTCGACGGTGGTGACGAGGACGCCTCCGGAGCGCAGCAGCCGGGCGGCCTCGGCGACCACGGGCCGCGCGTCGTCCAGCAGACGCAGCAGCCAGACCACGGTCACGGCGTCGAACGATTCGTCCCGGAACGGCAGTCGACGGGAGTCGGCGCGGACGACGGCGCCGGGCAGACGGGTGGCGGCCCTGCGGGCCATGCCGTGCGCCGCGTCCGCGCCCAGGACCCGGAGACCGGGCCGCCCGGCGGCGATCCGCCGGGTCACGATGCCGGTTCCGCAGGCCAGGTCGAAGAGCGTCCGGGTGCCCTCGGGGATCAGGGTGAGGACGGCGTCTGCGGCAGCGGCGGCCCGTGGCTCGCCGCCCCGCGTGGCGTCGTACCGGTCGGCTTCCCTGTCGTAGTCCAGCACACGGGTCAGTGTGCCCCGTGGCCCGGCGCGAGGTCCTCCACCCTGCGGGCGAGATCGAAGTCGAGGGCGGTGACGGCGCCGCCGACGCTGTGCGTGTTCACGGTGAGGGCGATCGTGTCGTAGCCGAGCGTGAGGTCGGAGTGGTGGTCCAGCTCCTCCTGCACCTGGGCGATGTGCACGACCATCGCGGTCGCCGCGAAGTGCGAGGCGAGCCGGTAGGAACGGGCGAGCCGGTCACCGTCGAGGGACCAGCCGGGCAGCCCCGCGAGCCGCTCCTCGATGTCCTTCTGCGCCAGCGGTTCGACGGCCATGAGCGGGTTCCCTTCGTACGGCGGAGCCGGGACGTTCCCTCAGCGTGCCACAGCTCCGGGGACCCGGCCGGGCGCCACCGGGACCTGCGCCGGCCCGCCGGGCCGCCCCGGCTCAGCGCCGGACGCACTCCGCGGCGAGGTCGTCCGCCAGGAGGGTGATCGTGGCGCGGCCCTCGACCTGTTCCAGCCACGCGTGCGGCAGCCCGTGGTCCCCGTGCAGGGCGCCCAGGAGGTTGCCGCACAGCGAACCGGTGGAGTCGCTGTCGCCCGAGTGGTTCACGGACAGCAGCAGCGCGTCGGTGACCGCGTGCTCCACGAGGGCGCAGTACACGGCGATGGCCAGGGCCTCCTCGGCGATCCAGCCGGCGCCGAGCGACTCGACCTTCTCCGCGCTCGGAGCACCCTCGGCGGCGAGGTCGAGGGCCCGGTTCAGCGCCGCCGTGGTCTCCTCGTGGGCCGGGTGGCGGGCGAGCAGCCGGAGCGTGCGCAGGACCGCGCCCTCCAGGGACTCCCCGGCGACGAGGTGGGTGACGATCGCGGCGAGCGCGCCGGACGCGTAGGAGGCGGTCGGATGGCCGTGGGTCATCTGCGAGCAGCGGGCGGCCATGGCGAACGCCGACTCGGCCGAGGTCCGGGTGAGTCCGAAGGGCGCGGAACGCATCACCGAGCCGCACCCCTTGGAGTCCGGGTTGACGGGTCCGGGCGGGCCCAGCTCGCTCGCCGGGTCGGGGCAGTACTCGCGCTCGCGGAGCCCGGAGAGGCAGGCGTTGCCGGGTGCCCGGCGGGCGTAGAGCCAGGCCTGCGCGGCGAGTCCGCCGCGCAGGTCCGGGGCGGGCCCGGGCGCGGTCTGGGTGTCCAGCCAGCGCCCGTACGCCATCCGCACGAGCCGGGACCAGCCGCCGCCGATGCCCTTGTGGCGCTCGCGCGCGTGCGCCTGCTGGAGGCCCTCCACGGTGAACAGGGTCATCTGGGTGTCGTCGCTGACCAGGCCGACGGCGCCGGAGCCGTCGGCGACCGGGCCCCGCACCCCGCGCGGGCCGTGCGCGGCGCGGATGCCGTCCAGCGCGTCGAACTCGACCGGGTAGCCGAGGGCGTCCCCGAGCGCGCCGCCCAGCAGACAGCCGCGGACCCGCGCCCGGTATCGGGCTTCCGCCTCCCAGGACAGGTTCCACAGCTCGTTCACGTGCCACTCCTCGACTACGGTCCTCGTATGAGCATTGTCCCGCCCGGTGCCGCCGGCTCCTCAAGTGCCCCCGCGGCGAGCGGCGTCGGCCCGCTGCTGCGCGGCTGGCGGGAGCAGCGGCGGGTGAGCCAGCTGGAGCTCGCGCTGCGGGCGGGCTCCTCGGCGCGTCACATCAGCTTCGTGGAGACGGGCCGGTCACGGCCCAGCGAGGAGATGGTGCTGCGGCTCGCCGAGCACCTCGACGTGCCGGTGCGGGAGCGCAACGCGCTGCTGCTCGCGGCCGGTTACGCCCCGCACTATCCGGAGACACCGCTCGGCGACCCGTCGATGGACGCCCTGCGCGAGGGGGTGGAGCGGCTGATCCAGGGCTACGAACCGTATCCGGCGCTGGTCGTGGACGCCACGTACGACGTCCTCGCCGCGAACCGGGCCATCGCCATGCTGCTGGACGGTGTCCCCGAACGCCTCCTGGTGCCGCCGCTCAACGCGATGCGGCTGACCCTGCACCCGGAGGGCCTCGCCCCGCGCATCCGCAACCTGCGCGCCTGGCGGGACCATCTGCTCGCCCAGATGGACCGGCAGATCGCGCTGCGCCGCTCGGAACCGCTGCGCGCGCTGTACGAGGAGGTGGCCGCGTATCCGGTCCCGGACACGGACCCGGAGCCGGCCGGGGACGACGAACCCCTCGGCGCCGTGGCGTCCTTCGCGCTGCCGATGCGGATCGAGCACGAGGGGCGGGTGCTGTCGTTCATCTCCTCCATCTCCACGTTCAACACCCCGATGGACGTGACGGTCGCCGAACTCGCCATCGAGACGTTCCTCCCGGCGGATCCCGCGACGGTCAAGTACCTTCACGCGTTGTCGTCCTGACGACCCCTCATTCGTCCGGAACCCCGGGATCCCGTGCCGCGCACGACAAAGCGGACGATGCGCGACCGCGTCGCGGCCGACCCGTGATGCTTCTTCACGGACATGGCACACTGCACCCATACTTCGGCGCGTGGGGAGGCGTGGCGTGAGTGAGCGGCGACCCGCGCCCACCGTGGGGCAGGTGGTGCTGGGGCGGCGGCTGCAGGAACTGCGCGAGGCGGCCGGTCTGAGGCGTGAGGAGGCGGCCCGGGTTCTGCGGGTCGCCCCGGCGACCGTACGGCGGATGGAGATGGCCGAGGTCGCCCTCAAGATCCCCTACGTACAGGTCCTGTTGACGACGTACGGGGTGAGCGACGACGAGACCGCCGCGTTCGTCGCGCTGGCCGAGGAGGCGAACCGGCCCGGCTGGTGGCAGCGGTACCACGACGTGCTGCCCGACTGGTTCAGCATGCACGTCAGCCTGGAGGGCGCCGCCCAGCTGATCCGCTCCTACGAACCGCACTTCGTCCCCGGGCTGCTCCAGACCGAGGACTACGCGCGGGCCGTGCTGGAGGCCGGGACGGTCGGGCAGACGGGGCCCGAGGCCATCGAGCGGCACGTGGCGCTGCGCATGAAGCGGCAGGCTCTGCTGACCCGCGCGAACCCACCCCACCTGTGGATCATCATGGACGAGACGGCGTTGCTGCGTCCGGTGAGCATTCGGGGCGAGGTCATGCGCGACCAGATGGCGCGGCTCCTCGAATGGGTCGAGCTCGACCATGTGACGCTCCAGGTAGCGGAGTTCGCGAACGGCCCGCACCCGGGGACGTACACCTCCTTCACGCTGTTCCGGTTCGCCGAACCGGAACTCCCGGACGTCGTCTACAGCGAGTACGTGACGGGCGCCCTCTACCTCGACGCGCGGGAGGAGGTGGCCCTGCACCTGGAGGTGCTGGACCACATGACGGCGCACGCCGCCTCCGCGCAGCGCACCAAGGAGATCCTGGAGGAGTGCCGCCGGAGCTTCTGAGCCCGCTCCCGGTGCGGGCGCGGTGCGGGAGGGCCGGCGGCTATGCGGCGCCGTCCCTCGTGTCCCGGTCCCGGTCCTGTGGCCGGTCCGCTTCCCGGTCGTCCTCCACGATCTCGGCCTCCACCACGCCCTCGTCCTCGCCCGCGGCCTGCTCGGTGGGCGACTCGTCCTGCGGGGGCGTGCGCTGCTCGGTGCGCGCGTACATGGCCTGGCCCATCTGCTGGCTGACGGTGGCCAGTTTCTCGATCGCCGTGCGCAGCGCGGCGGTGTCGGTGGAGGAGTCGTCCAGGAGCTGCTTCAGGTCGGCGGCGGCGGACGCGACCTCCGTCTTCGTCTCCGCGGGGACGCGTTCGTCGTTCTCGCGGACGAACCGCTCCGTCTGGTAGACGAGTTGCTCTCCGTGGTTGCGGGTCTCCGCGGCCTCCCGGCGGCCCCGGTCCTCCTCCGCGTACTGCTCGGCCTCGCGCATCATGCGGTCGATGTCGGACTTGGGCAGCGCCGAGCCGCCGGTCACGGTCATCTTCTGTTCGCGCCCGGTGGCCAGGTCCTTCGCGGAGACGTGCATGATCCCGTTGGCGTCGATGTCGAAGGCGACCTCGATCTGCGGGACCCCGCGCGGCGCGGGCGGCAGCCCGGTGAGGTCGAAGACACCGAGCTTCTTGTTGTACGCGGCGATCTCGCGTTCGCCCTGGTAGACCTGGATGCCGACGGAGGGCTGGCTGTCGGCGGCCGTCGTGAAGATCTCCGAACGCCGGGTGGGAATCGTGGTGTTGCGTTCGATGAGCGTGGTCATGATGCCGCCCTTGGTCTCGATGCCGAGGGACAGCGGGGTGACGTCGAGCAGCAGGACGTCCTTCACGTCGCCGCGGATCACCCCGGCCTGGAGCCCCGCGCCGACGGCCACGACCTCGTCCGGGTTGACGCCCTTGTGCGGCTCCTTGCCGGTGAGTTCCTTCACCAGGTCGGTGACGGCCGGCATCCGGGTGGAACCGCCGACCAGGATGACGTGGTCGACCGCGGCCAGTTTCACGCCCGCGTCCTTGACGGCCTGGTGGAAGGGCGTCCGGCAGCGGGCCAGCAGGTCGGCCGTCAGCTCCTGGAACTGGGCTCGCGTCAGCTTCTCGTCGAGGTGCAGGGGGCCGTCGGAGGTGGCGGTGATGTAGGGCAGGTTGACCGTCGTCTCGGTGGACGAGGACAGCTCGATCTTGGCCTTCTCGGCGCCCTCGCGCAGCCGTTGCAGCGCCATCTTGTCGTGGCCGAGATCGATGCCGTGCGCGGACTTGAAACGCTGGGCGAGGTGCTCGACGACCCGCTGGTCCCAGTCGTCGCCGCCGAGCCGGGTGTCGCCGTTGGTCGCCTTGACCTCGATGACGCCGTCACCGATCTCCAGCAGCGACACGTCGAACGTGCCGCCGCCCAGGTCGAAGACGAGGACGGTCTGCTCCTCACCCCGGTCGAGGCCGTACGCCAGGGCCGCGGCCGTCGGTTCGTTGACGATCCGGAGCACCGTGAGACCGGCGATCTCGCCCGCCTCCTTGGTGGCCTGGCGCTGCGCGTCGTCGAAGTAGGCGGGCACGGTGATCACGGCGTCCGTGACGTCCTCGCCCAGATAGGCCTCGGCGTCCCGCTTCAGTTTCTGCAGCACCCGCGCGGACAGCTCCTGCGCGCGGTACCGGGTGCCGTCGATGCTGCCCGACTCGGGAAATCGCCAGTTCACGTCGCCCATGTACCGCTTCACGGACCGTGCGGTGCGCTCCACGTTCGTCACGGCCTGGCGTTTGGCTACCTCGCCGACCAGGACCTCGCCGTTCTTCGCGAAGGCCACCACCGAGGGTGTGGTGCGCGCGCCCTCGGCGTTGGCCACGACGGAGGCCTCACCGCCCTCCAGGACGGCCACCACCGAGTTCGTCGTACCGAGATCGATCCCGACCGCACGTGTCATGTCCGTCCCCTTCCAGAAGGGCTCTGTCCGCCCCCCAGCACAGGACGCGCGTACCCGCTTGTCAATGGCGCGTGGCGCCCGGGCGGCGGCGGACACGACGATGCCGCGCCCCCCGAGGGAGACGCGGCACCGGTGCGTGCGCGTCAGGCGAGCTTCGCCGACAGGGTGATCGGCGTGCCGGTCAGGGCCTGGCTGACGGGGCAGTTCTTCTTGGCGTCCTCGGCCGCGGCCACGAAGCCGTCGTTGTCGAGGCCCGGCACCGTGCCCTCCACGGTGAGGTGGATGCCGGTGATGCCCTCGCCCGGCTGGAAGGTGACGTCGGCGTTGGTGAGGAGCTTGGTGGGCGGGGTGCCGGCGCCCGCGAGGGCGTGCGACAGCGCCATCGAGAAGCAGCTGGAGTGGGCGGCCGCGATCAGTTCCTCGGGGCTGGTCTTGCCGTTGGCGTCCTGCGCCCGCGACGCCCACGTCACCGGCTGCTGGCCGATGCCGGAGGAGTCGAAGGTGACGACGCCGTTGCCCTCGAGCAGGTTGCCTTCCCACTCGGTGTGTGCGGTGCGCGTGGTAGCCACGGTGATTCCTTTCGCGTATGGTCCCGTTGCCGGGGTCCGTGCTCCCATCCGATCACACCCGGGACCGGTGCACCCCACGGATGGGGGTGCGACCTGCCGGGCGGTGTCCGGGATTTCCCCGGCAGCGGGCGGGCGAAGGCCCGGCCCGGACCCCGCTCCCCCGCGTGTGCCGTGCCGGGTCCGGGAGTTCAGCGCACCCGGAACACGGGCCCGCGCGCGGTGAACGGCAGCCGGCCGCCCTGCGGGATCAGATAGGCGTGCTCGCGCCGCACCCGCAGCACGTCGCACCAGCCGTCCGTGATCACGAGGACGGGCGCGCCGGGCGGGAAGTCGTCGGCGCGGTGCAGCAGGTCGATGCCCGGCTGCAGCACGGTGCCGCCCCGGCCGCGGACCCGCACGCTCGCGGCGATCTCGGTGACCGGCAGATAGCCCGCGTCGTGCGGCGCCGCGTCGCAGAACACCACCCGTGCCGCCGGTACGTCCCGGGACGCGGCGTACGAGGCGATGGCGCCCAGCGCCTTGCCGAGCAGCGTGCGGTCCATGGAGGCGGAGGTGTCGAGGACGACGCCGAAGGTGCAGCGGGCGATCTCCTCCGGCGGGAACCGGCGCCCGGCACGCGGGATGTCGGGGGTGGCCGCCTGACGGCGCGAGGGACGCGCGTACGACCGCAGGGGTTCGGGTCGGGGCACGAACTCGTCGAACCAGCGGGCCAGTCGGGCGTCCCACGGCAGCGGCGGCTGGCTCAGGGCCCGGATCTCCTCGACCAGTCCGCCGGGCAGGAAGCCGCGTTCCTGCTGCTGGTGCAGGTCGAGTCCCCGGGCGAGCCCGCGGCGGTAGAACGCGTCGAGGTCGACGTGGTCGCGGGGCTCGCCGAGCGGGCCGCCGAGGATGTCGCCCGCGCCCTTGCCGCGCAGCGTGGACAGACGGCGCATCCGGCGCAGGTCGCCGGCGATCCGGTCGTACACCTCCTCGGCCGACAGGTCCTTCAGCTCCGGGTCGTACAGCAGCCCGTCGGGCATGGCACCGACGTGCATCTCGCACAGCCAGCCGTTGATCACGTAGTCGGCGGCGACGTTGAAGAGGTACGGATCGCGCCGTCCGCAGCGGTCGCCGTGCCGCAGGGCGGCGTGCAGCATCTCGTGCGCGAGGACGAACCGCCATTCCTCGTCGTCGAGTCGGCGCAGTGGGTTGACGTAGATCTCGGCGGCCTCGGTGTCGACGGCGGCGACGGAGATGCCGTGGGCGCGGGCCAGTTCGGCGTCGGCGACGAGCGTGATGCCGGCCGCGACGCCGCCGAGCAGCGGGTACGAGGAGATGAACCAGCTCAGGGCCCGCTCCCACGGCTGGAGCCGGGTGGGCCCGCCGCGCATGGAGGCGCGCCGGCCGCCCGCCATGTCCATGGCGGTGGCCATCGTGCGGGTGAGGGCGTGGGCGAACGCCACCTGCCAGTCGGGCGCGGTGCCGCCGCTCCAGGTGTCCCAGGGCACCAGCAGCTGGTCCGGACCGCCGCCCGCCGTACCGCACCGCTCGTAGAGCGGCGGGATGCCGTCCCGGCGCCAGCGGGCGGCGAGCCGCTCCTCGTCGCCGTCGGGATAGGCGGCCGGGAGGTCCTCGGGGGTGGTGCCGATCGGGAAGCCGAGCAGGAAGCGGTTCACGACCGTGCAGCGGGCGGCGCGGTCGAAGCGGTCCGGCTGCACGCGCGTGCCGGCCGCCGCCGGTACGTGGCCGAAGCCGAGGTGGATGACGGCGTGCGCGACGGCCCAGGCCCAGACGGCCGGTTCGGCCCGCCGGGCGGGGTCGACGTGCAGGACGCCGTCGGAGTCGACGGCGACCAGTCCCTCACGCGGCGCACGGGCGCACTTCTTCTGCCGGCAGGTGCTGAACCCGATGGCGGCGAGCGCCCGGTTGGCCCGCACCAGGCGCATCCCCTCCGCGAACGCCTCGGCCGCCGGATCGGGCCGCGTCTCTGCACCGGCCTTGCGGGTGCGGCTCATCGCGCGGCCCCGGCGCGCGGGCTCACTGGCGGGCCTCCACCAGGCGCGGCATGTCGCGGGCCGCCTCCACCAGGAACCAGGCGGGGAGCACGGGGTTGCCGTCGGTGTCGGCGGCGATGACGCTCTGGGCGACCTCGACGGAGATCTCGGCGAGCTGCACGAGCAGGGACTTGGCGCGGTACGCGGTCTGCCGGGTGCTCGCCGAGAGGTGCTCCTTGCCGGCGGGCAGTTCCTTGACGAGCCGTCCGCGGAAGGACTCGGCCAGGTAGTAGAGGAGGTCGCGGTCCTCCGGGCGGGAGGGCCAGCGGGCGTCGCCCTTGATGACGGCCTCGATGCCGAACCGGCTCCGCACGATCTTGACGTAGCCGCAGAAGGCCACCGCGTGCGCGGGCGTCAGGGTCCCGTGGGCGATCACCTTCAGGGTCTCCTCGTCGATCCCGGGTCCGAACGAGCCGAGCGCGTCGGACAGCATGTGCCAGGAGCGCGGCGTGGAGAACGGCTCCTCGGTCTTCGGCGGCTTCGACCACAGGTGGTCGGGGCGGTCGGTGAGATGGTCCAGGACCCAGGGGTGGATGTCGTTCGCGGCGGCCCAGACCAGCCAGTCCCGGGGGGACGCCTCCAGGTGGACGTGCGTGAGACGGTTCACCAGCGCCGAGGCGATCGGACGGGCCAGCGCGTTGTCCGTCGCGCGGTTGCCGGCGCCGATCACGATGGAACCCCGCGGCAGCTCGTAGTCGCCGATGCGCCGGTCCAGGATCAGTGAGTAGAAGGCCTTCTGGACATCGGGGGTCGCAGCGTTCAGCTCGTCCAGGAACAGGCAATACGGCTCGTCGCGGGCGATCGCCTCGGGCGGGCAGAAGACGGAGCGTCCGTCACGGATCTGCGGCACGCCGATCAGGTCCTCCGGCGCCAGCTGGGTACCGAGCAGACTCACGCACTCCAGCCCGAGCGACTCGGCGAACTCCCGTACCAGGGAGGACTTTCCGATGCCGGGGGCGCCCCACAGGAAGACGGGCCGCACGGTGGTGAGGCCGAGCAGCAGTTCCGGGACACGGGCGGGCGTGACGGTGACGGCTGCCTGCACGGGCGAGCTCCTCGGGGATGTCCGACGCGGGCCCGCGAACGCGGCGCCCGGTGCGGACAGTGTGGGCGCGCGGGCCCCCGCACCGCCTCCGATTTTTGGGGCGCCGGGCCGGATGCCGGCCGGCCCGCGGTCAGGCCGCCCGCTTGTCCGAGCCCATGTCCAGGGGCACTTGGGGGCCGTCGCACTCGCGCAGCCAGCGGCGCAGCACCTGGTGGATCTGTTCCGCCCCGACCAGGCCGGCATCCTCGCCGGCCGGTGCGGACAGGGTCACCGGGGAGAGCAGGAAGGGTCGGCCCTGGGCGCCGCCGAGGCCGCCGTGCGAGCCGATCTGCTCCTCGAAGGCGAGGACTTCGCCCTCGGCGGGGTCGTACCAGGAGTTGACCATGATGTCGGCGGTGTGCGGAAAGGAGTGCGTGCGCCGTACGGCGTCGGCGGCGCCGGGGCCGAAGTCGGCCAGCGGGCCCGGGTGTTCGTCGTCGAGCCGGTCCAGCGGCACCTCGACGCCGTGCGCGCCGATCACCACGCCGCCGTGCTCCTCGCTGCGCACCAGAAGGAATCCGATGCCGGGGTGGTTGGCGAGGGTGGTGAGCAGCGCGGGGTGTCGGCGGTCGATCTCCTCGCGGGTCATCCGGTGCGGCACGTCCGGGAAGGAGACCAGGCCGAGGTTGCCCGAGGCGAGCACGACGGGTTCGGAGCGGCGCCCCGACGGCCGCAGCCGCTCCTGGCGCTCGGCCCGCTCCGCGCGCTCCTCCAGGGGGCGGCGCAGGGCGGCCCGGACGGCGGTCCGCGCCTCCGCGCCGCTGTGGGTGCGCCGCGCCCTGCGGGGCACGGGCAGACCGCAGCCGGCCCGGACGAGGTTGCCGAGGGTGAGGCCGTAGCGGGTCAGGAACGTCTCGCCGGGGCTCTGGCCGTGGTCGGAGAGCACGACGATCCGGTACGGCCGCGGGGCGTGCTCGGCGACCTTCGCGATCAGCGCGAGCGACCGGTCGAGGCGCTCCAGGATCTTCTCGGCGTCCCGGCTGCGCGGCCCGGAGTGGTGTGCCACCTCGTCGTACGCCACCAGGTCCGCGTAGACGGAGTTGCGCCCGGCGAGCATGTCGCCGATCACCGCGGCGACGACGACGTCCCGCTCGACGACGGTCGCGAAGGCACGGATGATCGGGTACAGCCCGCCGCGTTTGACGCGCGGCCGGCGCTGCCCGATCCGGGCCGTGAGGGACTGGCCGATCTCCCGGAAGACCTCGGCGACGAACGACAGGGCGGTCCGGACGGCGTTGGCCGGGTCGGAGAAGTAGGCGAAGTATCCGGCGCGCGAGCGGTTGTCGCGGCCTCTGCGGGCGGCGATGGACAGCACGAGGGCGAGTTCGTCGGCGCCGCCGCTGAAGAGGTTGCCGCGGCTCGCGCCGTCGAGGGTGAGCAGTCCTCCGTCACCGGTGCGCTCGACGGCCCGGCGCTGGAGTTCGGCGGCGCTGTTCGGCCGGTTGCAGACCATCACCTCCTGGCTCTCCTTCTCGTACCAACGGAAGGCCGGGACGTCGTGGTTGCTGCCGTGCAGGATGCCCAGCTGACTGGCGCCGGTCTGGCTGGACCAGTCGGTGCGCCAGGGCACGATCCGGTGGGTGGGGCGCGCTCCGCCGAGCCACCGGGCCGCGGTCGGCATCAGCCCTTGGGCCATCGCCTCCCGCAGCACGTCGTACCCGACGCCGTCGAGCTGGAGGAAGACCGCGCCGGGGGTCGAGGGGCCGGCTCGCCCGGCCACGCGTCTGCGGCGCCGGTCGGCGAGCCGGTACAGCCGCCGCCGGTAGGCGTCGTCGTCCCGGACGGCGAGGGCACCGCCGGTGGCCGAGGCGACGGCGGACATCACGGCGGCCACGACCACGGCGGTCTCGGGGGCCGCCTCACCCCGCCCCGAGGGGTTGATCCACAGGGCGAACAGCAGCAGCGAGCCGTTCAGGAAGAAGACGAGCACGCCGAGCACCAGGGCGGGGACGAGCAGCAGGGCCCGTACGAGCAGGGGCCACACCAGCGAGGACAGCAGACCGAAGACGCCGGCGCCGGCCGCCGCGGTGACCGCGATCCGGGTCGCGCTGTCCCCGCTGTCCGACTGCACCTGGAAGTCGGGGAGGAGACCGGCGAGGACGAGCATCGTGACCGTGGACACGGCCCACACGGCGACGCTCCGCCCCACCCCGCTGGCGACGCGCCGCCACCGTCCTGCGTCCACGTCCTGCCACCTCACGTCCGGGCCCGCCCGGTCCGCGCGGCCTGCTCCCCCACCCTGTCACAACGGTCGGGCATCCCCGGAAGTCCCCCGGACGGCCGTCCCCGCGGCCTCCCGCACCGGTGCGGGAGGCCGGGTCAGCGGCCGTCGTAGCCGGCGGTCGGCATCGAGAGACGGCGGTGCACCCGGGCCTTCATCTGCGCGTCGTAGAACGGTTCCGCGCTGCCCACCGTCTCGACGCGCACTCCGCGGCGCACGCACTCGGCGGTGAACTCCTCGACCGAGGCCAGGGCGCGCTCCAGCACCCGGCGGCTGGGGGCGACGAACAGGTCGACGAGTCCGGCCTCGACGTCGGCCCACAGGGTGCGGTGGTCCGGGCGCAGGGCGCGGACGAGGAGTTCGCGGGTGACGACGTAGCCGTGCTCGGCGGCCCAGCGGGCGCACATCGCGTGCTGGCTGCGGGAGTCGACGAGGAAGGGGTCCGCGTCCAGTTCCTCCAGCGGCGTCAGGCTGGCGATCGCCGTGACGCGCAGCGCCGGGGACCGCGGCGCGGGGCCGCCCGGGCCGTACGGACGCTCCGGGGCGTGGGTGCCGAAGGCACCGCCCGCGTCTCCCATGGTGTCCCCCCTCACCTCCGGGTTTCGCCGCCGACCCTACTCCTGCCCGTAGGCTCGGGGGGAGTCGCGCGAAGGAGGCAAAGAGGTGCCGGTGGAGATCACCTGGTGGGGGCATGCCACGTGCACGCTGGAGGACTCCGGCACTCGTGTGCTCACGGATCCGCTCTTCGCGCGCCGGCTCGCGCACCTGCGGCGCCGGCGCGGGGCGCCGCCCCCTCCCCCGGCGGCTGTCGCCGACGTCGCCCTGGTCTCCCATCTGCACGCCGACCATCTGCATCTGCCGTCGCTCGCCCGGCTCGCTCCGGGCACTCGGCTGCTGGTCCCCCGGGGCGCACCGCGCGCGGTGCCGGGACTGCGCCGGCTGGACCATCTGCGGCTCACCGAGGTCACGCCCGGCGACCGGACCCGGGTCGGCGACCTCCTCGTACGGACCGTGTCGGCACGGCACGACGGGCGGCGGCTGCCGGTCGGGCCGCATCGCTCCCCCGCCGTGGGGTATGTGATCGAGGGCGAGGCGCGGACGTACTTCGCCGGGGACACGGGGTTGTTCCCGGAGATGGCCGAGGAGGTGGGGGAGGTCGACGTGGCACTGCTGCCGGTGGGTGGCTGGGGGCCCCATCTCGGTGAGGGGCACCTGGACGCGGGGCGGGCCGCCGAGGCGCTCGCCGAACTGCGGCCGCGCAGTGCCGTGCCCGTGCACTACGGCACGTTCTGGCCCATCGGGATGGACGCCGTGCGCCCCCACGAATTCCACGCGCCGGGTGAGGAGTTCGTGCGCCTGGCCGCCGAGCGTGCACCCGGTGTGTCGGTGCACCGCCTGGACCACGGCGAGCGTGTGCGTCCGGAGGTCGCACGGTGACTCCCTGGTCCGCCGTGGCCCCCTCCCTCCTGTTGTCCGCCAAGGGCGCGGCCCCCGCGGCGGCGCTGTCCGCCGCGGCCACGCGGGGCTCGCAGGAGTCGGCGCAGCAGGCGATCGGGTATCCGACCCTGTTCCTCCTGGTGCTGATCGGCGCGCTGGTGCCGGTGGTGCCGACGGGCGCGCTGGTGAGTTCGGCGGCGGTGGTGGCGTTCCATCAGACGGCCCCGTTCGCGCTGCTGACGGTGTTCCTGGTGTCCTCGCTCGCGGCGTTCCTCGGGGACATGGCGCTGTACTGGCTCGGCCGGCGCGGCATGGGCTCGAAGAACGGCTCGCGCTGGCTGGAGGCGATCCGGCAGCGGGCGCCCGAGGACCGGCTCACGCAGGCGCAGGAGAAGCTGCACGACCACGGCATAGCCGTGCTCGTGCTGTCCCGGCTCGTCCCGGCCGGCCGCATCCCGGTGATGCTGGCCTGCCTGATGGCGAAGATGCCGCTGCGGACCTTCGCCCGCGGTGACATACCCGCCTGCCTCGCCTGGGCGGCCACCTACCAGGTCATCGGCATCCTCGGGGGCTCGCTCTTCAGTGAACCGTGGGAGGGCGTGGTGGCCGCGGTGGCGCTGACCCTGGCGCTCAGCGCGGTGCCGGGCCTGTGGCGCAGGATCCGCAGGCCGGCCGCCTCGTAGATGCCGCCTCGCACGAACAGGGCGGCCTCAGCCCAGTACCCGGGACCCTCCCACCGGCAGGTCCCAGAGGTCCTCGCGGGACAGGCCCGCACGCTCCCAGGCGGCCCGCACCCGGCGCAGCGGCTCCAGCACCGGCTCCGCGGAGAGGACGAACGTCCCCCAGTGCATCGGCGCCATCCGCCGGGCCCGCAGATCGACGGCGGCCCGCACCGCCTCCTCCGGATCGCAGTGCACGTCGCTCAGCCACCAGCGCGGGTCGTAGGCCCCGATGGGCAGCAGGGCCAGGTCGATCCCGGGGTGGCGCTGCCCGATGCGGGCGAACCAGTGGCCGTATCCGGTGTCGCCCGCGAAGTACACGCGCCGGCCCTCGGGCGAGGTGAGGACCCAGCCGCCCCACAGGGTGCGGCAGGTGTCGGTGAGGCTCCGCTTGGACCAGTGGTGCGCGGGGACGAAGTCGAAGCGGACGCCGCCCAGTTCGACCGCCTCCCACCAGTCCAGTTCGGTGACGTGGGTGAACCGGCGTCGCCTGAACCAGCGTCCGAGGCCGGCGGGCACGAACACCGGTGTATCGCGCGGGAGTCGGCGCAGGGTCGGGGCGTCCAGGTGGTCGTAGTGGTTGTGGCTGATGACGACCGCGTCGACGCGGGGCAGCGCGCTCCAGGCCACGCCGACCGGGGTGATCCGGGCCGGGGTGCCGACGATCCTGCGGGACCAGACCGGGTCGGTGAGGACGGTGAGCCCGCCGATCCGGATCACCCAACTCGCGTGTCCCACCCAGGAGACGGCGACCGTGCGGGTGTCCACACCGGGCAGCGGTTCCGGTTCGAAGGGCAGCAGGGGGATGTCGGCGAGCCCGTCGGCGCCGGGCCGCAGCGCGCCCTCGCGGGCGAACCGGGCGAAGGCCCGCAGCCCCGGCAGCGGCGCGGTCAGCCGGTCCACGAAGGAGCGCGGCCAGACACGGCGTTCCCCGAGCGGGCGGGGCTCGGCGAGGGGCGGGGGGACGACGGTGGGGTGCTCGGTCGGCGGGGGCGTCGGGGGCGCGAGGCCCTCGGTGTCCTGTGCCGTCGTGCTCGTGGTCGACTCGGACTGCTGCGTCATCGAGAGGCTCCCATCACCGAGCGTCGTCGCGGAGATCGTCGAAGGCCGACCCCAACCGGGTCAACGCGCGTCGCACATGCGGCAGTTCCAGGGGTGAGGAGGACGTGAGGGACTGCGTCCGTTCCTCGTCCGTGCTGCCGAGCAGGGGTCCGGTGCCCAGCCGGACGCGGAGCGCGGCGAGGTCGTCGCCGAAGCGGTGCCCGCCCGGCGCGGGCATGCCGAGCCGGGCGGAGAGGTGGTCCTCCAGGTCCTGCGCGTCGCCGACACCGCGCGCGCCGAGCACGGAGCGGAGCGGTCCGAGGTCGACGTACAGATGTCTGCCGGCCTGCGGGGGGCGCGCCACGGCACCGGCCGCGGTCACCAGGCGGTGGGCGGCGCCGGCCACGTCCGCGTGCAGGTGGGCGGCGGCGGTGAGCCGTCCGGTGACCGCGGCGGGCTCCTCGAGCGCGTACGCGGCAGCGGCGGCGACGGGTTCGGCGACGCGTGCGCCGACCGCGGTGAGCACGTCGAGGACGCGGGACCTCAGGCCGGCGCCCGCCGCGCCGGAGGGGAAACGGGCGACAGCGGCCGGCCAGCCCTGGGGCAGGAACGCGCCCGCGAGGTCCGTGATCACGGTGACGTCGTCGGGGGCCATCTCGGCGGGGCTGAGCAGCACCGTGTCGTGCGGCCGGTGCAGGGTGTCGCGCCAGGTCTCGTCGCTCACGACGTGCAGACCCTCGCCGGCGGCGGCCTCGACGGCTTCGTGCACCAGCTCGGGCGGCGCGACGGTGGCGGTGGGGTCGTCGGCGACGGACAGCACGAGCAGCCGCGGGTCGCCGCCCTCGGCGCGGACTCTGCGAAGGGTCTCCAGGAGGGCGTACGGATCGGGTACGCCACCGCATTCGGCGGGCGTCGGCACCCGGAACACGGACCGGCCGAGGAGACGGGCCTGGGGCGCCCACCAGGCGGCGCAGGGCCGGGGCGCGAGGACGTCGCCGCCGAGCGCGCCGGTCAGGGCGAGCAGCAGGGCGGGGGCTCCGGGGGCGACGGCCACGCGGTCGGCGGCGGTGGGCAGTCCGCGGCGGGTCCAGTAGCCGCAGGCGGCGTCGAGGAACGCGGGGCCGCCGCCGAAGAGTTCGGTGTCGGCGCGGCCCGCGGCGGCGGCCAGCTCCGAGCGGAGTTCGGGCAGCACGGGCAGGCCCTGGTCGGGGAGGGGCGGACCGTAGCGGACCGGTCCGCGGCCTTCCGGATCCGTCCGCCGCATGTGTGCCTCCGCGCCGTGGGTGGTGCCCTGCGTTCCCTGCCCTGACCTGACCGGTCCCGCCGTGCCCCGACCTTCCGTGACCCGACCTCACCGGTCCCACCGTGACCCGACCTTCCGTGACCCGCCCTGCCGTGTCCTGTCCCAGCGATTGCCGGCCGTACGGTTCCGGATGCCCGTGTCCTCTTCTCCGGCTCGGCCCCGACGGCTCGGCGTACCGGGCCGTCGGGCTGTCCGTACCCAGCGGCACGCCGTCCCATGAGTGCCGTCGGGGTCACACCTGTCACATCGTCACCGGCGCCGCCGTGGGCCGTCGTCGTGCCGTCCGCCGGTCAGGCGCGGCGGTTGCGCAGACGGTGGACGGCCGCGCACCCGGCACCGGCGATGAGCAGGCCGCCGGCGACCAGCGCGGGCACCGAGTCGGTGAAGGCGCCGCCGCGGCCGGCGTGCACGCCCTGCTGGACGGTGGGAGGTCGCTCTCCGATTCCCGTGCCGGTGCCGGTGCTCGGCTCGTGCGCCGGGGCGCCCCGGGCGACGGAGTACGAGGCGGTCCACTGCTTGCCGTGGCCGCCCTGCGGCGCGGGGCAGACACCGTCGACGCCCCACTCCCCGCGGGCGGCGCCGCCGACTTCGGGGGCCACCGGGGCCGCGGGCGCCGTGTCGGGGCCCACGGGCTCGGGCACCGTGTCGGGCGCAGCCGGCTCGGGGACGGAGTCCGGGCCCACGGCGTCCGCGCCCACGTCGTCGGGCGTCACGGGGTCGGGGTAGCCGGAGCCGGGCTGTTCGGGGTCGGTGGCGACGGGGGGCGGTTCCACCGCGTCGGGCGCGACCGTGTCCGAGCCGCCAGAGTCGGGGTCGGCGGGCGGCACGTCGCCGTTCTCGGCGTCGGTCGTCCCCGCGACGGAGGAGACCGTCCGGTCGAGAACGCCGGTCTCCTCGTAGCCGGATCCAGGGTCGGAGTCCGCCCCCGAACCGGAACCGGACGCGGCCGGGCCGCCCGCACCCTCGGGGGCGCCGGACGGGATGTGGGCCGTCCCGCGATAGGCGGCGGCGCCCGCGGCGTGGGCGTCGTCGCCCTCGACGCGGTGCAGTTGCACCTTGCCCTCCTGGAATCCCTGGGAGCTGGCGTCGATGGCCTCCGGCGGGGCGCCGCCGACTCCGTCGCAGGTGACGGTGATGGTGATGGTGCCCCCGGGTTCGACGGAGCCCGGGCTGACCTCCGCGGCCGGGTCCGCGGACGCGGCCGACGCGGCGACGCCCAGCGCGGCGCCGGCGAGGGCGGTGGCGTACAGGACACGGGCGGTACGGCGCATGAGCGGGGCTCCTTCGGCGGGGCTGCGGTCCGAGAGCCACGGCCGTCGTGTCCCTCGGGCCCATCAGAGCCCGCCCTGCCCCGGCGCGCTATCGGCCGGGCACCATTCGCGCGAAAACAGGGGTCCGAGCGGGTGATGGCACCTCTCGTCGGCGGCCGCTGTCACGAAGCGGCCCGTCGCGTGCCGCTCAGTGGCGGGGCACGCGACGGGCCCGGTGCTTCTCGGTGCGAGTGGCCCCTTCGGCCGAGTGGCACTTCGGCCGTACGGCACGGGAGTCGCGAGGCTCGTCGGCCCGGCGTCCCTTCGACCGCGCCGCCGAAAGGGCCGCGCCGCTTCGCGCACGCTCTTCGGCCGGTGCCCGGCTCGACCGTGCGACTCTCCTTCGGCCACGCGGCTTCGCGCGTCACGCCGGTTCGCGCGTCACGCAGGCGCTTCGGCCGAGCGGGTTCTTCGACCGTGCGGCCCCTTCAGGGACCCGACCCGACCCCCTCCGCCACCCGGCCCCGTTCGGCCGCGCCGCTTCACGCGTGGTGCGAGCCCTTCGACCGCGGGCCGCGGACGGAGCCGCGAACGAAGGAGGCTAGGCGGCGTCGCGCATGACCTGGTCGCGCAGACGGGAGCAGCAGCGGGTGATGAGCCGGGAGACGTGCATCTGGGAGATGCCCAGCTCGTCGGCGATGCGGCTCTGCGTCATGTCGTCGAAGAACCGCATGTAGAGGATGGCGCGTTCCCGCTCCGGGAGCGCCTGGAGCCGCGGCTTGACGGCCTCGCGGTCGATCACCGTGTCGAGCGCCGGGTCGGCGGAACCGAGGGCGTCGCTGAGCGAGTAGCCGTCGTCGCTGCCGGGCAGTTCGGCGTCCAGCGAGAGCGCGGTGAAGCTCTCCAGCGCCTCCAGGCCGGTCAGTACGTCCTCCTCGCTCAGCCGGGCGCGTTCGGCGATCTCGGCGACGGTGGGACGGCGGCCCGAGATGGTCTGCGACAGGTCCTGGCCGGCGAACCGGACCCGGTTGCGCAGGTCCTGGACGCGACGCGGCACGTGCAGCGTCCACATGTGGTCGCGGAAGTGACGCTTGATCTCGCCGGTGATCGTCGGCACGGCGTAGCTCTCGAAGGCATTGCCGAGTTCGGGGTCGTAGCGGTCGACGGCCTTGACGAGACCGAGCGCCGCCACCTGCCGCAGGTCGTCGGAGTTCTCGCCCCGGTTGCGGAACCGGCCCGCGAGCCGGTCGGCCATCGGCAGCCAGGACTCGACGATCTCCTCACGGAGGGCGTCACGCTGCGGGCCCTGAGGGAGCGTGGCGAGCCTGCGGAACGCCTCCGAGGTGTCGGGGGCGTCGTCGTGCGGATGGTGCGTCGCGCTCGCTTGAGTTCGCATGATGCGTCGCAACTCCCTTGATGGTGCCTGGTATAGGACAGTCATCGTGGGAGCGCACCCGTGATCCGGACGGATACACCCGTGGCGCGGATCGCCGCTCCCACGGACGTGCCTCCTGTCCGAAGCACTGCATCTGCGTCTGCCCCGGGCCATGCGGAGCAAACACACTCGGATCGTCCCCGATCGCGGCCGCCCCGGCGCGCGCGGACCATCCCGGACAGCGCTCTTCTCCACGTGTTGCGTGAGGGACGTCGGGTACGCGCTCCCCACCTCGAACCTCTGGAGGGGATTTCATGCAGCGAGGCAGTGACCGGATGAGCGCTCACCGGGACGACGCGATGAAGCACGAACTGCGCGACTTCCTCAGGTCAGGGCACCCCACCCGGACCGAGGAGTGGCAGGACCCGGAGCCGGCCGCCGACGACGACCCGGCGATCGCGGGAGGACCGGTGGTGCCGAACACGGCACCGGAATCGCTGGAGACGCTGCGCCTCGAACTGGCGCGGTTCCTCGGCCGTACCTCGTTCCCCGCGGATCCGCGGGCGCTGATCGACGTCCTGCGCGAGAAGAACGCACCCGCCCATCTGGCCGGCTCGCTGGAACGTCTGCCGGACAAGGAGCACTACGCCAACGCGCACGAGCTGGCGCTGGCGGTGGTGGGCGCCGGCAGCAGCTAGCCGGCGCACCCCCGACGTGGGCGTGCGGGACCGCCTCGGGCGGCCCGCACGCCTGTGCGGTCAGGGTCGGCCGACCGGACAGCGACGGACCGTTCAGGCCGGTGGTACAGCGGCCGGGCCCCGTTCGCGGGCGCCCTCGCGGGTGCGGCCCGCCGAGACGGGGCGGCGCGGATGGCGGCGCAGGTACTCGCCCTCCAACTGGGCCATGCGCTCGTTGTGCGTGTGCAGCGCGTCGTTCGAACCGTGCAGCAGCGTGTCGTGGCGGGTGCGGTGGATGGCCTCCAGCTCTTTCATCAGCTGCTGGTCGTCCAGCCTGCCCGGGTCGACTCCGGTCATGGTGCTACCCCGCTCGTCGTGGCCGTCGGCGCGGTCCGGGCGCCCGCCCGGCGGACGTCGCCCGGAGGCGGCCGGTAGGGAGCCATGGATAGGTGACCTCCACCCACCACTCTACGAACATCGGGTGGTCCGGGCCTCTCCGGAGCCCGGAACCCATGAACCCGCGGGGCCCCGGTCACCCTGAACCCGGGGGCCCCGGTCACCCGGGGCCCCGGGAAACCCACGGGAGCGCGGGCTAGCGGTCCCGCTCGACCCGGCGCTCGTCCCAGACCGGTTCCTGCGTCTCCCGGACCCGTCCGTCGGAGCCGAAGACCAGATAGCGGTCGAAGGAACGGGCGAACCAGCGGTCGTGGGTGACGGACAGGACCGTCCCCTCGTACGCCTCGAGGCCTTCCTGGAGCGCCTCGGCCGACTCCAGGTCGAGGTTGTCGGTGGGCTCGTCCAGGAGCAGGGCCGTCGAACCCTCCAGCTCCAGCAGCAGGATCTGGAAACGTGCCTGCTGGCCGCCCGACAGCTTCTCGAAGCGCTGCTCGGCCTGGGCCGTCAGTTCGTAGCGGCGCAGCCGGGACATGGCGGCGCCGCGGTCCTGGGAGTGTTCGGCCCACAGGATATCGAGCAGCGTGCGGCCCTCCAGCTCCGGATGGGCGTGCGTCTGCGCGAAGTGGCCCGCCACGACGCGCGCGCCGAGCTTCCACTCGCCGGTGTGCGCGACGTCGCCGCCCGCGAGAAGGCGCAGGAAGTGCGACTTTCCCGAGCCGTTGGAGCCGAGGACGGCGACCCGCTCGCCGTAGAAGACCTCCAGGTCGAAGGGTTTCATCAGGCCGGTGAGCTCAAGTCCCTTGCAGGTGACGGCTCGTACGCCGGTGCGTCCGCCGTGCAGCCGCATGGTGATGTCCTGCTCGCGCGGCGGCTCCGGCGGCGGTCCGGCCTCCTCGAACTTGCGCAGCCGGGTCTGCGCCGCCGCGTAGCGGGAGGCCAGCTCGTGGCTGATGGACGCGGCCTGGCGGAGGCTCAGCACCAGCTTCTTGAGCTGCGCGTGCTTCTCGTCCCAGCGCCTGCGGAGCTCCTCGAAGCGCGCGAACCGCTCCCGCCTGGCCTCGTGGTACGTCGAGAATCCGCCGCCGTGCACCCAGGCGTCCGCGCCGGTCGGGCTGGGCTCGACGCTGATGATCTTCTGGGCGGAGCGGGCGAGCAGTTCACGGTCGTGTGAGACGAACAGGACGGTCTTGCGGGTCTCCTTGAGCCGCTCCTCCAGCCAGCGCTTGCCGGGCACGTCGAGGTAGTTGTCCGGTTCGTCGAGCAGCAGCACCTCGTCGGTGCCGCGCAGCAGCGCCTCCAGGACCAGGCGCTTCTGCTCGCCGCCGGACAGGGTGCGCACCTGCCGCCACTGCGCCTTCTCGTAGGGGACGCCGAGCGCGGCCGTGGTGCACATGTCCCAGAGGGTCTCGGCCTCGTAGCCACGGGCCTCGGCCCAGTCGGAGAGCGCCTGCGCGTACCGCAGCTGGGACGCCTCGTCGTCGACGGTCATCATCGCGTGCTCGGCGGTGTCGACCGCCCGGGCCGCTTCCCGGATCCGGGGCGGCGCCACGGACACGAGCAGTTCCCGTAGGGTCGTCTCGTCGCGTACGGATCCCACGAACTGGCGCATCACGCCGAGTCCGCCGCTCACGTTCACGGTGCCGCCGTGCGGCTTGAGCTCGCCCGAGATCAGCCGCAGCAGGGTCGTCTTGCCGGCGCCGTTGGGCCCCACGAGGGCCACGACGGCCCCTTCTCCCACCCGGAACGACACATCGCCGAGCAGCGCCCTCCCGTCGGGAAGGTAGTACTCAAGATGTGCGGCTTCGAGGTGTCCCATGGGCAGGCATTCTCCGGGGCACGGGGGGTGCGGGGCAAACGCGTATGCGCCGGGGCGCCCGTCACAGTGGCGAGGAAATCGCCTGATCCGGGGTAGACGGAGCCGCATGACCCCCACCCCAGACGTCGACCTGACCGCCCTCGTTCCGGGCCGCCACGGCCTCCGGGACCGTCTCCTGTCCGTGGACCTCCGGGTCTTCGAGTCGGTCGCGGCGCGCCACTGGCCGGGCGGCGATCCCGTGCTGCCGCGGCTGAGCCGCAGCGCCAACCACGGGCTGCTGTGGTTCGCGACGGCCGCGGCCGTGGCGGCGAGCCGCACGCCGCGGGCCCGCCGGGCCGCCACCCGGGGCATCGCCTCGCTCGCTCTCGCCTCCGCGACGATCAACACCGTCGGCAAGCGGTCGGTGCGCCGCAGCCGTCCCACGCTGGACCCGGTCCCGGCGGTCCGGCAGCTGAAGCGCCAGCCGATCACCACGTCGTTCCCCTCGGGGCACGCCGCCTCGGCCGCCGCGTTCGCGACGGGTGTGGCGCTGGAGTCCCGCGGCTGGGGAGCGGCCGTGGCGCCGCTCGCCGCGGCGGTGGCCCTGTCCCGCGTGTACACCGGGGTCCACTTCCCGAGCGACGTGCTGGCGGGTGCGGTGCTGGGCGCGGGCGCCGCGTACGCCGTCCGTGCTCTGGTGCCCACCCGGGACCAGCTGACCGCGCCGGCGCGGCCGCGGGTGGAGGCGCCCGCGCTGCCCGACGGCGCCGGCCTGGTCATGGTCGCCAACACGGGCGCGGGGACCCCGGAGCGGGTCCGCGCGCTGGCCGACGCACTGCCGGCCGCGGAGCTCGTCGAGTGCGAACCCGCCGACATACGGCAGGAGTTGGAGAAGGCGGCGGCCCGCGCCACGGTGCTGGGTGTGTGCGGCGGCGACGGCACGGTGAACGCCGCGGCCGAGATCGCCCTGCGCCACGACGTCCCGCTCGCCGTCCTCCCGGGCGGCACCCTCAACCACTTCGCCCACGACCTCGGGGTGGAGGGCGACCACGATCTCGTCCGCGCGCTCCAGCAGGGCGAGGCGGTCAAGGTGGACGTCGGCCGGTTCGTGTCCGGCGCCCAGGAGGGCATCTTCCTCAACACGTGCAGCCTGGGCATCTACCCGGAGCTGGTGCGGGAGCGGGAGAACTGGTCGAAGGTGATCGGCAGCTGGCCCGCCGGGGTGCTCGGCGCGCTGCGCGTGCTGCGGGCCGACCACCATCCGCTGCGGGCCGAGCTGAACGGCCGTACGCACCCGCTGTGGCTGCTGTTCGCCGGGAACGGCACCTACCACCGGGTGGGCCTCGCACCCGCCCGCCGTTTCGACCTCGCGGACGGACGTCTCGACGTCCGCGTCGTGCACGGCGGGCGCCATCCCGCGGTGCGGTTGCTCGCCGCCGCCTTCGCCGGTCCGCTCACCCGCTCCCCCGCGCACGCTGCCGTACGGGTGGGCCACCTGAACATCGACGGTGTCGACCCCGGCACGCTCCTCGCCTACGACGGCGAGGTCACCGAGGTCAGTGACCGGGTGACGCTGCGCAAGAGCCGCGAGGCCCTGACCGTCTACCGCCCGCAGCCGGCGCACTGACCCCGGCGCGCCGGAAACCCTGCCGAGCCGGAAACCCTGCCGGTCCGACCCCTGCCGGTCCGACCGGGCCACAGGCGGCCCCCAACTGCACGTGTCCACATGGCAAGATGTGGGTCTCATCATTCGACATGACCGCGTACGGTGATGCCATCGCCCCGCGGAGTGCGTACACGCCCCGCCGAGGCCCCGTACACGTCGAAGGGGACCGGTCATGTCGAAGTCGCAGGAGACCGCCGTCTACACGCACGGCCATCACGAGTCGGTGCTGCGCTCGCACACCTGGCGCACCGCGGCCAACTCGGCGGCCTACCTCCTCGACTCGCTGAAGCCCCACATGAAGATCCTCGACATCGGCTGCGGGCCGGGCACCATCACCGCCGACCTGGCGGAACGGGTGCCGGACGGGCACGTCACCGGCGTCGACCACGCGGCGGGCATCCTGGACCGGGCACGGCAGGAGGCCGCCGGACGCGGCCTGCGCAACGTCGACTTCGCGGTCGCCGACGTGCACGCCCTGGACTTCCCGGACGACACGTTCTGCGTGGTCCACGCCCACCAGGTCCTCCAGCACGTGGGCGATCCGGTCCAGGCCCTGCGCGAGATGCACCGGGTCACGAAACCGGGCGGCTTCATCGCCGTCCGCGATGCGGACTACGCGGCCATGACCTGGTATCCGTCGGTGCCGGGCATGGACGACTGGCTGGACCTGTACCGGCGGGTGGCCCGCGCGAACGGGGGCGAGCCCGACGCCGGCCGGCGTCTCAAGACGTGGGCGCTGGCCGCCGGCATCCGGGACATCACGTCCACGTCGAGCACCTGGACCTACGCCACCGAGGACGAGCGGGCCTGGTGGAGCGGCCTGTGGGCGGACCGCACGGTGGCCTCGGCATACGCGGAGCGCGCCGCCGAGGGCGGTCACGCGACGGCGGAACAGCTGCGCTCGGTGTCGGACGCCTGGCGGCGGTGGGGGCAGGCGGAGGACGGCTGGTTCGCGGTGCTGCACGGCGAACTGCTCGGCCGCAAGGCGGTCTGAGCCGCTGAAACGGAGGCCCGCCCCGGACGGCGGCACCGCCGGCACCCGAGGAGCACGACCGGAGCGGCGCCCGCCCCGGGCCCAGTGGTCCGGGGCACCGTCTCCGACGCCTTCACCGAGGAATGGCTCGCCGACGGCGGCCGCGCCTAC
>NZ_JBEZHO010000078.1:0-30842 GCF_040650615.1 Streptomyces sp. NPDC048643
CAAGGAGTCGGCCGCAGCCGACCGTGCCGCTTCCCGGCGTGCCCGCACCGACCAGCGTCGCACCGTCACCTGGCCCGGCGCCGGCTCCGCCACTCTGAAGCTGACCAAGACTGCTACGGCGAAGGCCGAACCGGGATCGCTTCCGCTGACGCTCACCGCACCGCAGGCGAGCGAAGCCACGAGGACCCCCCCGGTCGCGAAAGCCGTCAGTGTGAAGGTTCTGGACCAGGCTGCCGCGAAGCGGCTCGGCGTCAAGGGCGTGGTCCTCGCCGTCACCGGACCCACGACAGGTGGCAAAGCCCGCCTGGGCATCGGCTACAAAGCCTTCGCCACCGCCTACGGCGGTGACTGGGCCGGCCGGCTCCAAATACGCAGCCTGCCCGCATGTGCCCTGATGGCGCCGGACAAGCAGAAGTGCCGCACCTCCGACCTGCTCACCTCGGACAACGACCGCGGACACGAGAACCTCTCGTCCACCCTTGCTTTCACTCCCTCCAAATCCCCCCAGACGATGGTGCTGGCCGTCGCCGCCGGCACCCAGTCCGGCGGCGGCGACTACAAGGCCACACCCCTGGCCGCCTCCTCCACCTGGTCGGCCGGCGGTTCCTCCGGCACCTTCACCTGGTCCTACCCGCTGCGCACACCGCCTGCGGCCGCGGGTCCCTCCCCGCAACTGGACATCTCCTACGACTCCGGCGCCGTGGACGGGCGGACCGCCTCGACCAACAACCAGGGCAGCCAGATAGGCGAAGGCTTCGACCTCACCTCGTCCTACATCGAGCGCAAGTACGGCTCGTGTGACGACGACGGCCAGAGCGACAAGTACGACCAGTGCTGGAAGTACGAGAACGCCTCCCTAGTCCTCGACGGCAAAGCGACGGAACTCGTCAAGGACGACACCACCGGCACCTGGCGCCTCAAGGACGACGACGCCTCCACCGTCACCCACTCCACGGGCGCCGACAACGGCGACGACGGGGACGACATCTCCGCCGGGAAGGGCGACGGCAAGGGCGAGTTCTGGACCGTCATCACGGGCGATGGCACCAAGTACGTATTCGGCCAGAACAAGCTCGCCGGCGCGGCCGCCAGCGACCGCACCAACTCCGTGTGGACCGTCCCCGTCTTCGGCGACGACGACGGCGAACCCGGCTACAGCAGCGGTACATCGTTCTCCGGCCGCGCCAAGAATCAGGCCTGGCGCTGGAACCTCGACTACGTCGAGGACACGCATGCCAACGCCATGACCTACTGGTACACCGACGAACACAACAACTACGACAAGCTCGGCGACGACACCACGGGCAGCGACTACACCCGCGGCGGCTACCTGAAGGAGATCCGCTACGGCCAGCGGGCCAGTACCCTCTTCTCCGGCTCGCCCGCCGCGTCCGACAAGGTCGTCTTCTCGTACGACGAACGCTGCGACCCCTCGATCAGCACCTGCGACTCCCTCACCGAGGACAACCGCGACAGCTGGCCCGACGTGCCCTTCGACGCCATCTGCAAGGACGGCGACAAGTGCACCGGCAACGTCGCCCCCACCTTTTTCACCCGCAAACGCCTGACCAGTATCACCACCTACGCCTGGAACGCCGCAGCCACCACCCCCGGGTTCGAGGGCGTGGACACCTGGACGCTCAAGCAGCAATACCTCGACCCGGGCGACACCGGCGACTCCACCGACCAGTCACTCTGGCTCGACGAAATCAAGCACACCGGCAAACACGGCACCGAAGTCTCCCTCGACCCCGTCAAGTTCACCCACACCTTCCTGCCCAACCGCGTCGACGGCGCCTCGGACAACATCCTCTCCCTCGACAAACCACGCCTCTACACCGTGACCTCCGAAGCCGGAGCCCAAACAACCGTCACCTATGCTGAGGCGGACTGCGTCGCCGGGCAGACCATGCCCAAGGTCGACGAAAACACCAAGCGCTGCTACCCCGTGTACTGGTCACCCAACGGCGGCAAGACGCCGATCCTCGACTGGTTCCAGAAGTACCCCGTCACCGCGGTCAGCACCAACGACCCCTTCGGCGGCTCGCAATCGGTGCAGAACTCCTACCAGTACTCCGGCGGCGGAGCCTGGCACTACAACGACGACCCGATGACCCCCGCCAAGGAACGCACCTGGTCGATCTGGCGTGGCTTCAGCAAGGTCACCCACCTCACCGGAAACAGCGCCAACGACCAACTAAAGACCGTTACCGTCTATATGCGCGGCATGAACGGCGACCGCGTCCTCGGCTCAGACGGCAAGACCCCCGACGCCGACGCCCGCAAGAGCGCCGACGTGACCGGGATCAAGGCCGCCAAGATCACCGACTCTGAGCAGTTCGCGGGCTTCAGCCGCGAAGCGGTCACCTACAACGGCTCCGACGAGATCTCCGGCACGATCAACGACCCCTGGTCGCAGAAGACAGCCACCCAGCACAAGTCGTACGCCGACACCGAGGCCTATTACGTCCGTACCGCAGCCAGCCACGCCCGCACCAACGTGACCGGCGGCATCACCCCCCACGACCGGGTCCGCACCACCCTCAACACCTACGACGAGTACGGCATGACGTCCAGGGTCGAAGACCGCGGTGACGACGACGTCAGCGGCGACGAGACCTGCACCCGCAACACCTACGCCCGCAACGACACCCTCGGCATCAACACCCTCATCTCCCGCGTCCGAGTGGTCGCCAAGCCCTGCGCCACCCTCAACGCAGACCTCGACCTGCCCACCGACGCCACCCGTCCCGGAGACGTCATCTCGGACACGGCCACCGTCTTCGACTCCAAGACCTACACAACCACGCAGACCCCGACCAAGGGCGAAGTGCAGTGGACTGGCCGTGCCAAGAGCTACGCCGCCGACGGGACACCGAGCTGGCAGAAGATCGGCACCGTTGACTACGACAGCCTGGGCCGTCCCACGATCGTGAAGGACGCCAATGACCTGCCCGTCTCCTCGACGCTCTACACACCCGTTGCGACTGGCCCGCTGACTGCGAGCGAGGTCACCGACGCGGGCAAGTTCAAGGCCACGTCTTCGTTCGACTTCGCCACCGGCTCTGTCCTCAAGTTCACGGACCCCAACGACAAGATCACCGAGAATCAATACGACGGCCTCGGACGGGTCACCAAGACCTGGCTGCCCAACCGCCCCACTGTTTTGAACAAGACGCCGAATTACGTCTACGACTACCACGTCACCAACTCGGCCATGTCCTGGGTGTCCACCGGGACCCTCAACGGTGACGCGACCGCCTACAACACCACCTACGAGTTCTTCGACTCGCTCCTGCGCAGCCGCCAGGTCCAGACACCCAGCCCCTCTGGCGGCCGGCTCGTGTCCCTGACCCTCTACGACAACCGCGGACTGGCCATCAGTGCGCAGGGCGACATCTGGGACGACACCTCCGTACCGTCCAGTCAGCCCGTGCAGACCGCAGGCGGAGCAGCTCCTGCCCAGACCGACACTACCTACGACGGCGCCGGACGCGCCGTCCAGACGGTGACGAAGAACTACAACGTCCCCCGCTGGACCATCGACACCACCTACACCGGCGACACTGTCTCGGTCAGCGCACCCGACGGCGGCCACGCCACCGGCGTCACCACCAACGCCCTCGGCCAGACCACCGAACGACGCGAATACGCCGGCCCCAAACCAACCGGCACCGACTACACCACCACCGGCTACACGTACACGCACGCGGGCCAGCAGGAAACCATCACCGGCCCGGACAAGACCACCTGGTCCTACACCTACGACCTCTCAGGTCGCCAGGCCACCTCGACCGACCCGGACAAGGGCTACAACGCCACCGAGTACAACAACCTCGACCAGGTCATCAGCACTACCCCCAACCGGGACGCCAGCAAGAAACTCCTCTACGCCTACGACGATCTCGGCCGCAAGACCGGCATGTGGCAGGTCGACAAGACGGACGCCAACAAGCTCGCCGCCTGGGGCTTCGACGCCGTCGCGAAGGGGCAGCCGGACACCGCCACCCGCTACGAAGGCGGCGCCGGCACAGCAGGCAAGGCCTACACGCAGAAGGTCACCGCCTACGACCCTCTCTACCGGGCGACGACAAGCCAGCTGATCCTGCCCTCCACCGACCCGCTCGTCAGCGCCGGCGTCCCCGCGACGCTTAACTTCTCCACCAGCTACAAGATCGACGGCACAGTCAGCCAGTACGCCCAGCCAGCCGCAGGCGGGCTCCCCTCAGAGACCGTCTCCTACAAATACAACGCCACAGGCCAGCAGACATCCTCACTCGGCGTGACCGGGTTGCTGCAGGGCGCCCAATTTACGCCCGAGGGTGACCTGACCCAGCTCAACCTCGGCATGAGTCCAGGAGACACGGCCAAAAAGGTCTACCTCCACTGGGCGTACGAGAACGGCACTCGCCGTCTGAAGCGCTCCTTCGTCACCGACGACGTCCACAGCTACATGCCGCAGGACGCCACCTATACCCAGGACGACGCAGGCAACGTCACGTCGATTTTCGACGCCTCCACGCAGGGTGGTACTGCCAAGACCGACAACCAGTGCTTCACCTACGACGGCAACAGTCGCATCGCCGAAGCCTGGACTCCGAAAACAGCAGACTGCGCCGTCACAGGCCGGACCAAGACCAACATCGACGGCGCAGCACCCTACTGGACGTCCTACACCTACACCGCCGCGGGCCAGCGCAAGACCGAGACGAAACACACCACCAGTGGCGACAGCACCACCACGTATCAGTACGACGCCACCACTGACATCAAGCCTCACACTCTCGACAACACCACAGGGGCCACCACCGGCACTTACACCTATGACGCCTCGGGCAATACCACAACACGCCCCGGCCCCACCGCACAACAGACCCTCGTTTGGAACACCGAAGGCAGGCTGGCCAAAACCACCGAGAACACTAAGGAATCCAGTTACCTATACGACGCAGGCGGAGCACTCCTCATCCGCCGTGCCAAGGGAGACGGCGACACTGTCCTCTACCTCGGCGGACAAGAGATCCGACTGACTGTCCAGGGCAGCACGAAGAGCGTCACCGGCACGCGCTATTACACCGCGAACGGCCAGACGATCGCCGTCCGCACTGCGAAGGCTGGTACATCCGGCACGAAGCTCAGCTTCCTTGCTTCCGACCCTCACGGAACCGCAAGCCTCGCCTTCGACGGCACCACCTACGCCATCACCAAGCGCTACTCGACACCATTCGGCGCGTCTCGCGGCACCAAGCCCACCACCTGGCCCGACGACAAGGCTTTCCTCGGAAAGCCAGCGGACGAGACGACGAGCCTTACGCACATCGGGGCACGCGAATACGACCCGGCCATCGGCCAGTTCATCAGCGTCGACCCCATACTCAGCCCCGACCAACACCAATCCCTCAACGGCTACAGCTATGCCAACAACAGCCCCATCAGCAACAGCGACCCCACCGGCACGAAGAACGAACGAGACGGAGGCGGCGGCTTCGGCGGTGTCCCGAACAAGGGCTGCCCGCCCTTCTGTAGCCCCGACGGTCAGCCGCACGGCCCGAGTACCGGTAACGGAGGTAGCAATCGGAACGGTGACGGCACGCCAGGTGGAGGAATAGTTTGGCCATGCCAGAGTTGTTCCGGTACGGCTCACGCCAGTAGCAGCGGAAAAAAGAGCAATGTAAAGCAGGGGCCCGACGATCCTGATTCAGATCAGGTAGGCGTCGACTCGATGGGGACTCCGTGCTATTCCGGAAGTTTCAATCCAGGGTGTACTCCTGGCCAGGATGATCAGGACTACAGTCACGGATCATGGTGGGATGTACTTGACCTCTTGGTGGGCGTTGCTTTTGCCTCAGTTCCTGAAAAAGCGCAAACAGTTCCAGATGCGCCGGCAGGTAAAGCGGCGAAAGTAGGCGAAGAGGTAGTTTCGCACTGCAAGTGCTTCCTTGCTGGCACTAAAGTGCTGATGGCTGACGGCACGACTAAGAGCATCGAGAAAATTAAAGTCGGTGACCGAGTGCAGGCCGCTGACCCGCGGTCGGGCGAGAAGGGTCCCCGCAAAGTAGAGCGTCTCATCGTTACTGAAGATGACAAAAAATTCAGTGAGCTCTCCATTGAGACGTCAGACGGAATTGAGCGCCTCACCGCCACTTACGAGCACCCGTTCTGGTCGCCATCTGAGCGCGCATGGATAGAAGCATCCTCTCTCGCGCCTGGCATGACACTGCTTAGCGACGACGGCAGAACCGTGAGCGTGAGGGCCAATCGGATCTACATCGGGCACGCTCGAACATACAATCTTACCGTCGGCGACCTGCACACGTACTATGTACTGGCGGGGCAGACCCCCGTGCTCGTCCATAATGCTGGTGGACCGGGCTTCGACCTCGATAGATATGACCGACCGGGGTACAGTAACTATGTGCTAGTGGATAGGAATAATGTGCCCTATTACAGTGGGATGTTCGGCCCAAATCAGACGCCGGCCACTGTTCAGGCTCGTCACGGCAAGAACAACAATCGCTACAATATTGCAAACGGTGACAGGATTGATGTTTTTCCTGGAACTCGGACTTACGGACAATCCCGTCTTCTCGAGCAGCGAATGACGGATGAGTTGGGAACTTACATCGGAGAGGATGGCAACAACTACAGGGGGAACCGTCAGAATCCAATGAAGGCCGAGAAGGTGCCTGGCTACCTGGCGTATGAGTCGTTCAAGAATGGAGGATGTCCGTGAGTGGCGACGATGTGAAATCGAAACTAGTGGCGATCGTATCGGAATTTTCGGAAATGACGGGTAGTCTTCCGTCGTTGAAGGAGTTCCTCCAGCTTTTGGAGTGGTCGGCGGATGGCATCTATTCCACTCCTCTCGCCTTTGAGGTCACCCTAGTGGATGGTTCGGTCTACTCCGGGCCGGAAGACTCCAAGGTGCCTGAATTGGATGATTCGATTTTTAGCGACGCAGCCGACATCCTTGCTGGTTTGTTCGACGAGGGAAATGGGGTCGGTGGGTCCCCGTCTGAGCTAGCGGCTATCCTATTGTCCTTCATTAATAGCGGGATGGCTACCCTGGTAGATTTGTCCGATGGGGGCGTTTCTCGGCTATCGATCGAATCGGCAGGGAACGCAGTTAGGCCCGAGCCTGGAGATATCCTGGCAGTTCCCTCGGTTGATGGCTGGCGAGCGGTGATCGTTGTGGCGCGCAACAGATTCGGGGTTGCGCTCGGAATTTTCCGGGACAGGTTCGATTCTCTGGATTCAGTGAATCCTCGACATGCTACGGCTTATAGATTCCCCGTCTACAGTGACGATGCGCAGGTTTTGAATGGATCATGGGAAATTATCAACCATGAAGAAGGCCTACTCTCTGCCTTCCCTGCTGAACCCGAAATCTATCACCTGCCGAATTCGGTATGGCCTGGGCAGAATTTCGGAGAGTTTGGTGCGGCTGAAGACCCGTCAGGAAACATCAGGCTCATTGATGCTGATGAGGCAAGGGCTGTTGGCATTGTGAGTGGAAGCTACAGGCAATCTTATACCAGTGATTTCCTGCAGCAGTCGTTGCGTAATTTTACAGATTGTAAACATTAGGCATTTACATGCTCCGCCTAGGAGCGTCTGCTTCCGTGGCGAAGCGATGATGGCGGCCTGGCACTGCGGAATCGGGTGGGACGTACCAGGCCGCCACGTCACCAACCTGCCGTCTGTCGAGCGCGATCGCCATGAGGGAGCGTCACTCGGGTGAGTGCCTGGTGGTGGGAGCGTCGGATCGCCCGCTGCGAAACCCGGGGCGGGGTTCTGGAGCGGGCCGACGCCGTCGGTTCGCCGGCCCCAACCGGCGATTCCCCTGACCGTCCCTTTCAGGGGTTCCCATTCCACGGCGCACCAAGAGTCGCACAGACGTGAGTAACCCCGTTCCTGCAGCTCAAAACACCTTCTCTCTACGGCACCGGGCGCCGACCTGCGGACCGGCCGGCCGGTCCTCGGCAGGGAAGAGCGGCCCGGTCTAGAGCCGCACTTCGAGACCGGGCCTCATCCCGCGGGCGGGATGAGGCCGATGAGCCCCGCCGTTCACGCATCCGACCGCTGAGAGGGTGCGTGTTGTCCGGTGCAACGACGAACTCTCACTCCGTGCGGACATTTCAGGGTGCATAGGGTGAGTCGGTTATCAAGGGTGGACGGAGTGTTCTATTCTTGTTCGATGTCCTGGTGGGTGTTGCGGATCTCTTGGAAGTGGGCAGTCCTTGGGTGCTGACCAGGCTGTTGCTCAGTTTTAGAGAGCGGTGCTCGATAGAAGTTGCCGATGGGTAGCTTTGGTGTTGGGTTGAGTGTGTCTCTGTGAGTTGGCTTGACCTGTGGCTTTGTGGGATGTCTCCGTGGTCTCCTCAACAGGAGCGTTGACTGCTCAGGGTTGAGGAGACGTCGGTAGTGGTGGTCGAGGGGTGCCGGTGGTGAAGGCTCCGCGGTGGCTGCAGCGCAGGCGGGGGTGTTGAGGGGTGGGGGCATGCAGCACGGCTCGTCCATGGGGATCCGTGCGCTGAGCCCGTTGGTGTGATCGAACGTGATCAGGCGCCGAATGCCTACAGGACTGCAATCCCTGTCGTGCGCCTGGACCCGAAGGTCGTTCATGCTCGGGCCGGATTGCCGACCCAGGCTGCCGGTGATCGGGCGGGCCGCGCCTCGTGCCGCGCCCCAGCCGGGTGTCCATGTGCCGCTCGCATCGGTCTGGTCCGAGGCCCTCGCCACTTCTCCCAGAAGGGCCGAGGTGGAAACGGTGCGGACCTGGCCCGCTGGAGGGCGCGGCGACAGTGGAGCATGCAGTATGCCCAGGAGGTGGTGTGCGCGGGCAGCCGCAAGAACAGGCCGGATTACATGGCGAGTTGATCGCCGGTGCCCAGACGCAGGCAGTGCACCCCGATGCCCGTGTGGGAAGGGAGGCGGTCTTACTCGTACGCCCCCAGCGCCGCGTTCGCGCCCTCTGTCCGACGGTAGGATCACCGCTCGTATACCGGGAGGCGGGATCGCCGGATCGTTTGTCGACCTGTGCGGACGGCCCGAGGGGGAGGAGCGGGGCAGGATGCCCGAGGGGAACGGATCACTCAGCCCGTCATTCGAGCGCATCCTCAAGATGGCGTTCGTGCATCTGGCACCGGGTTCCGTGACGGTGCTGACCACCAGCTCGGAAGAAGGCCAGCCCTCCTTCAAACCGCCCTCGGAGTGGTCTTCCGTCCAGGAACCGACCTGGCAGGATCTCGGTGACCGCGCTGCATGTCTCCTGAGGCAGGGCCCGCTTCTCCTCGTACCGCCATGGCAGCGCCGCACCGGCGTTCGGACGTCGCGTCGGGATGTGTCCCCTTACGTGTACGACGATGTTCTGCGTGCATGCCGTCCTGCGGACGCCAGCAGCGGCATGGCGGTCCTGACCCCTGCCGAACTCTGGGTCTCGGAATCACCGCGTGCGGCAGAGCTGCGCAGGACGCTGGCCGAGTACTGGGACATCCTGGCCGTCATCTACAGCACGGGTGTGATTCCTCAGGTCCATCCGGCTTTCGTCGTGGCTGCCGTCTTCCTGAAGGCCAAGCAGGAACACCGGCCTCCAATGAAGATCTTCCGGGCGCCGCGCGGGGACGACAATGCGTCTGCCGAGAAGGACTTCCAGATCCTGCTCAAGCGCGGAGGAGGTAGTACCCGGTACGGCTACGTCCTCCGTGACCTCCCGCCCGCTGCAGAGAGTCTCGACTTCGACCGTCACCATCCGGACGTCGTGTCGCAGCAAGCCGACCTGGCGGGCTTCGGCAGCCTCACCACGCTGGGTGAGCTGTACGAGACCGTCCCCCGCATCGACATGACAGGGCACTCCCACTGGATCAGTTCTGAGGAGCAGCCCGGCGTCGTCAGGCTCCTGGGAGGTCGTGACGTGCGGCGAGACGGCTCCATCGCGCTGCCCGCCGAGGACAGCTACTGGGTTAAAGCTCCGCCCGAATACCTCCTGCGACCAGGCGACCTCATCCTCCGCGAGATCCACGGACCAAGCGATCCGCCAGGTCTGATCGTTGCCGAGGTGACCGAGCAGGACCTCCCCGCCGCGCCTTCCCACAGGACAGTTGCCCTGCGCCCCCGTGCCGCCACCACGCTGCAGCAGATCCGTCTGGTCGCTCAGTTTCTGCGTACTCCGCTAGCCGACCGACTGGTCGGCAGATCCACCCTCCACATTACGGTGAAGCGGCTACGGCAACTGCCCGTGCCGCAGCCGGACGGTGCCCTGGCCACGGCACTCGACGACCTTGATGCTGCCCGCCACCGACTCGAGACCTGGACCAAAGAGGCAGAAGCGCTGCTGGAGTCCGCGTTCACGAACAAAACAGCGGCACAGGCTCGCGAAAGGATCATCGACCAGGGCCGTGGGCTGCGCCTGCGCGTGGAAGCCGCAACTCTGCTCGACGACCTGGGGCACACCGTGCGTACGCGCTTTCCCCTTCCCGTCGCCTACCGCTGGCGCGAAACTGAAGCCCGCATGAGCGCCGGCGATCAACGGTCGGCCTACAACGCTGTCCTGGATACCGCTGAAATCCTGCTCTGCTACATGGCGCTGGTCACCCTGGCGCTCGCGTGGGAAGACGGGGTCCCGCTGGGCTCCACTGCGGCGATCAAGGAGAAGCTCACCAGCGGGCGCAGCGGCCCCGGCTTCGGTGACTGGGCCGCCGTGATGCAGGAGGCAGCCACAAGCCGCAAACTTCGCGAACTGCCGGACCAGCACCCCATCCACAGCATCCGTTCTCTGCTGGCAGCCCCAGAAGCTGCCGACGCACGCCAGCGGCTGAGTGAACGCCGCAACGACGATGCCCACCTCCGGCGCCTTGACCCCATCGATCTTCCGCTCGCGGTGACAGAAGCCTTCGCCGACCTGACCCTGCTCGTCGAACGATCCCGGGTTCTTGCCGACTTCCCCCTCTGGCACGTCACCGAGACCCGCTGGGACACCCTCGCCAAAACCGCTGACGTCCGGTATCGCGAGCTGACGGGGGATCATCCCGTTGTGCCGACCAAGGCTGCCACCTCCTGGAGGCACGACCTGGAACCCGGCAGCCTCTACCTGCGGGACTCCACACATGAACTGCACCTGCTGCGCCCGTTCTTGACGGGCGAGGTATGCCGGGTTTGTCGCGCGTGGTCGACCTTCCACGCCGATCTCGTTCCCAAGGGCGGCGTGCAGCTGAAAAGCCTTGAACACGGGCACGTGCTTTACCAACCCGCAGACACAGCATCGGCGTTGGCCATGGTCGGTCTGCTCTGACGTGTGGTTGTCGCATGCGGCCGAGACCAAAGCCGACGGTCAGCACGGCGTTGCATTCCCGCGTTTTCACCGGATCGCGCAGTGCGGGTCATACCGCCGACGCGGTCTGGAGGCTCTCCACGATCTGGGGCGGCAGGACGGAGCGGGCGGGGGTGCTGTCGGCGGAGGCGAGGTAGGCCAGGAGCCGCATGGGCTGCTCCGGCCGGCCGAGAGGGACCGGTTCGACGCGGCGCCACCCGCGGGCGGAGGCCGCTTTGATGGCGGTGAGATAGACGCTCTCGCTCATGCGTCCGAGCGTCCGTGCCCGCATGAGCAGGGCGGCGAGCGAGACCTGCCAGCGCCGTTTGAGTTGGAACAGGGCGGGCCAGTCCACGGCGGTCGGCAACTGGTCGTGGATGTCATCGGCGGGCATGAGGAAGGCCGCTGCGAACTGGTGGGCCTGTGTCTCGACCTCTTTGACGCCCCAGATCTGCTCGCCGTGCAGGACGAGGTGGGCGAGTTCGTGCGCGCTGTCGAATCTGGAGCGGGCGCGATCGTTCTTGTCGCTTCCCAGGACGACGACGGGATGGTCGGGAAACGGCAGGGAGAAGGCGTCCACTTCGCGGTTGTCGAGAGGTAGACGCGTCACGGCGACCCCGTGGCTCTCCAGCAGCTCCACGACGTTCGCGACTGGCCCAGGAGGAAGTCCCCACAACGACCGCACTCGGGCTGCGGCTTTCTCGATCTCCGCCAACTGCGCTTGCAGGCTGCTCACCGGGAGGCGTGGCACGTCAGCGACACGGAAGCGGTCCAACGCTGAGGCGTGGACGGCGAGATCGTGGGCGACGTGGGCGATCGCCCGGGCACGGCGGCGGTCGGTCACCGAGGTCCGGCGCAGCGAGCGGAAGAAGCCGTCGTGGCTGTCGGTCATCGCCTCGTCGAAGAACGCCGGCGGTACCTCGAGGACCCGGGCAAGCACGCCGGTCGTCTCCGGGCTAGGGCGCGCGGCCCCGCTCTCGAACTGGCTGATGGCGGCGGACGTGAGTCCGGCCTCGCGAGCAAGCCGCGTCTGGCTCAGCCCGGCCAGTTCACGGGCGGTCCGCAGCCGTGTCCTCTCGAACGCCTGCGTGCTCATATCTCCCCTTGCCTGGCCTGCCTGATCTTGGTCTCCACATCTTGGCGGATCGCGCAGGCCCCGCACGTTCCGGGGCGGCGCGGCCCGACACGACCCTACGACCAAAATGCGGAAACACGCGCGGAAATCTATGTCGTGATATTAAGTAGTCCCGACAGTGGAGATCCGCTCCGACCGGCAGCGGCCCTTCAACGATCCGCGTGACGGGGGCGGTTGCACTGGCTGAGCGTTTCCAGATCCTGGCCCTGGACGGCGGCGGCTTCCGCGGGATGTTCTCCGCGGCGGTCCTTGCCCGCCTTGAGGAAGACCTCGACATTCGCGTCGCCGACCACTTTGACCTCATCGCCGGCACTTCGACCGGCGGCATCATCGCGCTCGGCCTCGGCCTGGGTCTGACACCCCGCCAGATCCTCGCCTTCTACACCGAGCATGGCCCGCGGATCTTCCGCGACCGCTCCAGGATGCGCGGCCTGCGACACCTTCTTCGCGCGAAGTACAGCACTGAGCCCCTGCGAGCGGCGCTCAGCGACGTCTTCGGCGAACGGACCTTCGGGGAGAGCACCAAACGCTTGGTGATCACCTCGTTCAACATCGCTGCCGACGACGTCTACCTTTTCCGGACCCCGCACCTGCCCACTCTCAAGCGGGACTGGCGAGAAAAGGCTGTCAACGTCGCGCTCGCGACTTCCGCCGCACCCACCTACCTGCCCGGCATGCCCCTGGACGGAGCCCGCCTCGTCGACGGAGGCGTGTGGGCGAACAACCCCACCATGGTCGCGCTCACCGAGGCGGTCGGACCGCTGTCCGTCCCCCTCGAAGCCATCAAGGTCTTCAGTCTCGGCACCACCACCGACGTCCGAAGTCGCCACCGCCGTCTCGACCGCGGCGGGCTGCTGCCCTGGGCTGGCGACGCAGTTGAAGTCCTTATGCGGGCCCAGAGCGAAAGCGCCGCCAAACAGGTGCGCCACTTCATAGGCAAGGACAACGTCCTGCGCCTCAACCCGACCGTCCCCACCGGAGCCCTCGCGCTCGACAACGTCGACACCCAGACTCTCTCCGGACTGGCAGGCCACGTCAGCCGCGACGTCTCGCCGGCTGTCCACCGCGCCTTCTGCGACCACCGCGCCCCCGTATACATGCCCTGCCACCCCGCTCGTGAGGAATGACGTGAACACGCTCCACCCGATGCGGGAGGCCGACACCGACTCCCTGGAACAGATGCTGTCCATGCTGCTCGACGGCGCGGTGGAAACCCTCGACATCTCCCCGGACCTCTACGACACCGCTGTTCGCCGTTACAAGGACGTCGGCGCCTGGCTCGGCCTGCACGCGAGCCCGGACTACCAGATCTACTCGCAGGGATCCTTCCTCCTCGGTACCGTCGTGCGCCCCCAAACACTCACCGGCGAGTACGACATCGATCTCGTCTGCCGTATCCCGCTGCACAAGATCAGCACCACCCAGGACCAGCTCAAGCAGCGAGTGGGCGACCAGCTCATCTCCTACCGCCGCTGGAAGCGGAACCAAGGCCACGCCGACGGCCCCAGCAGCCTGGAATCCCGCCGCCGCTGCTGGACCCTGGGGTACACCGGCTTCCACCTCGACGTCCTGCCGGCCATCCCGGACGATGAACACGAGCCCACCGGCATCCTCTTGACGGACAAGAACCTGCACGAGTGGCAACACGGCAACCCGATCGGTTACGCCCACTGGTTCGGCACCCGCTCCGAACTCTCCCACGCTCTCCTTGAGAAGCGCGCCTCCATCGCGGATGTGCCTGTCTGGCACATCCGCAGCACCCTCCAGCGTCTCGTGCAGGTTCTGAAGTGGCACTGCATGACCTACTTCGCCGAGGACATCGACAACCGCCCGCCGTCCATCCTCCTCACTACCCTTGCTGGCCGTGCCTACCGCGGTGAGGACGACCTGTTCACCGCCCTGCGCAACGTGCTCAATGCCATGCCCGGCTTCATCGAACGTCGCAAAGACCAGTGGTGGGTTGCCAACCCGGCCCACGAGGAGGAGAACTTCACCGACAAGTGGAACGAATACCCTGAGCGGCGTCAGGCGTTCAACAACTGGTTCCGCGAACTCGCGGCGACCATGGACAGTCTGTCCCGGATGCACTCCCAGGGCCTGGACACCGTCTACTCCTGCCTCACGAAATCCTTCGACCCCGGCCCCCTGCAACACTCGTTCACCCGCTACGCGAGCCGCATGAAGGACACGGCGACCCAGCAGCGTATGAGCGCCACGGGACTGCTCTCCACCACCACCGTCGGCCCGCGCAGGCGCCCCCAGACCTTCTATGGCCAGCACACCGACGCGCGCGGTTAACCTCGCCCGGCAGATGGCCGCAGTCAAAGCCGCCGTTCCCACAGCCGAAGCGACGTTGCGCAGCGGCGAACTCGTCTGCATCGTCACTCTGCAGCCTGCCCCCGTCAGCAGGCGCTATACGGTCAGGATCGCTTACCGCCACCGAGGTAACCCCCGCGTGACTGTCATCGACCCGCCTCTGGCACTGCACCCGGACGCCACACACCTTCCGCACGTCTACGCCAGTGGCGACCTGTGCCTGCACCTGCCCGGGGAATGGAACGATCACATGTTCCTATCCCAGACCATCCTGCCGTGGACCTCGGCCTGGCTCCTGCACTACGAACTCTGGCTCATCACGGGCCGCTGGACTGGGAGCGGCGAAGAGCACGCTCTCCCGACAGCCTGGCCATACAACGCCGGCCAGTGAACCAAACCGCACCATCCCGCATGCCCCACCCCGTACTCCAGAGCGAACGACCAACCTTCGTGCTTTCCGACCCGTACGACACCATTGCCGTCCTCGCCCGGCCAGGCGAGGGTGCAGTAAAGACCAGCGCCAGCCTGTTCCGGAGGACAGCGAGCGCCCGGCCCGTCCCGCTTGAGCGTCGGGGATCCATCCAACCGCTGCCAGCACGCGTCGGGCGGAGGCCGCCACCGTAACGAGTCTGCCCTGGTTGCCCGACCTGAGGTCACCTGTCGACCGCTGGTCGACCGATGTAGTCGGCGAGTTGCTGCTGCCAGTGAGTGTCAGATTCGGGCAGCACGGTATGGCAGATGCGGGCCAGGGTGCCGTCGGCGTGCCAGCGTTGAAAGCGGATACGGCAAGTGGCGAAGCTGCCGAGTTCTTTGGGGATATGGGGCCATGAATGGCTAGTGCAGGCTATGTGGATGATGGCTTCGAGGATCTGCCGCTCACTGCGGTACCGGCGATCGCCCGCAGGGCGGGAGGGCAGCAACTCCGCGAGGGTCTGCCAGGCTTGGTCGCTGATCCGTGGCTGCCACACCGGCCCCCGGCCGCCGATGCGCATCAGGTCTGCGATGAGCTGCTGCTGGCCGGGCAGCAACAGCGGCGAGTGGGCGTGCTGTTGACGCAGCCAGGCCAGTGCCCCTTCTGCCCCCGGCGCATCCGGCCACCACCGTGCGCCTTCCGGGAGGCCGTGGACGTGGTGATGCGCTGCCCACCACATCCGCTGCCAGGACAGCGCCCACGGAGGATTCCACCAGGCATCGAGCGCGCTCAGCCGGGTTCCCAGCCGAGTGAGCCTGCCCGCGGTGCGCTGGCGTCGGCGTGCGCTGCTGAGCCAGGCGTCCAGGGAGAAGCCGTCGATGACGGTAGCCCCGGTTACTGCAAGATGCCCGAACCGTACGGCATAAGCCTGCGCCACGGAGAGGGCTTCGCCGGGGTGACGGCGCCGTGCAGGCCAAGCCCGGAACCGTTCGACCTCGCCTGCGGTCAGACCGAGTTCAGCCAACAGTTCCCGCTGGCCGGGGTGCAGCTTCTCGTACAGCAAGATCTGGCGGCGCAGCCAGGTCTGCAGCCCTTGCGCCAGCCCGTCCAGGTTGTCCGCGCCGTGCACCGGCCCGTGCTCGCCCACATATCGCCGAGCTCGGTACCAGAAGCGCTGCCAGCCCACTGGCCACGGCGGATTCCACCACGGATCCAGCTGCGCGAGCTGCGCCGCCTGCTCCGCAGTCAGGGAAAGGGCCTCCGCACGCCGCCTGGCCAGCCAGCGCCCCAGGTCGAACCCGTCCACTACCCCGTTCTCGGTGTGCGCCAGAGCCAGATGCCCGAACCGCTCCACCTGACATCGGGCGCGCTCCACCCCCTGGGCGAAAAGCTCCGCATCCCGCTGCCGCAACGCCCAACCGGGTCCAGCAGAAGGCTGCCTCGCTACCGACTGTCTGCTCAGGCATCCCCCCGTTGCACCCCCGTCCTGTCCGCTGTCATCGGCTGGTGACGACGGGGCCAGCAGAAGCAGACCGGCTCCCACTTCCACCGGTCGATGGGGGCCGCGCACCGACCACTTCCCCTTGAACCCTCGCAACGGCAGCGCCCCGTCGGGCCTTCGCTGCTCGCGGGTTGTCACGGTCACCCATCGTGCCAACGGCCCCGGTGTACCGACCGTCTCCACTGAGGCCAGCCAGGGCCGGCCCAGCCGCTCACCCAGCATCGCTGCGAACGGCTCCACACCCGCTCGATCCCGCAGCAGCCCCTCCACCTGCTTCCCTGCCTGCTCCACCAGCCCCTTATCGACCAGTGCTGCCGCTACGGCTACGACCTCCGGGAACACCACTGCATCCCGTACCAGCAGCCGCCACTGTGCGTCACCCCAGCCCGCCACACCGCTGCACCACCGCCGCGTCGCCGCGACCACGCCATCCAGCCGCGACACCCACACGACCTCCCACGCCCAGAACTCCTCCTGCTCCCACCACCCGCACACCACCGCCCGCGCCAGCGCGAACACCTCACCCGGCACCACGCCGGCCGCCTGAGCAGCCGCCTCCACCCGGCCCCATCGCTGCTGCGCCCGCCCCAACTCCCCGACCATCGTGCTCACATCGACGAACTCCAGCGGATGCCCCTCACCTGCCTTCAGCAGCCATCGGCTATGCCGTGCGCACAGTCGCCGCCACGGCGGCCGGTATACCCACACCCGATCGTGGCCGGCTCCGCGCTGGGCCGCACACAGCCGGCAGGCGAACACCACCGGACCCCACTCCAGCGCCCCGACACGCCACCGCGCCCAACCCTGCGCGCCCGCGCCTCGGTTACGGTCGGCCGGTACCTCGGGTCCGGCCGTCCAGGACGGCAGCGCCCGCATCAGATGCCCGGCCGGAATCCGGCACCACCCCGCCAGTTGCGCCCGCGCAGCCGCATCCAGCAGCACCTCCCCGTCCGGACGCTCACCGTGGCGGCGGGGTATCGGATTCACCCACCGCCACCACGCCGCCAGATCAGTGAACTGTAAACAGTAGGTGGCGGCCACTCGGTGCAGAAACGACCACGTTGTCTCACCCGCGACAGGAGCCACGCGCAGAACTGTCCCTATTCCGACTGCCCTCCATTCACCATCAGATAAGGCCCCGCTCACCACCAGCCTCAGGAGCTCACCAGATCCGTCGCCAGCGAAGTCTCTGCCGCGGTCACCGCCTTGTCCGTCGTTTCGAAGAGGGCATCTCTCTCAAGAGCGCCTCCACGGCACCGCCTTCCGCCTCAGCGGGGCCGGGTAACGGGAGCGCCAGGGCGGGTTACCCTCGAGCCGGGTCAGAAGCCGGTCCGAGAGAAGGCAAGGAAAGGGGGACCTCAGGTGGAGTTCTGGCCGGGGTTGTCGGCGCCAGACTCCAGGGCCTTGTCGACGAACTCCCGTACCAGCTGCCTGACCTGATCGGCCTGCACGACCTGCTCCCACTGGGGTGCAAACGCGCACTGCCAGCAGCGCATCCGGAAACGGATCGACCCGTCTTCCTCCACTGAACCCCACGCGGAGTCGGGCTGCCTCGCACACGGGCCGTGCGGGTCGGGCACGAACGTCTGCAGCACGATGTCGGGCTGGTGGCGCGGCGGCACGGTCCTGTCGCGGCGGCAGCCGCTGCACAGCAGGAGGTGGCGGAGCGCGCCCGGCCGTTGGATGAACCTGTGGCCGCTGCCTTCGTAGGTGTTGCAGCTGGCGCACACCGGCCCGCGCACGAATCCGTGCTCGTGGCAATGGTCCCAGTACAGCGCTTGGCGCGGGTCGGGGCACATCCTGCACAAGAACACTTCCGGCTGCGAGTTCTTCGGCAGCGACGTGTACTGCCGGCCGCGCAGGTGGTCCTTGTAGGGGCGGGCGACGGAGGCGGCGCATGCGGGGCACAGGGTGGTGTAGCCGCTGTTGCTGGATGTACGCCACTTCCAGACGTCGCCGGTGGCGTTGCAGCGGCTGCATCGGGCTGCCTGTTCGACGCACTCAGCGGTGACCTGGTCTGCCCGGTCGAGGAGGGCGGCGTAGGCGCGCGGGACCATCCAAGTGGTGCCGGACCACGTTAGCAGCGGCAGAGGGCTGGTGCACGCGATGGGCGACCGGCCGTAGCGTTCCTTGACCTGCTCGAACGTTGCTCCGCACCCCAGACCGTAGCGGTTGGGCCGGGTGCTGCTGCATGGCTGCTGTCCTTCGCAGCGGCAGCCGTTGGCGCTCTGGTCCTGGTAGGAGATGTGCTCGAACCAGCGGTGGATCTGTGAGCGCCACGTCCGGTTGTGCTCGGCGGACGAGAGACGGGCGTCGACCAGGTCGTCGGGGTCGAAAGGGAGCGAGGCGAGCCGGTTGCCGGCCGCGCGGATGTTCCGGTCGTCCAGCCGCCACCGGCCCTTGTACTTGTAGCCGCGGACGGCGGTGTCTCCGATGAGGACGTGGTTGCTGATCTGGAAGGTGTAGCGGGACAGCGAGGCGGGCGCCGCGGGGACGGGACAGCCCTCGGTGAGCTCCGCCAGCAACTGGTTGGCGTACTCCGGACTGATCGATGCCATGGGTGTGTCTCTCCTTAGGGGTGTGCGGTGTGTGGCGGCCTGCGGACGCCGACGCGATACGGCCGGGGCGGAGCCGACGGGCGGGGGAGCCGGGGCCCGGAGATGTCACGGGCATGGCGCCGGTCCGAGCTGCAGTGCGGGTACCGGTTCCCAGCCACCGGTCAGGAAGGCCGCCCCGGCCTCTTCGCAGACGGTGCGGGGACGGCGGTCTGTGAGGAGCCCGGCGCGGTCGCTGTACTCGGTGGGTCGTGCTTCCGCCCGGTGCACCGTCCAGAGGCCGTTGCTTTCGATGCCGTCCGCAGCGGTGAGCCGGTGCAGCCACCGATCGAGGGGATCGGCCTGCGAGACTGTTCTGGGCCTGGTCCGGGTGTAGGCGGCCAGCCAGTCGGCGAGCCACGGCCTATCGGCCTGGCGGCTGATTTCTTGGAGCAGCAACTCCATTGCGGCGGCGGTCCCTTCGGCCGCGTCGGTCTCGCGCAGCCGATGCTGCCAGCGCGGAGCACCGAGCAGCCGGGCCACGGCGATCGTCTCTGGGTAGGACACCAGCGCATGCGGCACCACGGCCGCTGGCACGGATCCCGTGACCACGGCCAGTCGGCGTATGCGGTCCTGCCAGACCGCCTCGGATCTCCACCCCTGTACCTGCCACGACCACACCACCGCCGCGGCGAGGGCTACCGCGTTCACGGCATCCGGCCGGGCCCGTAGGAGAGCGGTGTGGTGGCGGTGAGCAGCAAGGACCTCGGGCAGGGCCTCCAGCGGAATGCTCGCCGGCCTCCCGGGATGCGCGAGGAGCCAGCGCTGATGACGTCGGCAGATGTGCCCGGCGGCTCCCGGGTAGACCAGGACCGGCCGACCAGGCCGCCAAGCCCGCCCGGTACACGCAAGACAGGCCCCCACCCACGCCTCACCCGGCCTGTACCAGGCTGCCCGCAGGTCCTCGTCGTCCACGAGCCGCCCATGCGGGGCGGCGAGAGCTGGCAGAAGGCAGGCGAGCCGGGACAGGGGAAAACCGGTGGAGCGGGCCAGGGCCGTTCGTGCGGGTGCGTTGAGGAACAGTTCCAGGCCGGTGTCCGGGGTCCCCGTCACACGCACCCGGTGCGCGCTGCTCAGGATGCCCCGCAGCAAGTCCTGCGCGGGCAGACCGTAAGAGGCAGCCATCCTCCGGAACCAGGAGCCGGTCAGTTCCCCTGCTACGGGCGGGATACGAACAAGCGTGGAAGCGGAGGCTTGCACCGACATTATCCTTTGCACGTGGGGCGTTGAGGGCAGGTCGGGCCAGGAATGCGGCCATGACTCAGCGCCCCGTCAGAGAGGGGAAAGGGGGACTATGGGCGGGCCAGCGCCGGAAGGCCCGGGTGGGGCCTTCCGCTGTGCCGCTCAGTTGCCGGGGCGTTGCCGGAGGGTGACGCGCGCTGCGTTCGTGGCCTGGACGTCGAGGAGCACTTGCGACATATGCTTCTTTGTGATCGCGAGGCTTCCGTCCAGGACGGAGCGGATCGCGGCCTCCCTGACGAGGAGGGAGAGACTGGCCATCACGCCGCCGGTGCGGAGATGGATGTAGGCGGCGTGACGTACCAGCGTTCCGGATCGGTGGTGGGCCAGTCGCAGTGCTCCCTCCATGTCACCCAGGAGCATGCGCCACACCTTCTTTTGCTCCGGGGTGCCGTTGAGCAGCGGGGGAGTGCGCAGGAGTTTGCAGCGAGCGGCGAGTTGGGCGCCGCGGGGCCCGGTCAGCAGCGGTGAGTCCTCCACGTTGACGCCGGCCAGCACGAACGTAGCGGGTACTCGTTCCATCAGGGTCTTGACCTGGTCGGAAGTGTCGGCGCCGGGCCGGGTACGGGTATTGAGCAGGTGCACGTCGTCGATGAACACCAGCCGGGTGCCCCGCTCCGACAGGACATGGCACACGGCGTTAGTGATGGTGTGTTCGGTCATCCGGTCGTGGACGGGAATACCGGCGAACCGGGCGAGGACCTTGGCCAGGTTCCTGGGAGTGTAGGTGGGCGGGACGGAAGCGAACAGCACGGGCATGGAGCCCTCCAGGCCCGGCCGACGGCGCCGTTCGCTCAGTTCGAAGGACCGGCCAAGTTCCATGAGTGTGGTCGACTTTCCCGCCCCCGGCGGCCCGGACACGATCAGCCCGCGCCGGGCCGTGCTCGGCTGCTTGTTGTTCACCAGCAGAGTGACCCTCAGCTCCGCCTTCGCCCGCTCCACGGAAGGCGTCTTGAGGGTGACGAACTCCGAGTGGTAATCCAGCAGCCTCGTACGGTCCCAGGACGGGTCGTCCACCGGCGGGGCGGTCACACGCAGACGGCAGACGTACTCCTGCCACCGGACGCAGTCCGTGACCGCGCCGGGAGTGGCATCGCCGTCGGAGAAGTCGCCGCCCACGGCAGCAGTTACGGCAGCCACTGGTCCTCCTCAAGGTCCTGGTCGCTGAGGATGAAAGACCCTCCCGAGACCTGACTGGCCTCCGGCCCGTCACCGACGACGTCCCCGTCGTCCTCGTCCGGCAGGGTCTCGTCGTCGGGATCCGGTGCCGCGTACACGCCGGCCAGCCCGAACGACGGGGCGAGCACGTCCAGCACGTTGATCTCGCCCGCGGGCACCGGCAGGGTTTCCGAGGCACGGGACTTCGCCATCACCCGCCGCTCCACGCTGGACAGCTTCTCCTTGCCCGCGGCCCGTCTGAGGAAGGCGTCCAGGGCCAGGGCCAGTTCGGCCTCGTGTTCCTCACGCGAGCCGGTGCGCTTGACCACCTTGCGGATGTGTTCCCAGACGTGGTGCGTGAACGGGAGAGTGACCGAAGTGGCGTGGATCCACGCCACCTCACGGAAACCCTCCGGCAGCCGGACCCAGATCCGGACCGGATCGTAGGGATTGTGGTGCACCTCCCAGCGGCCCTTTTCCGCCCGCACCCCCGAGTCCTGCCCGCGGTGGCCGTTGAGACAACTGCCGTCGTAGGTCCGGTAGTCGAACCGAATACCGGCATCGGTGATCGGCTGCCAGCGCACCGGCAGCAGCTCCACGAAGTCGTCCGCGGACAAGGGCACCGGTACGTACCCAGCGACGGGCAGCATCGCCGCCCACATCTGGTTCGGGGTGAGAGCCTTCTTCGGCATCAGCGGATGCCGCAGCCCCGCGTGCGGGCGGTGGTGCCAGTGCACGAGGAACTCCTCCCACAGCTCCCGGAGTTCAGCCACAGTCCACAACGGCTCCTGCTCGATCTTGGAGCCGCGCTCGCTCACGTTCGAGCCGGTGTGGCCGGGCAGCCACTGGCAGAACAGCGAATTGATCGAACCGAATGGCCTCTCCACATGGCCCTTGGCCGGTCCGTTGGCCGGAGGCACCGGCTGCAGCGAGATCCCCAGGCTCTCGCACGCGGCCCGGGTGGCCGCAGAGACGAACACCTTGCCCTGGTCGACCACGACCGTCTCGGGCACGATCACGGGGCGGGCCGCCGCGTCCTTCAGCCGCTCGTCGATGCCGGTCAGCCGCTCGTGCGGCACGACCGAGGAGACCATCGACAGCGCCGCAGACCAACCGGGCCGCATCACCATCGGCGTCATCATCTGCGCCAGCAGCACCGCCACATCCGTCAACTTGCTCCCCACCGGCCGCAATACCCCCCACAGACCGCGCACGGCCACATCCACGGCGATGGTCAGCTCCAGCCGCCCCACCACCCCGTCGTCCAAGACCACCAGCACGTCCAGCGGCGAACTGTCCAGCATCACGAGCTCACCCGGACGCAGCGCCAGCGTCGTGGCGAACGGCGGGGCCGGACGAGCGGCGCGGGCACGCCGCTGCGCCACCGTCCCCTGCAACCCGAGGGATGCCTCCACCGTGTCGAGGAGCCTGTTGAACGTGGACTGCGGCGGCACCTCGACCGTCCGCCGGCCGGGTTCGCCGTAGTGGTCGTCCAGCCACCACTGCACCTCTCCCCGCATCCGCTTCTTCCACCCCCGCGACCGGGAGCGGGAAGCCTCGACAGGCAGCAGGGCGCGCAGCGCCTCGACCACTCGGGGATCGGCGCGGATCAGCCGAGCCGAGCTGCGACGCTTCTTGACCAGCCCCCACACGCCGTCCGCGTGGTAGCGGGCCCGCCACCTGCGCACCGTCGCCCGGCTCACGTCCGCCCAGCCCTGCGCGGCCAGTTCGTCGGCCTTCGCCTGCTCACGCTGGGCCAGGGTGGTGGACGCGGGATCGTACTCAGGTCTCACCGACGACGTGCCGTCCGGGGTGGGACGCCCCGTCTCCACCTCGCGGACGTGCCGCTCCAGTTCGAACGCACGCCACTGCTCGCCCTCAGACACCGTCGACAGTAGACCCATCTGCGGTACCCGCAGACGCGGCGGACCCCCGACTAGCTCGAACGATGCATCGCCGAGCAGCTCCGCCAGCCCGAACACCGCCAGAGTGTCCTGCCCGTCCTTCTCCTCCGTCCCGGAGAGCCAGATCCGCGCACCGGACGCCGAGGATCCCTCGACACCCGCGACGGTCCATTCCCGGTTGCCGTAACGCACGCCGGTGCCGGGCCTGAGCAGGGGCCGGCTCACCGCCCGTCCTCCGCGCATGCCACCGCGATGGTCCGCTCGTGCAGCGGGCGTTCCAGCGGCACGATCAGCACGCCCACCCACAGTGCGTGGAACACCGACGGCCACACCGCGATCGGATCACCCAGCAGCCGCACCCCCTCGGCCAGCGCCGTCGGCGCCCGGAAACATTCAGCCACCTCCGGCAACCGGTCCTGCGCGTACCGCGGATGCCGGTAGCCGGCAAGCCAGCGCACGTTGGCCTCCACCACGGGCTGCGGCGGTCCGATCAGACGGTAGTGCCAGCCTGCGGCGGCCGCAGCACCCTCCAGGTGGGCGGCCCGCCAAACCAGTCGCCGTCCCGCCCCGAACCGGCCCGCACAGTCCACCAGCAGTCCGCTGCCGTCCGCCAGACGTGCCATCAGGTGCGGCGCGTGCGACACGGTCCTGCCGCCCCGGCCATGCCACGACAGCTCCACCGGCCGACAGGCCAGAGCCGTCACCACCGGATCGTGGTCCAGCATCATGAGCTGCGTGCGCATGGCCTTGAACCCATGGTGCACCAGGCACCTGTCGGTCGCGGACCAGTACCAGCCCGGCGCCGAGCGCCGCCCCTTGCAGACGGGGAACCGCCGCACCGGCAGGCACTCCTCCAGCCGCTGTTCTCCAGCCGTCTCCAGCCAGGGCCGTTCGTGCTCGGTGCCGTCAGGGCGGATGAACCGTGCGGTCATGTGTGCCGGATCAGCGAAGCGACGGCCGATGCTCAGTCGCGGCGGGGGATCAGCCTGCCGGGGTGCTTCGGGAGACAGAGGGATCACGAACAACTCTCATGTACGCAGGAGGAAATCGGGACGGAAGGGACCGACTGAGAGCCGAGACACTGTCCAATAGGCGGGGCTGCAGAGGAAACCGGCCTTGGCCCACAACAGCTGGCCGGGGCCACGGCTCCAGGTCCCGGCTTATGCCCGCAGCCGGTGGTCGATCGTGTGGCCCAGCATCCGGTACTCCGAGCGCTGTCTTGCGCTGGCGGCGTCTACCGGCACCGGATAGCGAGCCAGACGCCTGCGGTAGTCCGCTGACAGGTCACCGACTCCTGGCAGATGTTCGGAGAGAAACCGCGACATCACCGAAGTCGGGTCCTTGAGATACGAGGTGAGACTCATGGGGCGCATCCTGGCGCACCCATCCGGTAGTGCATGAAGCATCCCGTTTCAATACCGGACGGTAGCCGAAATTTCACGCCATCCCGGCCGCACCGGCCGCGCGGACGCATTGTCAGACCCTGCCTCTACAGTGCCCCAGCCCCTCCGTGAAGACGGAGGCCTGAGCTTGCACCTTGCCCGACCAAAGAGCGCTGCCACCTGCATCGATGATGCTGCAAGCAACGAGACGAGGCGAACGTTCCGCCGGTGGCCATTGGCGGGACGGACATCCAGCCAGGGCCCGACAATCGGAGAACAGTCGGCGGACAGCCTCGCGCTACACGCGTTGAGTCCCGGCAATCCGTTGGAACAAATGACCGGAAGAATCACGTCGTGCCTCGAGCCCGCTTTAACTTCGAGACGTGTCCGACACGCCGCCCGCGCCAGGCACATCAGTGCTGCGCGCTGTCGCCATGCCAGGCCGGCCGCCGCTGTGCACGCCGACACGATGCGAGGGAACCGATGGAAGCTGGCGAGGGGATCCCGCAGCGCTGATGAAAGACAGATGATCAACCAGGAGCTGGCCGTGCGATACCTGGCGGATGAAATGAGTGGCTATCCCGTTAAGGCGCCAGAGCGCTTGATTCGCAAGCATGCCACCGAGCACGACTTCGGTCCGCTTCTGTCGGGTCGGAGCACTCGGAGATACGCAAGCCGGCGGGAATTCATGAACCGGAGGTGCGCAGAGCAGGGCGCACGATCGTCGCGGGGGGTGCCCCAGGGGCCTGGGGCACTTTATTGCTTCGCGGCCGGGTGGTCAGTCAGAGACGGATGTGGCTCCGAGGGGCGCAGTCGGCGGGAGTGATTCGCGGCTGTAGCAGCGCAGCTCTTGCCGTATGAAGGGATAATAGCTACCCCTGCGGATCTCGCGTCTAACTATACGGCAGATTGAGCAGGCGAGTTCGAGCAGGCTCCGGTATAGGTAAACAGCCCTCGTTATGCCCTTATTTTCCAGTGGCTTCCCCTAACTTGCTGAAAGAACTGACGTGATGGAGATGGTATGGCGGACAAAACGGAGGTCATGCGTGAACTGTGGCCGCAAGTGCTGGAAACAGCGAAGAAGCAGCGGCGGTTCACCTGGATTCTGCTGAGCCAGAACGTGAAAGTGACCTCCTACGATGGCGCCACACTGATACTGACCTGGGTCAGTTCGGGTGCATTGGATAATTTCGTCAACTCGGACTCGCTCGGCGTGCTCGAGGAAGCGCTTGGAAAGGTCCTCAATCATCCGGCCTCCGTCGAGTCGGTCCTTGAAGAGGAAACAACGGCTCTCGTGCATCCCATGCCAGAAAGCCCAGTGACGCCGCCACACTCGCCTGTCGCCGTCACGGCTCCTGTCTCCTCCTTGCAGCCGGATGTGCCAGTGATATCCACCTTGCATCGCGTACTCGCCCAGACGGCGTTCCTGATGCACGAGCAGGGCGACAACCGGGCCGCTGCCCTCCTGGTAAAGGTAGAGGACGTGGAACTAGCCCCCAAAAGCCGGTCCGAGGACCGGGAGGCCGCTGTCCTCATCGTGCCGTCCCACCTCGTTCCCCGGTTCACCGACGACGTCAACACAGCCATCCAGCCGGTGTTCGAGCACGTAGCAGAGCGGCATGGCCTGGAGATCAGCGGCATTACTGCCGCGCCTGCGCTTCCAGAGATCGGTAACGACTGGCGACAGCTCCTGCAAACGATGCTGGCCAAGGGAGCAGTACCCAGCCAGACGTCTACGACCCACGCCAAGCAACCCTCCCTCGCCACTAACAGCCAGGACGTCGTAGAGGGACGGCCGCAAAAGAGGTGCACTCGTCACGGCAAGACCACTGGTCGCCGATGCCGCCGCGCAGTTGCCGAATGGCCGGCCCACGACGACCTTCCTTCACCTGTAGCCGCCTGCACCGGTCACCTCACCCCTGAGGAACGGGCGGCCTGTCAGCAGGCCCGCGACCGGTCCGCAAAAGAGAACGCGGCCCGCTGGAGGGCAGAGCTCACCGAGCGCGAGACCCACGGAGCCGTACCAAAGCCTGCAGCGGATCTGAACTCCACTTCGCAAGCGTGTATCGGCGAGTGCATTTCGCAGGAGCGTGCATTGGGGCGTGACTCCGACGGAGCGACGGTGACGTGCGCAAATTGCGATGGGTGGGTGTGCGTGAGCTGCGGACAAGCTCAGGTTGAGGGGATGCTCGACCTCTGCGCCGACTGCTCTGAGGTGGAGTCTATGGACGACCCTGAACCCGAGTGGCACTCGGAGTATGAAGGCGGAACTGACACTGACCTACATCCCCATGCCCGGTTGACGGATATGGTCAACGAACTGGTCCAGGCGACAGGCAGTACACATCGCCAGGTGAATGCGCGCCTCAACCGCAGCGTTGGAGTGACCACCAGGGTCGGTGCCGACGAACAGGTCATCCGCCGCGTAGCCAGCGCAGCCCGCTCTTGGCTCGACCGCCTCAGCTCTTCCAGCTGACGAGAAGTTGTCGTTGCAGCTTGGTCGTTCTCCGCCGCCGGGCGAATGCCGAGGGGAAGATGAAGGCTGGGTGAAATGACGTCATCAGATGGGAGGGCCGTATGCGGTGGACGGCTGAGGAGCAGACCGCCATCCGTGAGCATGCCGCTGTGCTGGGCATCTCGGTGCAGGAATACGTCCGCCAATCCGCCAGCAGCCGAGCTCTGGACTGGCAGCGGGAACGGGACGCTTTTTGCGAGATGGCCCGACTGCGTGGCACGAGTGTCGAACAACTCCTTGAGCGGGGCGTGCTCACGGATGACACAGCCTGACTGCTGTTTCGCATGCAGGCGTATCCGCGGCGGAGCTGTTCATCTGCAGCATTGGCGCGTAGCACACACATGTGGCGAGTCCCGGCTTTACCCGGCCGGGTCCTCGCAAGTCTGGTTCTCCGGGATAGTCGAAGAAGGATGTGGCGCCCGAGGCCAATGGCTGGTTCGCACCGCGTGCGCCACCAGCGTCGGCGCGGTACGACCGGTATCCGTGTCGGCGCAGCGCAGCGGAACAGAGCTCACCCGGCCCCGCCTTCGGCGGGGGCTGGCAGGAATCCCAGGCTGTCAGGCCTGGAGAGCATCAAGTTCGCTCAGGCGCCGAGGAAGTGCCCAGGGAGCGGAACAAGGCGGCCACGGAGGCGGTGGTGTCGGCGGGGGGCGCGGTCACAGGAATGTGACGGGGCAGTACGACCGGGGCTCGCCTGGGCGAAGACAGCATCTCCTCTTTCTCGGCGTCGAGCAGCGGGGACAGTCGCTCGCGGGTGTCGGAGAAAGTCCATCCGACGACATCCTCGATCGAGTCGATCTGCTCGGCAATGTTATCCGGGTCGTAGTCGTCGAAGTAGCGTGCCAGGTAGGCGTCGATGTCGGTGGGCGAGTACGTGTCGATGGTCGGTCCCAGACCAAGAGCGGCCAGTGAGTTGGCGTACTGGACCAGCGCGTCGGCCAGGTCTGCTTCGTAGCCGGTGCCCTGGTGGCGGGCGATCCGCGGTTCGTGCCTGGCCCAGGCGTGACTGATCACCTCGCGGATCCGAGAGATCGGATCGAGGAACGAATGGCCGCGCGACCAGAGGGGAGTGGCACCTTCGATTGCCGCAGCAAGTTCCGTAACCAGTTCAGCCAGCGGTTCGATGGATGTCATGCCCAGGCCGTCCACGAGCAGCGTGACGCGGGCGAGGGCGTCGGCGAACCAGTCGGCCGGCAGCGCTGCCCCGGCAGTTGTATGGCGGTCACCGTGAAAGCGCGCGATCAGAGTCAGAGCTTCGACGAGCGAGGTCAGTTCGCGAAAGCTCCCGCCGGCGAGATCTTCCGCATCGCACGGGTAGAGGTTCCACAGCTCCCGCAGCCGAGTCAGCAACTCCCGGGCGCACATGTCGAGAACATCGCGGAACAGGTCTTCGCCGCTGGAGAACAGTCGCAGGTTGACTTCCAGCTCGGTGGCCTCGCCCCTCCTGCACACAGGAATCAGATCATCGAAGCTCACTGCGTTCCTGATGATGGCGGTCATCGCGCCGGGACTCATGGATAAATAGCGGATGAGGAAGTCCCGCTGGCTGGGATCGGCCAAGGCCAGGCCCGGGCTTGAGCCATCGAACGCCTTCGTGATCCACGAGCCGTTGAGCCGCTCGACTGCGGCATCGACGTGAGACTCCGACGATGCGATGCCCCCCAGCCGCCGGATGACGTCCTGCCACTGCGCCCATTGCGAGTCCATCAGCGACAGGGTCAGCAACAGCTGCTGATCGACCGGCGGAAGCGCACGGAAACTCGCCCCCCAGATCTCGTGAGGGTTCTCCAGTGCCTCTTCCAGGTCGCCGATCAGCTCCTGGGCACTCCTCGCCGCATTGCGCCGAACGACGATCTCGATGAGACGAGGGGAGTAGTTCGGGTGGCCGGCCACGCCTTGCCACCAAGCCCCGACGGAAAGGTCCTGCCGAGTCTGCGGATTGGTGACGGACAGGTGGACATGATTGAACAGCATTCGGCTGCGGACGTCGTAGGGGAGGCGCTCCACCGGAACGTGACAGTGCGCGAGTTGCTCGACCGCTCGTCGGGAGGCGTCACTGAGCCGCACGGTGTCCTGCAACACCTGCACCCGACTCGTCATGATCAAAACCTTGGATGCCAAGCTGCTGGTCTGCCGCTCCACGACCGACTCGATGAACTCGGACATGTCCGTGTCGTGGTGACGGGAACCGTGGTCCTGATGGTGTGTCTGGCCCCAGGCGTCGTCGAAGAAGAACACCGTGGGAGTGTCGTCCCCCAGCCATGCCCACCACTGATCGACGGTCCGCGGGTCAACGACCACCCGGAAGCCGCGATGCCACCACAGCAGCAACAGGTACTCGGCGATCGTCGTCTTGCCCGCACCGGGTGCCCCGCTCAGCAGCACACAGCCGTGCTCCTCGAGGGCCGACTCGGCGACCTCGCAGGTCTCGTGATGCACAAAGCGCAGATAGTTGCGCTCGATACGCTGGATCCTGGACTCGCCGCGCAGGAAGACCCCGCCCTGCATCACGGCGCGTACCGCTTGCGTCGAGGAGATCCACAGCTTGAAATGCCGCCGCTCGACCTCGGGGTGCAAGGCGAGCACGGCATTGAGCCAGCCTCGCCCGTACACCTCCACCGTATCGGCGACCCCCGCCAGCGCCTTCTGCGTCTCCCTCTCGGCGCCAGGGGTCAGTTCAGCGGACGTGACGAAGAGATACCGGACCAGCGTGAACCCCATGCCGGCCGCTTTGCCCGCCTCGCTCCTGGCAGCCCGGAGAACTGAGCTCTTGTCCGCCGAGGGCGTGTGCTTGCACTGCACCACGACCCAGCCCTGGTCCGTGGCCGCTTTTAGGTCGATCCCCCCGTCGGCACCCACCCGGTACGTGGAGTAGATCAAGCGATCCTGCGCGGACAGCAAGTCACGGACGAACACTTCGAAGTCGTAGGGGGACAAGCTCGCAAAGTCATAGTCCGGAGCAGCGATCCCGCTCACCTCTCAAGATCCTCAAAGCATCGACGGGGGCAGTCGCCCCCGGAAGGTCGTACCACACACTGCCCCAAGGACCGCAGGTACTATCCCGGCAGCAAAGACGCCCCGCAAACCGCCCCAGCTGCGAGGCGATAAACGTCGATTGGGCCGACCAATGGGGCTTGGCCTGGTTGGCAGTTGCGGCACCGTCGTCGGTGAGGGTGGTGAGGTCGACGCCTTGGTCGCCGGTGCCGCCGATGGGGGCGGTGCCGCGGGAGATGCTGGCGGCCAGGGACCAGGGACCAGGGACCAGGGACCAGGGACCAGGGACCAGGGCCCGCTGGGACAGCCGTGCTGCCCGGCGTCTCCGAGGTCGTCTACGTCACCTACACCGAACAGCTGAACTGACGAACAGCGCCAACGCAG
>NZ_JBEZHO010000079.1:0-29904 GCF_040650615.1 Streptomyces sp. NPDC048643
GGCGGGCCCCACGGCCCGCCGCCCCTCCCTTCCGTACGAACGCTTCCGTACGAACGGCTACGCGTCCCCGCCCGCCGCCCCCGGGTCCGCCGCGGTCACGTCCAGGAGCTGGTAGCGGTCGACGGCCTGCTTCAGGACCGACCGGTCCACCTTGCCCTCACGGGCCAGCTCGGTCAGCACCGCGACCACGATCGACTGCGCGTCGATGTGGAAGAACCGGCGGGCCGCGCCGCGCGTGTCCGCGAAGCCGAAGCCGTCCGCGCCCAGGGACTGGTAGGTGCCGGGCACCCAGCGCGCGATCTGGTCCGGGACCGAGCGCATCCAGTCCGAGACGGCGACGAACGGGCCCTGGGAGTCGGACAGCTTGCGCGTCACGTACGGGACGCGCTGCTCCTCCTCGGGGTGCAGCAGGTTGTGCCGCTCCACGTCGACGGCCTCGCGCCGCAGCTCGTTCCAGGAGGTCGCCGACCAGACGTCCGCCCGGACGTTCCACTCCTCGGCGAGGATCCGCTGGGCCTCGACGGCCCACGGGACGGCGACACCGGAGGCGAGGATCTGCGCCGGGATGGTGCCCGACGTGCCCGCGGCGTAGCGGTGGATGCCCTTGAGGATGCCCTCGGCGTCCACGTTCTCCGGCTCGGCCGGGTGCTGGATCGGCTCGTTGTAGACGGTGAGGTAGTAGAAGACGTCCTCGCCGTGCGGGTGCTCCTCGGTCGAGCCGTACATCCGGCGCAGGCCGTCCTGCACGATGTGCGCGATCTCGAAGCCGAACGCCGGGTCGTAGGCCACACAGCCCGGGTTGGTCGAGGCGAGCAGCTGCGAGTGGCCGTCCGCGTGCTGCAGACCCTCACCGGTCAGTGTCGTACGCCCGGCGGTCGCGCCCAGGACGAAACCGCGCGCCAACTGGTCGGCCATCTGCCAGAACTGGTCGCCGGTGCGCTGGAAACCGAACATCGAGTAGAAGACGTAGACCGGGATGAGTGGCTCGCCGTGGGTCGCGTACGCAGAGCCCGCCGCGATCAGCGACGCCGTGCAACCGGCCTCCGAGATGCCGTCGTGCAGCATCTGGCCGGTCGGCGACTCCTTGTAGGCGAGCAGCAGTTCACGGTCCACCGACTCGTACTGCTGGCCGAGCGGGTTGTAGATCTTCGCACTCGGGAAGAACGAGTCCATGCCGAACGTGCGGTACTCGTCGGGCGCGATCAGCACGAACCGCCTGCCGATCTCCTTGTCCCGCATGAGGTCCTTGAGGAGTCGCACAAAGGCCATGGTCGTCGCGATGGACTGCTGACCCGAGCCCTTCTTCACACTCGCGTACGTCTTGTCCTCGGGCAGCGCCAGGGGCTTCGACCGCACGACACGCGTCGGGACGTACCCGCCGAGCCCCTTGCGGCGGTCGTGCATGTACTGGATCTCCTCGGAGTTCCGGCCCGGGTGGTAGTACGGCGGCGCGCCGTCCTCCAGCTCCTTGTCGGAGATCGGCAGGTGCAGCCGGTCGCGGAAGCCCTTGAGGTCGGCGACCGTCAGCTTCTTCATCTGGTGCGTGGCGTTGCGGCCCTCGAAGTTCGGCCCGAGCGTCCAGCCCTTGACCGTCTGCGCGAGGATCACCGTCGGCTGGCCCGCGTGCGTCTTGGCCGCCGAGAACGCCGCGTAGATCTTCTTGTGGTCGTGTCCGCCGCGGCCCAGGTGCAGGATCTGGTCGTCGGTCATGTTCTCGACCATGGCGCGCAGCCGGTGGTCGTCGCCGAAGAAGTGGTCGCGGATGTACGCACCCGTCTCCGTGGCGTACGTCTGGAACTGACCGTCCGGCGTCGTGTTCAGCCGGTTGACCAGCACCCCGTCGCGGTCCTGCGCGAGCAGCGGGTCCCAGGTGCGGTCCCAGACAAGCTTGATCACGTTCCAGCCGGCGCCGCGGAACTGCGACTCCAGCTCCTGGACGATCTTGCCGTTGCCGCGCACCGGGCCGTCGAGGCGCTGGAGGTTGCAGTTGACGACGAAGGTCAGGTTGTCCAGGCCCTCGCGCGCCGCGATCGACAGCTGGCCGAGCGACTCCGGCTCGTCCATCTCGCCGTCGCCGAGGAACGCCCAGACGTGGGACTTGGAGGTGTCGGCGATGCCGCGCGCCTCCATGTAGCGGTTCATCCGCGCCTGGAAGATCGCGCCGAGCGGGCCGAGGCCCATCGAGACGGTCGGGAACTCCCAGAAGTCCGGCATCAGCCGCGGGTGCGGATACGAGGACAGCCCGTAGGGCGCCTTCGACTTCTCCTGGCGGAACGCGTCGAGCTGCTGCTCGGAGAGCCGGTCCAGGAGGAACGCGCGGGCGTAGATGCCCGGCGAGGCGTGTCCCTGGAAGAAGATCTGGTCGCCGCCGTCGCCCTCGTCCTTGCCGCGGAAGAAGTGGTTGAAACCGACGTCGTAGAGCGAGGCGGAGGAGGCGAAGGTCGCGATGTGGCCGCCCACGCCGATGCCGGGGCGCTGCGCCCGGGAGACCATCACGGCCGCGTTCCAGCGGGTCGCGTTCAGGACCTTGCGCTCGATCTCCTCGTTGCCGGGGAAGAACGGCTCGTCCTTGGTGGCGATCGTGTTGACGTAGTCCGTGCTGCGCATCTCGGGCACGGCCACGCGCTTCTCGCGGGCCCGCTCGATCAGCCGCAGCATCAGATAGCGGGCGCGCTCACGGCCGCGCTGGTCGACGGCGGCGTCGAGGGAGTCGAGCCACTCCTGAGTCTCCTCAGGGTCGAAGTCCGGGACCTGGCTGGGAAGGCCGCCAATGATGACCGGGTTGCGATCGGATCCGGAAGCCACGCTGTTCCTTCGCTGTCAGAGGGCTGTCTGCGGTGGGTTTCCCCTGTATCTGCACCGTTCCCCATCGTGTACCTCGGGAACGCATACGTCATCTCTACTTAGGGGTAACCGAGACGCTCGTGCAGACCGCTGGGACGGCCCCGACCAAAACGCAACGATACGCTCAGTACGTGACGCGTTCCGCAAAGCCGTTCGGTTCTCGTAGGCTCCAAGGGTTCCGAAGTTCATAAATGGGGCAGAAGGGTGTGGTGCGCGTCACGCGGCCTGATGAAGGCCCACCGGGAGTTGCGTCGGCACTGCCAGGATCGTCACCGTTTCGGCGGTCTCGACGGCCGGGTACTTGCGCGATCCGCTCCGCCCGTGTGGACTACGGCCAATGCTTCGCGCACGCGCGTGGCTGAGACTCCCCCGAACTCTGGACGAGCGGGGGGAGACCCCAATCCCGAAACATGATCAGGAGGCAAGCCGTGAGCGCGACCGCGGACCACGCGGAGGAGCGGACCAACCCGGCCGCCAGGCTGGGGTTCGAGCCCGGACAGGTGGTCCAGGAGATCGGCTTCGACGACGACGTTGACCACGAGCTCCGTGAAGGCATCGAATCGCTGATCGGCCAGGATCTGGTCGACGAGGACTACGACGACGTCGCTGACGTGGTGCTGTTGTGGTTCCGGGACGAGGACGGCGATCTCACGGACGCACTGGTGGACGTCATCGGTCTCCTTGAGGACGGCGGCATGATCTGGCTGCTGACCCCGAAGACCGGCAGGGACGGTTACGTCGAGCCCAGCGACATCAGTGATGCCGCACAGACAGCCGGCCTCTCCCAGACGAAGAGCATCTCCGTCGGCAAGGAGTGGTCGGGCACCCGCCTGGCCACCCCCAAGTCGAAGCGCTGAGCTGCAGCCCCGTCTGCAAGCAGAGCATCCGTGAGGCCCCCGCCGAGCCACCTCGGCGGGGGCCTCACGCTTGCCCCGGACCACCCGGGTGGCGTCCGTCCGCCCGTCCCGCGGGTCACCCGGCGGGGCCGCACCGGGGCCGGGCGGCGATCACTGCGTACGCTGGTCGTCACCCGAACAGACCCTTGGAAGGGAAGCGAGTGAGCATGACCGTCGACGTCGGCACCAAGGCCCCGGACTTCGAGCTGAAGGACAACCACGGAGCCACCGTGAAGCTCTCGGACTTCCGTGGCGAGAAGAACGTGGTGCTGCTCTTCTACCCCTTCGCCTTCACCGGGGTGTGCACCGGCGAGCTGTGCTCCCTGCGTGACAACCTGCCGCAGTTCACCGAGCGCGACACCCAGCTGCTCGCCGTCTCCAACGACTCCATCCACACCCTGCGCGTCTTCGCCGAGCAGGAGGGCCTGGAGTACCCGCTGCTGTCGGACTTCTGGCCGCACGGCAACGTCTCGCGCGCCTACGGCGTCTTCGACGAGGACAAGGGCTGCGCGGTGCGCGGCACGTTCGTCATCGACAAGGAGGGCGTGGTCCGCTGGACCGTCGTCAACGCCCTGCCCGACGCGCGTGACCTGAACGAGTACGTCAAGGCGCTCGACACCCTGTGATTCTTCGGTTCCAAGCCCTGCGGGGCACGGGAACCCGTCACTAGGATCGGATCGTTGATCCGATACCAACGCACCTACGGGGCGCCCCGCCCCTGAACACCATTGGGAGGACTCGTGGGAGTCAGCCTCAGCAAGGGCGGCAACGTTTCGCTGTCGAAGGAGGCCCCGGGACTGACCGCGGTCATCATCGGTCTGGGGTGGGACGTCCGCACCACCACCGGCACGGACTTCGACCTCGACGCCAGCGCCCTGCTCACGAACGACCAGGGAAAGGTCTCCGGCGACCAGAACTTCGTGTTCTTCAACAACCTGAAGAGCCCGGACGGCTCGGTCGAGCACACCGGTGACAACACCACCGGCGAGGGCGAGGGCGACGACGAGCAGATCAAGGTCAACCTCGCCACCGTCCCGGCCGACGTCCAGAAGATCGTCTTCCCGGTCTCGATCTACGACGCCGAGAACCGCCAGCAGTCCTTCGGCCAGGTCCGCAACGCGTTCATCCGCGTGGTGAACCAGGCGGGCGGCGCGGAGATCGCCCGCTACGACCTCTCCGAGGACGCCTCGACGGAGACCGCGATGGTCTTCGGCGAGCTCTACCGCAACGGCGCGGAGTGGAAGTTCCGCGCCATCGGCCAGGGCTACGCCTCGGGCCTGCGCGGCATCGCGCAGGACTTCGGCGTCAACGTCTGAGCCCTCGGGCCTCAGCCGTCCGGCCCGGCGCCGCACCCCTTCGGTGCGGCGCCGGGCCTGCTGTACCAAGTGAAGATCGACCTCGGGGAGGACCAGCATCATGGGTGTCACGCTCGCCAAGGGGGGCAATGTCTCCCTCTCGAAGGCCGCGCCGAACCTCACACAGGTGATGATCGGGCTCGGCTGGGACGCACGCTCCACGACCGGAGCCGACTTCGACCTCGACGCCAGCGCCCTGCTGTGCAACGGCGGCCGGGTGCTCGGGGACGAATGGTTCATCTTCTACAACCAGCTCAAGAGCCCGGACGGCTCGGTCGAGCACACCGGTGACAACCTCACGGGTGAGGGCGAGGGTGACGACGAGTCGATCCTCATCGACCTCTCCAAGGTGCCGGCCAACGTCGACAAGATCGTCTTCCCGGTCTCCATCCACGACGCGGACAACCGCGGCCAGACCTTCGGCCAGGTCAGCAACGCCTTCATCCGTGTCGTGAACCAGGCCGACGGCCAGGAGCTCGCCCGCTACGACCTGTCCGAGGACGCCTCGACGGAGACGGCGATGATCTTCGGCGAGGTCTACCGCTACAACGCCGAGTGGAAGTTCCGCGCGGTCGGCCAGGGCTACGCGTCGGGGCTGCGGGGCATCGCCCTCGACTTCGGGGTGAATGTTTCCTAGGCCCACCTGTTTCGGTCGAAGGCGGCCCTCTACACTTCGTGGTCAACAGTAGGTAAAGACGAGTGCGGCGCGGGGGAAGCCCTCCTCCGAGCGACCGCTGGGGGTGCCCCCACCACACGATGATTGGGTAGCCAGTGCTTCTGAAAACCTTCGGCTGGTCGTTCGCGATTACCGCGCTCGGTCTGGTCGCAGCGGCCTTCTACGGGGGGTGGACCGCCTTCGGCATCGTGGCGATCCTGGCCGTCCTGGAGATCTCGCTGTCCTTCGACAACGCGGTGGTCAACGCCGGAATCCTGAAGAAGATGAGTGCCTTCTGGCAGAAGATCTTCCTCACGGTCGGTGTCCTGATCGCCGTCTTCGGCATGCGCCTGGTGTTCCCCGTCGTCATCGTCGCCATCAGCGCCAAGATCGGCCCGATCGACGCGGTCGATCTGGCGCTGAACGACAAGGACCAGTACCAGCAGCTGGTGACCGACGCCCACCCGTCGATCGCCGCCTTCGGTGGCATGTTCCTGCTGATGATCTTCCTCGACTTCATCTTCGAGGACCGGGACATCCAGTGGCTGCGCTGGATCGAGCGCCCGCTCGCCAAGCTCGGCAAGGTCGACATGCTGTCGGTCTGCATCGCCCTGATCGTCCTGCTCATCACGTCCTTCACCTTCGCGGTCAACGCCCACCAGCACGGTGGCGGGCACGCCGACAAGGCGCAGACGGTGCTGATCTCCGGCATCGCCGGCCTGATCACGTACATGGTCGTCGGCGGCCTCTCCGGCTACTTCGAGGACCGTCTCGAAGAGGAGGAGGAGCGCGCCCACGAGGAAGAGGAGGAGGCCGAGCGGAGCGGCAAGAAGAAGCCGGCCGTCGTCCTCGCGGGCCAGGCCGCGTTCTTCATGTTCCTGTACCTGGAAGTGCTGGACGCGTCCTTCTCCTTCGACGGAGTCATCGGCGCCTTCGCCATCACCAACGACATCGTGCTGATGGCGCTGGGTCTCGGTATCGGCGCCATGTACGTCCGGTCGCTCACCGTCTACCTGGTCCGCCAGGGCACCCTCGACGACTACGTCTACCTGGAGCACGGCGCGCACTACGCGATCGGCGCCCTCTCGGTGATCCTCCTGGTCACCATCCAGTACCAGATCAACGAGGTCATCACCGGCCTCGTCGGTGTCGTCCTGATCGCCTGGTCCTTCTGGTCCTCCGTGCGCCGGAACAAGGCGCTCGCCGAGGCCGAGGGAAAAGCCCCGACCTCGGACGAGAAGGCTGAGGTCTCGTCCGGGGTGTGACACCCCTCCGCCGTCCGGGGTGTGACACGGCCCCGGTTGAGGAACGCTTTGAGCGGGGCGGCCGTAGAGGACAGGTCCTCTACGGCCGCCCCGCCGCATACCGAGGAACGTGGGGGGCGGAAATGGGCATCTGGCAGGACCTGTGGCGGGGGCGCTCGGCGGACTTCGACTCCGGCAGCGCGGCCACCAACTCCATCGAGCTGACCAAGCGCAACCACACGGTCTCGCTCACCAAGCAGGGCGCGGCCACCGGCAACCTGCGCATCAACCTGTCCTGGCGGATGCGCACCTCCGACATCGGCGGGCCGCAGCGCGAGAGCCTGCTGCGCCACCCCTTCCGCACCTTCAAACCGGAAGTGGTCCAGGCGCACACCCAGAGCATGGTGAACGTCGACCTCGACCTCGGGGTCATGTACGAGCTGACGGACGGCACCAAGGGCGTCGTCCAGCCGCTCGGCGGTTTCCTCGGCGAGCTCAACGGCCCGCCGTTCGTGAAGCTCAGTGGGGACGACCGCTTCGGGTCGGGCTCGGGCGAGACGGCCTTCGTCAACCTCGACCACCGCGACGACATCAAACGGCTGCTGGTCTTCGTCTACATCTACGACCAGACCCCGGCCTTCGACCGTACCCACGCCATCATCACGCTCTACCCCAGCAACGGCCCGCGCATCGAGATCGGCCTCGACGAACGCCATCCGCAGGCCCGCTCCTGCGCCGTCGTCATGATCGAGAACAACAAGGGTGAGCTGACCGTGCGCCGCGAGGTGAAGTTCGTGTACGGCTTCCAGGCCGAACTCGACCGCCTCTACGGCTGGGGCCTCCAATGGGGCCGCGGCTACAAGTCGAAGGTCGAGCGTTAGGGCCTGAACCGAGCGTCAGGCCCCCAGGACGTCCCGGGCCCCGCGGTGGGGCCGACGACGCTGCCGGGCTCAGCGGCCGATGAACTGCGGCCCCTGCGGCGGCAGCCGGAAGTCCGGGTCCGGCCCCGCGCCCACGGCCTGCGGGAAGCCGTACGCGGGCGGCGCGGCGGGCGCGGTCTGGGGCTGCGGGTACCCGTAGGCGGACTGGCCGCCCTGCTGCGGGTAGCCGTACGCCGGCTCCGTCAGGGCCGCCGCGGCCGGCTGCGGATAGCCGTACGCGGGCTGCTGCGGCACCGGGGCCGGCTGCTGGGGGAGCGGCGGGACCTGCTCGGGCGGCAGCGGCACCGAGGTCTCCGGAGTGCCGGCGGGCGCCGCCCAGGTGCTCGCCTCCGGCGCGGAACCGGCCGCGGCGGCCGCCGCCTCGGACTCGTCCACCGAGATCCCGAAATCGGTCGCGAGACCGACCAGACCGTTCGAATAGCCCTCGCCGAGCGCCCGGAACTTCCAGCCCTCACCGCGCCGGTACAGCTCGCCGCAGATCAGCGCGGTCTCCGCGCCGGTCTCCGGCCTGACGTCGAAGTACGCCAGCGGTTCACCGTCCGTGACGGCGGCGTCGTACAGCAGAATGCGCAGATCACGTACGCGATCGAAGGTGACGTCGTCAGCCGATGCGACCAGCAGAATCTGTCCGACTCCGGACTCGACACCCGCCAGATCTGTCTGGATCGTGTCGGTGAGGCCCTCGGCACCACGCTTCTTGCCGAGCCGCCACACCTTGCCCGACGGATGGCGGGGCTGGTTGTAGAAGACGAAGTCCTCGTCGGATCGCACACGACCGTCGGGGCCGAGGAGCAGCGCCGAGACATCGACATCGGGGACACCCTGCCCGGGCGTCCAGCACAGGACGGCGCGCACCGCTGTGGCGTCCAGCGGGACGTTCGACCCCTTCAGCATCGCGTGCGTCATGCGGCCATCCTGCCCTCTCGGTCCTGGTCACGACAATGCGGGGTCGACCCGGAACCGGCGAGTGTTGGACACGGCCGAGTTACCTGAACTTCACGCCCGGTGGGAACCCCTGACATTGATCCATACGTACTATTACCGGCCACATCACATCCGGCCCAGCAGCCGCAACCCACGAGCCGCCACGGGGGAGTCTCATGCGTCATTTCGGTCACATCACCCCGGAAGAGCGGCAGCGTCTCTTCCACCGGGAGCCCGGCGCCTTCTGTGCCGACTCACCGGCCCGAGTGCTCGCCGCCGCCCTGGGGGCGACGCTGTACAGCCCGGCCACTCGTCCCCAGCTCGCCGACGACATCGTCAAGCAGACCACGCGGGGCGTGGTCTCGATGGTGCTGTGCCTGGAGGACTCGATCGACGACTCCGAGGTCGTCGGTGCCGAGGAGAACCTGGTCCGCCAGTTCACCGACCTCGCCGCCCGCCCCGACGTCGGAGAGCCCCCGCTGCTGTTCGTGCGGGTCCGCCACCCCGAACAGATCCCCGACCTCGTGCGGCGCCTCGGCCCCGCCGTCCGGCTGCTGTCCGGATTCGTGATGCCGAAGTTCACCGAGGAACGCGGCATGCCGTTCCTGGAGGCACTCGCCTCCGCCGAGGCCTCCAGCGGCCGGCGGCTCTTCGCCATGCCGGTCCTGGAGTCCCCCGAGCTGCTCTACCGGGAGTCACGCGTGGAGACCCTGGAGGGCATCTCCCGCGCCGTCGACAAGTACCGCGACCGCGTCCTCGCCCTGCGCCTCGGCGTCACGGACTTCTGCTCCTCGTACGGGCTGCGCCGGGCCCCCGACATGACGGCGTACGACGTGCAGGTGGTCGCCTCCGTGATCGCCGACGTGGTGAACATGCTGGGCCGGGCGGACGGCACCGGCTTCACCGTGACCGGACCGGTGTGGGAGTACTTCCGGGTCCAGGAGCGCATGTTCAAGCCGCAGCTGCGCCGCAGCCCCTTCCTGGAGGGGCAGGCGGAGGAGCTGCGCGAGACACTGATCGAGCACGCCATGGACGGTCTGCTGCGCGAGATCGCTCTCGACCAGGCCAACGGCCTGATGGGCAAGACCTGCATCCACCCGTCGCACGTGCTGCCCGTGCACGCGCTGTCCGTGGTCAGTCACGAGGAGTTCAGTGACGCGCAGGACATCCTGCGGCCCGAGCGCGGCGGCGGAGGCGTCCTGAGGTCGGCGTACACGAACAAGATGAACGAGGTGAAGCCGCATCGCGCCTGGGCGGAGCGCACCCTGCTGCGCGCCGAGGTCTTCGGGGTCGCCCACGAGGACATCGGCTTCGTCGAGCTGCTCACCGCCGGACTGCCCGAGTGACGCGGCCCGGCCGGGCGACCTGGAAACCGATCACCGAGGACTCGATGAACACCCCTGCGCAGGACCCGAACGACCCCGCACGCCCGGCCGAGCCGGACGTGCCGGACCTGCCGCCCGGGGCGAGCGCCCCGGGCGGCGCGCAGGGCCAGGGCGCCGTGCCTGACGCGCCCTGGACGGGCTCCTGGGTCGCCGAGCGGCTCGGTGTCGAACTCGTCGGCGACGAGAGACTGAGCGGGATGCTCGGTCTGGCGCTCCGGCGCAACCCCAAGCGCGCCCACCTGCTCGTGTCGAACGTGCTCGGCAAGCACGTGCCGCAGTCGCCCTCCGTCGTGCACGGCCAGGGGGTCGCCCTGGGCCGGCGCGTGCGCGACCTGCTCGGCACCGAGGAGGCCCGCGAGGCCGTCGTCCTCGGGTACGCCGAGACGGCCACCGGGCTCGGCCACTCGGTCGCGGACGGGGTGGGCGTCGCCCCCTACCTCCACTCCACCCGCCGCCCCGTCCCGGGTGTCGCGCGGGCCGGCGGTTTCGAGGAGGCCCACTCGCACGCCACCTCGCACCTGCTCCTCCCCGAGCACCCGGACCTGCTCGCGGGCCCCGGACCGCTGATCCTCGTCGACGACGAGTTCTCCACCGGCAACACCGTCCTCAACACGATCCGCGACCTCCACGAGCGCTACCCGCGGGAGCGGTACGTCGTGGTCGCGCTCGTCGACATGCGGTCGGAGGCCGACCTGGCCCGCTTCGAGCGGTTCGCCGCCGAGATCGGCGCCCGCGTCGACCTGATCGCGGCCGCCTCGGGCACGGTGCGCCTGCCCGAGGGCGTCCTGGAGAAGGGGCAGGCGCTGGTCGCCGAGCACGAGCGGGAGGCGTCGGACGCCCCCGCCGCCGGGAGCGCCGGCCGGGCCGTGCGCGTCGAGCTGGGCTGGCCCCGCGGCCTCCCGGACGGCGGCCGGCACGGATTCACGCCGGGCCAGCGCATACGCCTGGACGGCGCCCTGCCCTCCATGGCCGCCCGGCTCGCCGAAGCCCTGCCGGACGACGCCCGCCGCGTGCTGGTGCTCGGCTTCGAGGAGCTGATGTACGCGCCGCTGCGCCTCGCCCGCGAGCTGGAGCAGGTGGTGCCCGCCGAGGTGCGCTTCTCCACGACGACCCGGTCCCCGGTCCTCGCGCTCGACGACCCCGGCTACGCGATCCGCAGCCGCATCGTCTTCCCGGCGCACGACGAGCCGGACGACGGCCCCGGCCCCCGCTTCGCCTACAACGTCGCGGGCGGCGCCTTCGACGCCGTCGTGGCGGTCGTCGACTCCACGGCCGACACCCCCGCACTGCACGCCCCCGACGGCCTGTTGGCCCGGCTCGCGGCGCACACCCCGAGCGTCCTGCTCGCCGTCGTCCCGTCGTACGTCCCCGCACGGCCGTCCACCGAAAGGCCCTCCATGCTGCCCGAGCCCCTCCGCGGCCCCGCCTTCTCCTCGTACGCCCCCGACGAGGTCGGCTGGCTGCTGCAGGACCTGTCGGACGTGACGCTGGAGGCGCCGACCGAGGAGCGCGAGGAGGCCATCCAGAGCGGCGGCGCCCACTACGCGGAGTCGCTGCCGGTCGAGTACCAGCCGAGCACCCAGTACCAGGACCTGTTCCACGCGGCCCTCACCACCTCGGCCGCCCGGATCGCCGAGGCCGTCGGCGCGGTCACCGAGGTCGTCCTCGCCGAGCGCTCCCCGCGCCCCGTCCTCGTCTCCCTGGCCCGCGCCGGCACACCCGTCGGCGTCCTGATGCGCCGCTGGGCCCAGCACCAGCACGGCCTGGACCTGCCGCACTACGCCGTCTCCATCGTCCGCGGCCGCGGCATCGACGCCAACGCGCTGCGGTACCTCGCCGCCCACCACGACCCGGCCGACGTCGTGTTCGTCGACGGCTGGACGGGCAAGGGCGCCATCACCCGCGAACTCGCCGACGCCATCGAGGAGTTCGAGCAGGCCGAGGGCGTATCCGGCTTCGACCCGGAGATCGCGGTGCTCGCCGACCCCGGCTCGTGCGTGCGGACGTACGGCACCCGCGAGGACTTCCTCATCCCCTCCGCCTGCCTCAACTCCACGGTCTCCGGGCTCATATCGCGTACGGTGCTGCGCTCCGACCTGGTCGGCGAACACGACTTCCACGGCGCGAAGTTCTACCGTGAACTCGCCGGATCCGACGTCTCCGTCGAGTTCCTGGACGTCGTCGCCGCCCACTTCCCCGATGTCGCCGAGGCGGCCCGCGACCGGGCGAAGGAACTGCTCGCCGCCGACCGTACCCCCACCTGGGAGGGCTGGGCCGCGGTCGAGCGCATCAGCGAGGAGTACGGCATCCACGACGTCAACCTCGTCAAGCCGGGCGTCGGCGAGACCACCCGGGTCCTGCTCCGCCGGGTTCCCTGGAAGATACTGGCGCGCGCCGGAGCGGGCGCCGACCTCGACCACGTCCGGCTGCTCGCCGGACAGCGCGGGGTGCCCGTCGAGGAGGTCGGCGAACTCCCCTACACCTGTGTGGGGTTGATCCACCCGAAGTTCACGCGCGGCGCGACCGGTGCCGACGGCAAGGCGGTGACCGCCTGATGTCCGCGCCCAAGGTGCTCGTCGCCAGCGACCTCGACCGCACGCTCATCTACTCCTCGGCCGCCCTCGCGCTGACCATGCCGGACGCGCGGGCGCCCCGGCTGCTCTGCGTCGAGGTGCACGAGAGCAAGCCGCTGTCCTACATGACGGAGACGGCCGCCGGGCTGCTCACCGAACTCGGCGACCTCGCGCACTTCGTGCCCACCACGACCCGCACCCGCAAGCAGTACCAGCGCATCAACCTGCCCGGCCCCGCTCCCGAGTTCGCGATCTGCGCCAACGGCGGACACCTGCTCGTCGACGGGGTCTCCGACCTCGACTGGCACCGGAGCGTCACGGACCGGCTCGCCTCCGAGTGCGCGCCGCTCGCGGAGATCCGGGAGCACCTCGCGAACACCGCGGACCCGGTCTGGGTGCGCAAGCACCGGATCGCCGAGGACCTGTTCGCCTACCTGGTGGTGGAGCGGGAACTGCTCCCCGAGCAGTGGGTGAAGGACCTGGCCGTCTGGGCGGAGAACCGCGGCTGGACGGTCTCGCTGCAGGGCCGCAAGATCTACGCCGTGCCGAAGCCGCTCACCAAGAGCGCGGCCGTGCGGGAGGTCGCCCGCCGCACCGGCGCCGTCCTCACCCTGGGCGCCGGTGACTCGCTGCTCGACGCGGATCTGCTGCTCGTCGCGGACCGCGGCTGGCGGCCGGGTCACGGCGAACTCGCCGAAGCGGACTGGACGGCACCGGCGATCACCGCGCTGCCCGAGCGGGGCGTCGCGGCGGGGGAGCGGATCCTCCGCGAGTTCGTGCACGCCTGCGCCGCACCCGAACTCGCCTGATACGTGACGATGTGCCCCGGACCGTCCGGTCCGGGGCACACCCGTGTCGTACGGCCCTGGGTGCACCCGTGTCGAACGCGCCGTCCGAGGCATACGGAAGGCCCTCGAGGGTCGACAGCGCCCGAATGAAACCGAGATGGACGGTTTGTCGGATCCGAACGTGCCGCGTCTCACATCGCGGCGCACGCTTCGGGCATACCTGAAGATCTCCTGAGAAATCTCCCCGGGTCAGCCGCAGCAGCCTCCGCCGCAACATCCGCCTCCGCCGCCGCCCGCACCGGGTGCGGGGGCCGGCGCGGACGCCGAACCGCCGGTGGCGACGGCGACCGTCGACAGGAGTTTGACCGTGTCGTCGTGACCGGCCGGGCAGGCCGCCGGAGCGGCCGATTCGGCCATCGGACGGCTGAGTTCGAAGGTGTCGCCGCAGGTCCGGCAGCGGTACTCGTAGCGAGGCATGCCGACAGGTTAGCCGGAAGAGGCCCGCTTCCGGGGTGTCTCGCGGCCCTGGTTCCCGTCGGTCGCGCGCGCCGCCGACCGACCGTCCGCGACCGGAACGAGGTCGATTCGCGTCCCGCCCGTCCCTCGGCTCCCCTGGCCCCTGTGCTTTTTTGTCTGGTCGCTGATCGAAGCGATCCCTGAGGTCGCTGATAATTTAATAGTGCCGCGACGAGCCGCAAGGTCGGGGATGGGGGGCTCGCAGCCGCGTGAGCGGCCGCTGCATCTACCCGCGCGCGCAATTCAGAAGTGCGGAGGGAGACGCAGTCGTGACCCAGACTTGGCATCGCAACGATGCCCGGCATCCCTTGTCCACGGGCCGCCCGCGCACCGGAGCGCGCCGTGGTTGACCCGATCGGATCGCACCGGCCCGGCGGGACCCGCCGCAAGCCGCAGCCCACCCCGCTGTCCCGGCTGGCCGTCCGCCTCGCACCCCTTGCGCCCCTCGCCCGGCGTCTGAGGCCCGCCTACCCGCGACCGGGCCGGGCCGGCTGGCGACGCTGGATGCCCTCCTGGCGCCAGTGGCTCGGCGCCCTCGCGCTCTCCATCGGCCTGAGCGGCTCGCTGCTGGTCATCGCCTACGCCGCGACGGACATCCCGCAGAACCTCAACACGTACGCGACCCAGCAGGACAACGTCTACTTCTGGGCCGACGGCACCCCCATGGCCCGTACCGGCTGGGTGCGCCGCCAGGCCATGCCGCTCAAGGACATCCCCCCGGACGTCCGCTCGGCCGTCCTCGCGGCGGAGAACGAGAGCTTCTACTCCGACCCCGGAATCTCCGTCAAGGGCATCACCCGCGCCCTGGTGCGCACGGTCGGCCAGGGTGACACCCAGGGCGGCTCCACGATCACCCAGCAGTACGTCAAGAACGTCTACCTGACCCAGAACCGTTCGGTGGGCCGCAAGTTCACCGAGGCCATGATCTCCCTCAAGCTCGACAACAAGATGAGCAAGGACAAGATCCTGGAGGGCTACCTCAACACGAGCTGGTTCGGGCGCGGCACCTACGGCCTCCAGCGGGCCTCCCAGGCCTACTACGGCAAGGACGTGAGCCGCCTCAACGCCAGCGAGGGCGCCTTCCTCGCCTCGCTCCTCAAGGGCGCGGGCCTCTACGACCCCACCCTGAGCACGGCCAACCACAAGCGGGCCGTGGAGCGCTGGTCCTGGATCCTCGACCGGATGGTCAAGACGGGCAAGCTGTCGGCCTCCGAGCGGGCCACGTACACGAAGTTCCCCGAACCGCTCGAGCAGGGCCGGGCGTTCGACACCGGAAAGCAGAGCGACTACCTCGTCGAGCTGGCGACCCAGTACGCCAAGAAGGCCGGGCACATCTCCGACCGGGACTTCGACCTCGGCGGCTACCAGATCTACACGACCTTCGACCGCAAGCGGGAGAAGACGCTCACCGACACCGTGACCGAGGCCCGCGCCAAGGCGAAGAAGGACGACCCGGACACGGCCAAGAACGCCCACTACGGCGCGGCCTCGATCGCCGACGACGGACGGATCCTCGCCGTCTACGGCGGCCCCGACCACCGTACGCAGGGCTACAACGAGTCCAACGCCACCACCGTGCCCGCCGGTTCGGCGTTCCTGCCGTTCGTCTACGCGGCGGGGCTGGAACACGGCGTCCACAAGACCCGCGAGGGCGCGGCCACGCCGGTCACCCCCGAGTCCGTGTACGACGGCGACGACGGCGTCCCGGTCAGCACCCCGGAGGGCCCCTACTGGGACCGAAGCGGCAAGAAGGTCGCCGCCCACAACGACGGCAAGAAGGACCACGGACAGGTCACGCTGCGCCAGGCGCTCGCCTCGTCCGTGAACACCCCGTTCATGCAGCTCGGCATGGACACCGGCCTGGACAAGGTGCGCGCGACCGCCGAGGCGTCGGGCCTGCTCTCCTCCAGCATCGGACCGCAGGTACCCACGCTGTCCCTGGGCAGCTCCACGCCCAGCGCGATCCGCATGGCCAACTCGTACGCCACGTTCGCCGCGGGCGGGACGCACACCGAGCCGTACTCCGTGCGCCGCATCACCCGTAACGGCTACCGCGTCACCCTGGACACCCCGGCGCCCCATCGCGCGATGCGCGCGGAGGTGGCCCGCGAGGTCACGGAGGCGCTCTCCGACTCCTTCCGCACCGCCCACCCGGGCGCGGCACCCACCACGGCACAGGTGGCGGGCAAGAAGGGTACGACGCAGGACGACAAGGCGGCCTGGTATGTCGGCACGAACCGCTCCGTCTCGACCGCGGTGGTCCTCTACCGCATCGACCTGTCCAAGAGCCTCGAACCGCTTCCCCTCGAAGGGATCGCCGGCACACCCGAGACCGACGTCCCGTACGGCATCTGGTCCGGCGCGATGAGCCCGCTGCGCTGACCCCGTCGGCCGGCCGTCCGGACCGGCCCCCTCCGACGGCCGCCGTCCGGCCGCGTCCCCTTCCTCAGACCCCCCTCGCAGAATGTGCCCCGTATGAACTCGAAGCACAGCCGGCGCCGACGCCGGGAGCCCGAACAGCCTTCTGCCGCCACGTCCGCCCGCCAGGGCTTCGCGGCCATGGCGGCGTTCCTCGTCGTCACGTCCCTGACCGCCACCTACCTGGCCCTGAACACGGACAGCACCACACCGGCGGGGTCCGCCGGAGTGCACGCCTCCGACGACGCCGCCAAGGCGAAGAAGGAACCGGCGTGGGACGGAAAGACGAAGATCCTCGGCGACGGCTCCACGTCGTACACCGGCCCGCAGAAGGGCGAGTTGAAGGCCGTACCGCTCAAGCCCGGTGAGAAGCCGCCCCAGTTCGTCGTCTTCTCCTGGGACGGCGCCCTCCAGGGCGACGACAAGCTGTTCTCCCACTACCGGGAGATGGCCGAGCAGTACAACGCCCACATGACGTTCTTCCTGACCGGCATCTACCTGCTGCCCAAGGACAAGAAGTCGCTCTACGAACCTCCGATGCACGATCCGGGCGCGGCGGCGATCAGCTACCCCACCGACGAGCACATCCGCACCACGCTCGCCGAACTCGGCAAGGCGTGGAAGGCGGGCAACGAGATCGGCACCCACTTCAACGGCCACTTCTGCGGCGACAAGGGCGGCGGGGACTGGAGCGTCGAGGAGTGGGAGAGCGAGATCGACCAGTTCTTCTCCTTCGTCGAGAAGTGGAAGACCAACACCGGCTACAGCGATCTGCCGGCGCTCCCCTTCGACCCGGCGAAGGCCATCAGCGGGGGCCGCGCGCCCTGCCTCGAAGGCCAGAAGAACCTGCTCAAGGCGATGAAGGCCACGGCGAAGAAGTACGACTGGCGCTACGACGCCAGCTCGGCCGGGGACTTCCAGATATGGCCCGCCAAGAAGGAGGGCGTCTGGGACTTCCCGCTCCAGATGCTCCCCTACGAGAACGGCAAGTACCAAGGCCTGTCCATGGACTTCAACTTCCTCTACAACCAGTCCGACGGTGAGACCGACGGAGATCCGGCCCAGTACCCGCAGTGGGAGCAGGAGACCGTCAAGTCGTACATGGCCGGTTTCGACCGGGTCTACTACGGCAGCCGCGCACCGCTGTTCATCGGCAACCACTTCGAGGACTGGAACGGCGGCATCTACATGAAGTCCATCGACCAGGTCATCAAGAACGTGTGCACGAAGAAGGGCGTTCGCTGTGTGTCCTTCCGTGAACTGACCGACTGGCTCGACGTGCAGAAGCCGGAGACCCTGGAGCGCCTGCGCAGCCTCGACCCGGCCCAGTCGCCGGACTGGTCGACGGTCGTGAAGTAGCTGGTCGCAACGGCACCCGCGGGGTCGCCGCGGCGACTTGAACATCAACTTACCTCGGACATAAGGGACTCGGTTGCACTCCGGTCCAAGTCTTCGCCAACCCGACACAGGTACGGGGAAGTTGTAAAGGTTCACCCGGGGGTGGGCCGCAGGAGAACGGTCGCGGAGCCCTTCGGAGGGCCGTCGGAGAGCACCGCGTACGGCGCGGGCCGGCGCCCGCGGAATCGCCGTACGGCCCAGGGGGCGGGGTGGGGATGGCCCTGACTCACAGGGGCGGGTCCGCCTTGGGCGGGGCACCAGGCTGACCTCCGGGCGTAACCGGGGGAGCCGGAGGACGAGCCGGTCTCCGCACGTCACCGCGTCCGGACGATCAGGGCTCTCCCCGTGTCGCCTCGACCGGGGGCATGAGGCATGAGGGCATGGGGCACGGCGCATGGGAGATGGTCCCTGCCATGGCGGCTCGGGGTGGGCCGACAGCCTCCGATCCCGATCCCGATCCCTCAGACGCCGCCGCGCTCCTCGCGGATCTGGGACACGACCGCCGCCACCGTCCGCCGCACGGCCTCCGTCTCGGTCAGGAAGTGCCAGTAGTCGGGGTGCCGCCCCTCCAGCGTGGCGACGGCCCGGTCGAGCCGGGCGACGGACTCGTCCAGCGGGCGCGCCTGCCGCGGATCCGGGGTGCTGCGGCCCGCCATGGCCAGCCGCTGCGCGTCCCGGATCGCGAAACGGGTCCGGTCGATCTCCGCCTGCGGATCCTTCTGGACGGCGTTCAGCCGCCGCAGCCGGTCACCCGCCGCAGAAACGGCCTCGTCCGTGTTGTTCAGCAGCGCGCGCACCGTCGCCAGCAGCGCGGTCGCGTCCGGCCACCGCTGTGCCTCCCGCGCCGCCCTGGCCTCCTTCAGCTTCGCCTCGGCCTGCCGTACGTTCTCCTCGGCCGCCTCCGGCACGTGCTGGAGGTCCTGCCAGCAGGCCGCGGAGAACCGCCGCCGCAGTTCGCTCAGCACCGGTTCCACCTGCCCGGCCCGGGTCGTCAGCGACTGGGCGCGGGTCCGCAGCGACACGAGCCGGTGGTCGATCTCCGCGGCCCGCTCCGGCAGCCGCTCCGCCTCCGCCCGTACCGCCCCGGCCTCCCGGGAGACCCGCTCGGCACGCTCCAGCGTCTCGGGCAGACCGTGCTGCCCCGCACCCTGGTTGAGCTTGGTCAGGTCGGGGCCGAGCGTGGCGAGCCGGGCGGCGAGATCGTCGGCCCTGAGCCCCGACCGCCGTACCGCGTCCAGAGCGTTCGACGCGGCGAGGAGGGACTGCCGGGCGCGCTCGACCGCCGGGGCGAGCCGGGCGAGCTGGGTCTCGGCCTTGCCGAGCAGCGGCCCGAGACCCTGCTCGAACCGGTCCAGCTCGGTCTTCACCCGGCCCAGCTCGTCCTTGGCGGCCGTCAGCTCGGTGCGGGCCCGGGCGGCGACCGAGGCCTCCAGCTCGTCCCGGTCCAGGTCGTGCGCGTCCACGGCGGTGATGTACTTCTGGCTCGCCTCGTCGATGCGCCGCCCCAGCGCCTCGAAGTCCGAGACCGCGCGCCGGGCGGCCGGGGAGTCGTCCACGGCCGTGATCGTCTCGATCGAGATGCGCAGGTCGCGCTGGGCCGTGTCGAGCTCGTAGAACGCGGCGGCGGCGGCGTCCTTGGCGGCCTGCGCCTCGGCCCGCTGCCCCTCCGCCCGTCCGCCGAACCAGCGCCGCGTCCCGCCCCCGGCGAAGGCCGCGGGCAGCACGAGGGCGGCGAGCAGGGGGAGGGCGACGAGGGTGAGCACGTCACGGGCGACGGCGTACGTACGCGGTGAGCGTGCGGGGCGCTCCGAAGCGGGGCTGGTCCTCCGGTCCAGGCTCCTGCGGACGGTGCTCCTCCGGAGGAGAGGGGTGCGACGCAGGGAGGCGCTCGGGCGGCTGCCGCGCCGCCGAAGGGACGGCTGGAGGGGCGGTCGCGGGGACGGAGAGCCGTCCACCTGCGCGCTGCCGTGGAGTGCGCTGTCGTGCGGGCCGGGCGGGGAGCCCTCTGCCGGTGGGCCGACATGCGGGCCGGGAACGGAGCCCTGTGAGGGTGGGTCGACGTGCGCGCCGGGAACGGAGCCCTGTGCCGGTGGGTCGTCGTGCGGGCCGGGCATGGGTCCGGCCGCCGACGCGCTCTCCGCCGGCTCCTGCCCGGAGCCGGCGTCCTCCGCGCGGTCGCGCTGCGCGGGCACCGGCCCTGTCGGCGCGGGGCGCTGCCTGACGGGAAGGGGGTCGGCCGGCCGCGCTGGTCGCGCGAACGGCGAGTACGGCTGCGAAGGTGTCGCCGTCACATCCCTCTCCCGTGATGTCATCCGCTTGCCCGGCTGTCATTCTCCCACCGGTTAGGGACGAACACACGGGCCGGTCAGTTCGCGGTTCGCACCGTGATCTTTCCATCACCCGTGTGAGCCGAGACACGGTGCGCGCTGGAGGCGTCCCGCGGCACGTCCACGTGGACCGAGCCGTCGCCGCTCCCCGTCGTCACGCGGTAGCCGGCGCGCGGCAGCACGATCGACACGGAACCGTCGGCGGTCCGGGAATCCACCAGGTCGGGTACGGCGCCGAGTTCGAGCCGCACCGAGCCGTCCTCGGTCCGGGCGCGCACGCTCCGCGCGTCCACGCCGAGCGCCTGGATGGAGCCGTCGGCGCTGCGCAGGTCGAGCGGCCCCGAGGAGTCGCTGACCCGCACCGATCCGTCGGCCGTACGGATGGTCAGTGCCTCGGCGAAGCCCCGGGCGCTCACGCCGCCGTCCCCGTCCCGGACCTTCACGGCGACGCCGCGCGGCACGACGATCCGGTGACGGGCGGAGCAGTCGGCGATCACGCCGGAGCACTTCATCCGCAGGACCAGCCGGTCGTCGCCCTTCATCGCCCAGGTCACCTTCGGGTCCCCGCCGACGGAGACGTGGCCCTGGAACCACCGGGTGACCTGGACCTCGTTCGACTGCGCGGAGTCCGACACGACGAGATCGAGTGCGGAGTCGTCCGAGTCGACGGTCAGGGTCCGGCCGTGCAGCCCGAAGGAACGGTGTTCGGGGTCCTTGTCGTCCCCGGCGGACGCGCCGCACGCGGTGGCGACGGCGACGACCGCCAGCACGACACCCCCGACGCCGACGGCACGAAGGGTCCGGGCACGGGCAGGTGTACGAGCCATGATGATCTCCCCCTGAAACGGTCTGCGAGTCGCTCCGCACCCTCGACCGAACCCGGTCCACGAAGCCACTTCGAAGGTATGCGGGCCGCCGTCCGGGGCCCATCCGGGCCGCTCCCGGATGCGGGGTGGGGATAACCCCCGGGACCGGAACGCCTCCGCCGCATGCCCCCGGATACGGGTTTGCGGGTCAGGCCCCCCGGCAATGTAGGCTGTCGACTCGTTCTGGGCGCGTAGCTCAGGGGTAGAGCGCCGCCCTTACAAGGCGGATGTCGGCGGTTCGAAACCGTCCGCGCCCACCAGACGAGAGACCCCCAGCCGATCATGGCTGGGGGTCTTTGACTTCCCGATCTGACATCGGCGTCGGATCTGCTCACGCTGTGGGCGCCGGGTGAGCAGCCGATCCGTGTGACTGATTGCCTTGCGCCTGTATGGCAACGGTCCTCACGTGCGGAGCTGCGGCGGCGGGACGGCCCGGCTTCTCAGGTCAGTTGCTCGGCCAGTCCGACGATGATGCCTTCCGGGCCGCGGAGGTAGCAGAGCAGGTAGCTGTCCTCGAACCGGGCGATCTCGCCGACGAGTTCGGCTCCGTGAGGGCGTAGGCGGGCAAGGGCGTCCTCGAGGTCGTCGACGGCGAACATGACGCGGTGCGTGCCCAGAATGTTGTGCGGTTGGTTGCGCGGACCGGCGCTGGTCGCCATGGGGCTCCGGTACTTCGCCAGCTCGAGCCTGCTGTGACCGTCCGGGGTCCGGACCATCGCGATGTCACAGCGGACGCCGTCGAGTCCGGTGCACTGGTCGGCGACAGGGCCCTCGACCGTCGCCCTGCCCTCCAGCTCCATACCGAGTTCCACGAAGAACGCGATGGCGGCGTCCATGTCCTCGACGACGATGCCGACGTTGTCCATCCGCTGAATCGCCATGCCTGTCTCTCCCTCTTCCTGCTGCGGCCGGTGGTGGCCGCTGATGTCGCTGGGACGGAGTCGACGGCACGTTCTCGACATTCGCAGACTGCCGAACCCCGGAGAATCCGGATCGTGCCCCAGGTAAGGGTCATCCGGGTGTACCAAACCACCGCCGGCACTGGGGTAACGGTTCCGACGAGGCCCGCACCGTGGTTGCTGCGCGGTGAGAGATGTGGGTCAGGGTCGCGGCGACGTACCGCAGGCAGTGTCCGGACGTCAGCGTCCCGAGGGCCGGCCGCCCCGTCGTATCGCAGAGGCGGTCACGGAAACGACGGCGGTCACGGCGAGGGTTCCCAGCATGACCAGCACCACGCCGACCATGAAGAGGCCGCTGGAGTCGTCCGACCAGTCGTAACAGGCAGCGATGGTGAGGCCGGCCGTGGTGCCGGCAACAGCACCCGCGATGTAGCGCCGGGACGCCGCCCAGTAGACCGGGGCCAGCAGGGTCAGTGCCAGCCCGATCACCTGCCACGCCTCGTACGGACCGGTCGTCGAGCCGTCGGGTTGCACGTCACGGTGCTGGTCCCAGCCCAACCAGGCGGCCCACAACCCCAGCGACAGCCCAGCCAGCAGGAGGATCGACACGAGCTGGGGAACAGGTTTCAGTGATCTTTGAGGCATGACCCAAGAGTTTCCGATCACTGGATCACCGACCAGAGCGCAGGTACTCAGCTCCGCCCGAGTACATCAGCCATCCACAGATCGAGTACGCCGAGGATGCGGCCAGGTTGGCTGTCCACCAGTGACGGCAACGACCCAGCCGCTGCGCCGAGCTGACATCTGGGGGCGGCCCCACCAAGCGGGAACGCAACGGCGGGCGAGACCTGATCTTCAACCCCACGTACCGTGCGTCCGTGGACACCAACCCTGCTCGGGATCACCGCATGCACGCGGCAGCCGGCCTGTCGTCTCAGGACTTGCATAGCGGGCCCCGACCAATGCGTGACGACGAGATGGTGTCGGCGTACCTGGAGCACACCCGTCACCTCGCCCACAAGGTCGTGCACGGAGCCGATCCCTACGGCACCGCCCTCTGTGTCATGGGCGCCACATTGGACGTCTTCACCACATACGAGCACGCAGGCGACGTGTACGGCCTGTGGGGCGCTCTGACCGACTGGGTTGAACTCAAGCCAGACGAGGAAGCTCTCGCCGTGGGGCACATGGTGAGCGCCGCACGGGAATGGCTCGCGCTGGACCATGAGGACGACGACGCTGTGCGCGGCTACCTCGTCCGCTGGCATGACTTCGTCGGTTACGACGCGAACGTAGTGGGCTGATTCTTCTTTGGACAAGGGTTGTTGGCCCTGTGGTGTCGATGTGGTCGTTCGCTCACGCAGGGTTCAGTTCTGCTGCGAGGCGCTTCCTGCCTGAGTGGTTCAGCCAGGTGTTGAAGGTCATCAGGTCGGCGTGGGTCGAGCGCAGTGGTGCGGGGTCGGAGGCGTAGTACGTCTCGTTCGCCCAGGTGAAGACCTTCGCTGCCTCGGGCTGGTGTTCCCAGAGGAGTTCCAGCGGGATCCGGGTGTGCGGGATCGGGCGGTTGGCGGCAGAGCTGAGTGCGTCGGCGATCTGGGGGGTGGTCAGCCTGTCGCCGGTGATCTCGATGGCCCTGCCGAGGAACGCGTCCGGGTCCGCGAAGGCCGACGCGGCGAACACCCCGATGTCGTCGATGGCGATGAGCTGCATCACCAGGTCCTCACGCCACGGCACGTTCAGCGAGCCGTTCCGGAAGAACCGGGCCGGGCTGGTGAAGTCCTCCATGAAGCCGGCCGGGCGCAGGATCGTCGTCGGCACCCCCGCCTCGCGGATGTGTTCCTCGATCTGCCACTTGTCGATGGGCCCCCAACCCTGCTCCACGTAGAACCGGTTCTGGCTCTCGGCTCCACCGACCGACGAGTACACCAAGTGCTGCACCCCCGCGTGCGCGGCGGCGTCCGCGATGTTCCTGCCCTGGGTGATCTCGTTCTCGTTGGCCGACTGGACGCTGTAGACGCCGTACGCGCCGCGGGCCGCCGAGTCGAGGGAGGCGCGGTCGTCCAGGTCGCCCCGGACGAGTTCCGCACCGGCGGCGGACAGGGCTGCGGCCGCGGGGGAGCGTTCGTCGCGAACGAGGGCGCGGACCCGCCAGCCCGCGGCGAGCAGATGGCGGGCGGTCGCGCCGCCCTGGTTTCCTGTGGCGCCGGTGACGAGAACGGTCCTGTCGTTCCTGCTGTGCCTGTCGTGCGTGTTCATGGCGGTCTCCTGACATCCCGAACTTTCTGCACTTGATGCGAGTATGCATCAAGTGCAAGTTCGCCGTCAATGCAGTAATGTCGGGTCATGGTCAAACGTGAGCACGCCGACCCGGCGCCCTCCCTGCGCGAACGCAAGCGGGAGCGCACGCGCCAGGCGCTGATCGACGCGGCGGCGGATCTGTTCGAGCGGCAGGGCTACGACGAGACGACCGTCGCCCAGATCGCGGCGGCTGCGGAGATCGGCACCCGGACCTTCTTCGGCTACTTCGCCGGCAAGGAGGACATCCTGTTCCCCGACAGCGACGCGCGGGCGCGCGCCACGATCGCGGCGATCGCCGACCGCGATGCGGGCGAGGGGCCGGTCGACGTACTGCTGCGATCACTCGACACCATCGCCGAGCGCGACACCGACATGGTCAGTCCGATGGCCGTGGTCCGGATGCGGTTGTTCCACACCGTCCCGGCGGTGCGCGGAAAGGCGCTGCAGGTCCAGCTCGCGGCCCAGCGGGAGATCGCCCAAGAGCTGCACGCGGCATTCCCCGGCGAACTGGACCGGGTGACAGCGGCGGCGCTCGCCGGGGCGCTGACGGGAGCGGTGAGCGGCGCACTCGACGTACTCATGGACGACGAGGGCACGGGCGGCGCGGACGCCGACCAATTGCGCGCACAGGTGCGGCAGGCCACGGAACAGGCACTGAGACCTTGGCGGCAGCGCAGAGACGAGAGGTGACCGCCTCGCGGCCGGGGTGGTTGTGAAGCGGCGCCAACTGGCCGTGCATCGAGCCGAGTTCGCCCAGTGAGTGCAGGACGCCTCTACAAGGTCACCCCGCAGACGCCTGCACGCACACCCGGGCGGGTGCGGGGAGCGCCAGGTGTACTTCCGAGGTGGGCTACGAGCTCCGACGAACCGGGAACTCCCGTTCGTTGTGGTCGTGGTGGGCCCGGTGCTGTGCACGCGAGGGGCCACTTCGGACCCGGTGCGCCCGGAGCCGGGTGCGGGGGTGGGAGGTGTGGTTGTGGGAGATCTTGTCGCCGGTGAACGGCCGGGATCGGGTGATGGCGATGCCGATGACGACGACGAGGTCGCGGTCGAAGGGCGCCGGGAAACGCGCTCCTTCTGGAAGGAGCTGCCGATCCTCCTCGGTATCGCGTTGGTGCTCGCGTTGGTCATCAAGACGTTCTTCGTGCAGGCCTTCTCGATCCCGTCCGACTCGATGCAGAACACGCTGCAGACGGGCGACCGCGTGCTGGTCGACAAGTTCACGCCGTGGTTCGGATCCAAGCCGCAGCGCGGAGAGGTGGTCGTCTTCCACGACCCGGGGGGCTGGCTCCCGGGGAAGGCCGAGGAACCGAACGCGGTGCGGAAGGTTCTCAGCTTTGTCGGTCTGATGCCGTCGGCGGACGAGAAGGACCTGATCAAGCGGGTGATCGCGGTGGGCGGCGACACCGTGGAATGCTCGGGGAGCGGCCCGGTGAAGGTCAACGGGAAGGCGATGGACGAGCCGTTCATCTACTCCGGCGACACCCCCTGCGGAGACAATCCGTTCGGGCCGATCAAGGTGCCGAAAGGGAAGCTCTGGGTGATGGGTGACCATCGCCAGGACTCTTGGGACTCCCGGTACCACCAGGACCGGCCCGGCGGTGGAACCGTCGACGAGGACCAGGTCGTCGGCCGGGCCTTCATCGTCGCGTGGCCGGTCACGCGGTGGGCTTCGCTGCCTGTGTCGAGGTAGGAAGCGCCCCGACTCGTGCGCCCAACTGGTGCTTTCCGATCAGCTGTTGACGTGACGTCGCAGGGTGGGCGTCGGGGTTTCGGGTCGTCCGCGTCCGTCAGGAGATGAACGTGATGAAGGCCCAGGCCGATCGGTGTGATGCCGGGACCTGGGCCTTGTCGCCGGTCTGCGCTTGGGACGCAACGGGCCGCCGTGTGAACCCCGGTGATGAGGTACGGAACAGCCCGGAGAGTGATCAGAGTGTCCTAGGCGATGCGCCTCACGTCGGGCAGGTGTGGTGTCGGGTTGTCGAGCAGGGGGCGGCGGCGGTGTTTGAGGGACCGGTCGAAGAAAGCGGTGAGGTAGGCGCGGCGTTCGCCGGTGTGGCCGGCCGGGTCGACGTCCCCGATCAGGACGGCCACGACGGTGGGCGTCGGGGTGCCGAAGTGGGCGGCCGGTGCGGGGATGAGTATCTGGAAGTCGCTGTAGGACTGGTGACGTGCCCGGGCGGTCCAGAAGTCGCGTTTCCAGCCCGGCGAGTTCTTCCACAGGGTGTGCCAGGCGGGCATGTGCTGCTGCGTGAAGGGGAGTTCGGGCGTGTAGGAGCTGCCCGCCAGGAGGAAGGGCTGCCGCAGCCCCGTACGCGTGACGGGTGCGAACAGGGCCGGACCGTCCGGGCCGTACCCGTGGGTGCCGCCCTGCCACCTGCGAGCACCGCCCGCGAGCGCCGTCACCGCCAGCCCTTCCCCTGAGACGCGTGAGGCCCGGACCCGCCGGGTGTTGGGCAGGGGCCCGGGCCGGCGGTGCGGCCAGGCGAGGTCCGGTCAGACCTGTGCCACGCCGCCCCCCGCATGCTTCAGGCTCATCCGCGCCTCCACCTTCTCCGGCGGCGCGACCTCCGACCAGTAGCGGTGACCGGAGACGAACACGGCGAGTTCGTGTTCGCGTTGGCGGAGCTTCTCGACCTCGGCCTGTTCGTCGGGGCTCCAGCCGGGGGAGGCGGGGCGTTCCACCTTGCGCCAGCCACCGGTGTCGCTGAAGCCGTCCAGCGGCTCGACCGACCAGGGGAGCCGTTTCAGCAGGGCCAGCAGCTCGGCCCGGACCTGATGCAGCTCCTCCTGACCGGCCAGGAGGTCACTCGGAAAGTCATAGGTCTCAGCCACGCGGCAATGATACGTCTGTTCGATTTTATGGGGCGAGTTTCTTACGGGAGTTCACGCGAACGGGTGTTCCGGATCGCCCTGACCTGGGAGAAGAGAGGGAGGGGAGGGGTGCACAGGCAGGCTGTGCAGGTGGAACTGGACAGTCTGGACTGATTAATTTACGGTGGCGGAATGGCTCAGGACAGCACTCCTCCGTACGACCCGGGCGTCTCGGACTCCGCCGCCCGCGCCGCGCAGGATCTGCGGGTCGCGTTCAGCCTTCTCCGGCGGCGGATCCGGGAGGTGTCCGAGAAGCAGGACCTCACGCCCTCCCAGGTGTCCGCGCTCACCCTGGTGAGCAAGAGCGGTGCCGCCACCGCCAGCGCGCTCGCGGCGACGGAGGGGGTCCGGCCCCAGTCGATGGCCGCCACCCTCGCCGCCCTCGACCAGTACGGCCTCATCCAGCGCAACCCGGACCCCGGTGACGGCCGACGGCAGCTGATCACCCTCACCGAGGCGGGGCGCGAGCGCGTCGAAGGCACCCGCGAGGCCCGCTCCGCCTGGCTCGCCCACGCCTTCGAGGAGCGCTGCACGGAGGAGGAGCGGCAGACGGTCATCGCGGCGATGGCCCTGCTGGAACGGCTGACCCGCCCGTGATACCCACGCTCCGCGCGCGGTTCCAGCAGCGGTTCACCCCGGCCGGCGACGCCGGGCCGCCCGACCGGTTCAACCGCCGGCTGATCGCGCCGATGGTCCTCGGCTCCGTACTGAACCCGGTCAACTCCTCGATGATCGCGGTGGCGTTGGTGCCGATCGGCAGCGCGCTCGGCGCGCCGCCCTCGCAGACCGCGTGGCTGGTCTCCGGCCTCTACCTCGCCACCGCCGTCGGGCAGCCCGTCATCGGACGGCTCGTCGACATGTTCGGGCCGCGCCGCCTCTACCTGATCGGTACGGCCATGGTGGGCGTCGCCGGACTGCTCGGCTCCGTCGCCCCGAGCCTCGGTGCGCTGGTCGCCGCCCGGGTCCTGCTCGGATTCGGGACCTCGGCCGCGTACCCCGCCGCGATGTACCTCACCCGCAGCGAGGCCGAACGCACCGGACGGGACAGCCCGGCCGGCGTGCTCACCGCGCTCGCGGTCTCCGCGCAGACCGTCTCCGTGGTCGGCCCCACCCTCGGTGGCCTGCTCATCGGCCTGGGCGGCTGGCGCACCATCTTCCTCGTCAACGTACCGCTGTCGCTGGCCTGTCTGGTCCTCGGCGCCCTCCGGCTGCCGAAGGGCACCAAGGCCACCAAGGCCGCCGCCGAGCCCGCGGACGGTACGGCGGACACGGGCGACGTGCCCGTTCCCGCCGCGTGCGGCATCGACCTTCCGGGCATGGCCCTCTTCGCGGCCCTGCTCGTCGCGCTCATGGTGTTCCTGATGGAACCGCGGGCCGAGGGCTTGTATCTGCCGGTACTCGCCGTCCTTGCGGGCGCAGCCTTCGCGCGGCGGGAACTCCGGGTCCCCGAACCGTTCATCGACCTGCGGGTCCTCGGCGGCAACGGACCTCTGCTGGCCACCTTCCTGCGCCAGTTCCTCAGCTACACCACCGCGTACGCCTTCCTGTACGGGTTCACCCAGTGGCTGGAGGAGGGGCGTGGACTGCACGCGGCGGCCGCCGGGCTCGTCCTGCTGCCGCTGTCGCTGAGCGGCCTGCTCGTCTCCGCGATCACCGGACGACGGGAGGCCGTGCGGGGCAAGCTGGTGGTCGGAAGCCTCGTCCAGATCGCGGGCTGTGCGGCGATGCTGACCCTCCAGGCGGGCACCGCGATGTGGCTGCTGGCAGCGGTCGGTGCCCTCATGGGCGTCCCGCAGGGCCTCAATGGCCTGGCCAACCAGAACGCCCTCTACCGGCAGGCGGACCCCGCCCGGATCGGCTCCGCGGCGGGCCTGCTGCGGACCTTCATGTACCTCGGCGCGATGGCCGCCTCGGCGGCCGACGCCGCCTTCTTCACGCACGGCGCCGACACCGGCGGCCTGCACCACCTGTCCCTCTTCATGCTCGCCGGAGCAGTGCTGCTCCTGGCGGTCACCGTGATCGACCGGTCACTTGGCACCCTCACCCCCCGAAAGGCCTGACCATGGCAGTCACCACCATCGACCCCCGCACCGCGCTCGTCGTCATCGACCTGCAGAACGGCATCGTCGGCAACCCGGGCGTCGCCCCGCACCCCGCCGCCGACGTCGTGGAGCGCTCCGTCCGCCTCGCGGACGCCTTCCGCGGCCACGGCCTCCCGGTCGTCCTCGTCCGGGTCACCGCCGCCGCCGACGGCGCGGACGCGGTGAGCGGCCGCACCGACGGAGCGAGCCGCGGCCGCAGCTTCCCCGAGGGCTGGGACGTCATCGTCGACGACCTGGCCGGGCACCCCGAGGACATCACCGTGACCAAGCGGAACTGGGGCGCCTTCTACGGCACCGACCTCGACCTGCAGCTGCGCCGCCGCGGGATCACCCAGATCGTGCTGACCGGCATCGCCACCAGCATCGGCGTGGAGTCCTCCGCCCGTGCCGCGCACGAGCACGGCTACCACGTCACCCTGGCCACCGACGCGATGACCGACCTCGACCCCGAGACGCACCGCAACAGCGTCGAGCGGATCTTCCCGCGCCTCGGTGAGACCGGCACCACCGACGAGATCCTCGAGGTGCTCGCCAAGTCCCGCGTCTGAGCGGAGAGCACGACAAACACCCGGGCCGTGGCCGGAGTTCGCGAACTCCGGCC
>NZ_JBEZHO010000080.1:0-29193 GCF_040650615.1 Streptomyces sp. NPDC048643
CTGAGCGACGCCGCCGCGCAGCTGTAGAGCGAGGTGGCCAGCCGGTCGTCGGGCCAGGTGGTCAGATTCCCCAGCTCCTTCTTCGCGATCGCGGCGCCCCGTCAGGGGCGCGGGGAACTGCGCGGCCGGCCCCCACCGGGCCGCAGGCGCCAGGAGTCCGGGCGGCGCACCCCCGTGGGCGGCTTCAGAGCAGCTCGCGCAGCCGTTCCGCCAGCAGGTCCCAGCGCCATTTCTGCTCGACCCAGGCGCGGCCCCGCTCTCCCATGCGGCGGCGGAGTTCGGGGTCGCCGAGCAGGGTGGTGACGCGGTCGGCGGTCTCCTCGGCGGAGCCGCCGTGGACGACCCAGCCGGTCTCCCCGTCGAGGACGGCGTCGGGCGCGCCCCCCGAGTCGCCGGCCACCACCGGCAGACCCGTCGCCGACGCCTCCAGATACACGATGCCGAGCCCCTCGACGTCGAGGCCGCCTCGGCGCGTACGGCACGGCATCGCGAAGACGTCTCCGGCGCCGTAGTGGGCGGGTAGCTCCGACCAGGGCACCGCCCCGGTGAACCGCACCGACTCCGTCACCCCGATGTCGCGGACGAGGGCGCGCAGGTCCTTCTCGTAGGGCCCGCCGCCGACGATCAGCAGCACCGCGTCCGGGTGCTTGGCCAGGACACGGGGCATCGCGCGGACGAGGGTGTCCTGGCCCTTGCGCGGGACCAGGCGGGAGACGCAGACGACGACCGGCCGGTCGGTGAGGCCGAGCCGGGCGCGGACCTCCGCGCCGCCGGACCCCGGATGGAAGGTCCCCTCGTCGACGCCGGGCGGCAGCTGGACCATGCGCGCCGCGGCCTCGGGCGTCAGCGCGGCGGCGATGCGGGAGCGCGTGTACTCGCCGAGGTAGGTGATCGTGTCGGTGGACTCGCCGATGCGGCGCAGCAGGGTGCGGGCGACGGGCAGCTGGGCCCAGCCGGCCTCGTGCCCGTGCGTGGTCGCCACGATGCGGCGCGCGCCCGCCCTGCGCAGCGCGGGTGCCATCAGCCCGAGCGGGGCGGCCGCCCCGAACCACACCGACGTACAGCCGTGTTCGCGCAGCAGGCCGACCGCGCGGCGGGTGGCGCGCGGCGTCGGGAGCAGCATCGTCGTGCGGTCCCGTACGACGGTGAAGGGCTGCTCGGCGTCGAACGCCGCGGTCGCCTCGGCACCCTCGTGGCCGCGCTTCCACGTGGAGGCGTAGACGACGAGCTGTTCGGGGTCCAGTCGCAGCGCCATGTTGTGCAGGAAGGCCTGGATGCCGCCCGGACGGGGCGGGAAGTCGTTCGTCACGATCAGGGTCTTGTGCATCGTGTTCGACACTATCGAACCTATACTCACAGGTCGGCACGGCCGCGCTTGACGGCTCGCACACAGGCCGGCGCGTCACCCTGACTCCTCGAAGCACGGCGGCGACGCGCACGGAATCCGGACGAAGAGGGCACGGTGGGCATGACGGGGGCCAGTCGCGCGAGGGTCGCGTTCGGCGTGACCGCGATGCTCGGGATCTGGGCCCTGACCAGGGTGCTGCTGCTGCTCTTCGTGACGAAGGTGTACGTCTTCCCCGGGCCGGACGTCACGAGCGACGTGTCGGTGATCTACCAGGGCTGGTACGACGTCCTGCGGCACGGCTCCTTCCCGCGGCACGACGTGACCTGGCAGTACCCGCCGGCCGCCGCCCTCGCGATCCTCTCCCCCGGCCTGCTGCCGTTCCTGGACTATCCGCACGCCTTCTTCGTGCTGGCCTTCGTCTCCGACCTGGTGGTGTTCGGGCTGCTCCTGTACGCGGGTTCGCGGTCCGGCAGCACGCGGCGCGGCACCTGGGTGTGGGTGATCGGCGTGCCGCTGCTCGGCCCGACCGTGTACGCCCGCTACGACCTGATGGTGACGGCCGTCGCGGTCGCGGCTCTGCTGGCCGGGGTGCGTCATCCGCGGGTGATGGGGGCGCTCGTCGCGCTCGGCGCGATGGTGAAGGTGTGGCCGGTGCTGCTGCTGCTCGGGGCCGTGCGGCGGCGGGCCTGGGTGTCGGCCGCGGTGACGGCCGCCGTGATCGCGGCGGTGTTCTGGACGACGATGCCGGGCGCCTTCGCCTTCCTGACCTTCCAGCGCGACCGCGGCACCGAGGTCGAGTCGCTCGGCTCCCTCGTCTTCCATGTGGCCCGGCACCACGGCTGGAACGGCCAGGTGCTGCTCAACTACGGCTCGGTGGAGTTCCTCGGCCCGCACGTCGACCTCGTGAGCACGGCGGCCCTGGTGCTGACCGCGCTCGCGTTCGGCTGGCTGCTCCTGTGGCGGCTGAGCGCCAGGCGGTTCCTTCCGCACACGCTCGCCGACGCCGCGTTCGTGGCCGTGCTGATGTTCACCGCGACCAGCCGGGTCATCAGCCCGCAGTACATGGTGTGGCTGGTCGGGCTCGCCGCGGTCTGCCTGTGCTTCCGCGCGAGCCGCATGGCGCTGCCCGCGGCCCTGGTGCTGATCGCGTGCTTCGTGACGGTGCTGGAGTTCCCGGTCTACTTCGCGGACGTCGTGGCCAGCGACGCGCTCGGCATCGTCCTGCTGGTCGTCCGCAACGGCCTGCTGGTGGCCGCCTCGCTCCTCGCGGCCCGGTCGCTGTGGCGCGGCACGGTCTCCGAGCCGGCGCCGGACCTTCCCGCTCAGGAGGCCCGCACCAAGGAGACCCTGGCCTCCTCCTGACCGGCCGCCCGCAGCGGCCACGCCACAGCAGCAGGGCGGCGCACCGCACCGTCGTGGACGGCGCGAGAGCGAGGCCGATCCCGGGCGGTCCGTGTCCGCGCCGGGCCCCTCAGCCCAGTTGTTCCCTGAGGTAGTCCCGCCACTGCTCCGTGAACCGCTCCGGCGTCGTGTGCAGCACGTCCCGCAACGCGTCCTCGACGGCACCCGGGCGCTTCCGGTGGTCGCCCACGGCCCGGTAGAACGCGTTCAGGCGGTCCTCGCCCCAGTGGCCGGCGATCAGCCGGCAGGCCATCCAGCCGCCCTCGTAGGCCTGTGCCAGCGCGGTCGCGTCGCCGGTGAACCCGAAGTCCTTGTCGTCGGGCAGGGCGGCCGGCAGATGTCCGTCCGCCACGGCGCGCCGGAGTTCGGAGGCGACCTGCCCGGGGGCACGCCCGCTCCCCCGGTAGCCGACCCAGTCCGCGTACCCCTCGGAGAGCCACAGGGGGGTGGCGGCCGTGGTGTGGGCACGGGTCGCGACATGCGTGCTCTCGTGGGTGAGCACGACCTGTTTGCCGAAGTCGCCGAGGACGCCGTACGCGTCCGGGTTGACGATGATCCGGTCAGCGGGCGCCTTCGCCGAGCCTCCCACCTCACCCGTGGTGACCGCCGCGATCCCCCGGTACCCGGCCGCCGGAGCCCCGAGCAGCCCCGCCATCCCGTCCAGCGACTTCGGTACGAGGACGACGACGTGCCCCGCCCAGTCGGGGCCCCACGCCCGCGACACGGCGGGCACCGCGTGGTCGGCGAGAGCGGCGAAGGAGCGCAGCCGCTCCCCGGACTGCCCGACCCCGAGCACGAGGCTGTGCTCTCCCCGTGCGACCGTGACGGCCCCCTGCTCCCACAGCTGGCGGCCACTGCTGCCCGTGGGGTCGTCCGTGTCGACCCGCCAGGTCCCGGCGGCGCGGGTCAGGCCCAGGGTGCGGCCGGCGGTGACCGGCGCCGTGTCGTAGCCCTCGATGCGGTAGCGGAGCTGGACGCGCGCCGTGGCCCTGTCGCCGGAGACGCTCAGCCGGTCCAGGTGGTAGGACCAGGCGGCGAGCGGCACCTCGCGCAGGTTGGCGAACTCGTCGGAGGCGGCCGACGGATCACCCGTGGCCCGGTACGCGGACACGTCCCCGTCCAGGACGGCGGTGGCACGCCGGTCGAGGACACGCTGCACCGCGGCCGACGACGCGGTGTCGGAGGACGGCCCGCCGGAGCAGCCGACGAGCACGGCCAGCAGCAGCACCAGGGAGAGCCCCGCCCGCGACGCACGCCTTCGACCAGCCACGTTCACGATCGTACGGTGCGCACACCGTTCGGCCGGGTCCGTGGCCCGGGACCCGGCCGGAGTGACGGGCCCCGGTCCTGGCGCGCGTCCGTCAGGGCCGGGTGACGGAGGAGATCGGCATCATCCCGACCGGGTCGTAACGCACCGGGGCGCCCGGGTAGGGCGCGTGGATCACCTGGCCATTGCCCACGTACATCCCGACATGGCTGGCGTCGGACCGGTAGGTGACGAGGTCGCCGGGCTGCGCCTGGGACAGAGGCACCTGCCGTCCGGCGTAGCGCTGGGCCTGCGAGGTGCGCGGCAGACCGACTCCTGCCCGCGCGTAGGACCACTGCATGAGGCCCGAACAGTCGAAACCGCCCGGCCCGTTGGCGCCCCAGACGTACGGGCGGCCGAGGGCCGAGCGGGCGGCGGCGACGGCCGCGGCCGCGCGTCCCGAGGACGGTGCGTCGCTCCCGAAGTCGGGCAGGTCCGCGCGCGTCGAGCGCGAGGAGCGGTCGTAGGCGGCGCGGTCGGCGTCGGGCAGGGAGTTGAGCAGCCGGCGGGCCTTGGCGAGCTTCCGCTCGACGGTGCGCTTGTTCTGGGCGACGGCCTTGCGGCTGCTCTCCAGCTCGGCGAGTTTCCCGCCGGCCTCCTCGCGCTTCTGGGAGAGGTCGCGCATCGCGACCTGGAGGTCGCGGAGTTCGCCCGCCTGGTGCGAGGTGATGCGGTCCAGGGCGGCGGCCTTGTCGAGGTAGTCGGCCGGGTCGTCGGAGAAGAGCAGCGCGAGGGAGGGGTCGATGCCGCCGGAGCGGTACTGGGCGCCGGCGAGCGAACCGAGCGTCTCCCGCATGGTGTTGATGCGGTCCTGCTGCCGGGCGATCTCGTCCTGCGCGGTACCGATCTGCCTGCGCAGGGTGTCGGCGCGCTCGTCGGCCTTGTTGAACGCCTCGGTGGCCTTCTCCGCCTGGGTGTACAGGCGGTCCACCTCGGCGCGGGTGTCGTCCTGCGGTGCCGCGGAGGCGGGCAGGGTACCGAGTGCGGCTGCCGCCGCGGACATCACGCAGGCGGCGATGCCGAAGGCGCCGGCGCCCCGGTCGAAGCCGGTCGGTGCAAGGCGGCGATGGAACCCCACGAGTGGCCGCTCTCCCTTCCGCTGACGGTCCCCCGCCGTCGGGGGGAAACGCGCCAGACAGTAGCCGTGCGAGCACACACCGGCCAAAGACCTCTGCGGGCACACACAGTGACGCCCCGCCGGAGACGCAGGTCACCGACGGGGCGTGGGGTCAGCGGGAGTTGTCGCAATTCGCCCGTTTGGGCGGCGTGGCGAGGGGTCCCGTCAGGCGGCGGAGGCAGGCTCCGGGCCGCCCGTCCGGATCAGATCCGGACGCCGAACTGGAAGGGCATGTTGCCGATCGCCTCGTAGCGGACGACCGCGCCGGTGTGCGGGGCGTGCAGCACCTGGCCGTTGCCCGCGTACAGGCCGACGTGGTGGAAGTCGCCGTAGAAGATGACCAGGTCGCCGACCTGGAGACCGCTCTGCGAGTAGATCCGGGTGCCGGCGTTGGCCTGCGCCTCGGAGGTGCGCGGTATGGAGACGCCGGCCTGGGCGTAGGCCCAGGAGGTGAGGCCGGAGCAGTCGAAGGAGCTGGGGCCGGAGGCGCCGTAGACGTACGGCGAGCCGATGGCGCCCTGGGCGGCGGCGAACGCGGCGCCGGCACGGCCGGAGCCCTTGCTGTTGCCGAGGTTCACGCGCTCGGTGGCGCGGGTGGCGCGCTCCTGCTCCTTTGCGGCGAGCGCGGCCTTCTCGTTGGCCGTCAGCGAGTTCAGAAGCTTCTGGGCCTCGCCCAGCTTGCCCTGGACTTCCTTCTTCTTCTTCGCGAGCTCGGTCCGGGTGTCGGCGAGGTCCTTGAGCTTCTCGGAGGCCTCGGACCGCTGCTGGGCGAGCGAACGCTGCTTCTCCTGGACCTTCTTGAGCGACTCGACCTGCTGGGCGCTGAGCTGGTCCATGGCCGAGGCCTTGTCCAGGTAGCTGTCCGGGTCGGAGGAGAGGAAGAGCGCCACGGACGGGTCGATGCCGCCGGTGCGGTACTGGGCGCTGGCCATCGAACCGAGGCCGTCCCGCAGGTCGTTGAGGTCTTCCTGGCCGCGGGCGACGTTGTCCTGGAGGGAGCTGATCTCCTTCTGGAGCTTCTGCTGCTTCTCCTTGGCGCCGTCGAGCTTCTCCGTGGCCTTCTCGGCCTCTTCGTAGAGCTTGTCGACCTTGGCCTTGACCTCGTCCTTGCTGGGCTTCTCGGACGGCGCGGCATTGGCGACGTTGGCACTGAGGGCAACGGCGGCGGCGGCTGCGGTGGTGAGCACGGTCACACGGGTGCGGCTCGGCTGCTTGGGTCGACGGTGGGACGCCACGAAGGCGAGCTCCTTCTTCCTCCAGCCGCCTGCCGCGTCACGCCGACGGGCGGTGCCCCTCCACCGTCACTCCTGATGAGCGATCACCCTAGTTGGAGGTTCGAGGCCTGACCCTAGTGACCTTCTTGTGATCAGTTCAAATCCAAACCTGAAAATTCTTTGTCACGGAGTGCATTCTTTGCATTCAACTCACGTGCAGTGATGTCCGCTTGACACTACGTCGCGTGAACATCGGCCCAATTCGGGCATGCGGCCCAGAGGTTACGCATGGTGCGTAGGTTGCTCTTGCGACGTACACCCCAGATCGACGGGCGCCGTCTCAGCCACGCGTGAAGCGCTTGAGGAGGACCGCGGAGGCCACCGGCCGGGCGCCCGCCTTGGCGATGCCGTCGGCCACCTCACGGTCGGTCGAGGCGACGATGACCGGCCTGCCCGGCGGCTCGGCGCGCACCAGCTGGCGGATCACCTCGTCCGCGGTGACCCCCGGCTTGGAGAACAGCACCCGCACCCCGCGCGGCGGCGCGAGCAGCACCGGCGCGGCCAGCTCGGCCCCGTCGAAGACACAGGTGACCTCGGCGCCCGTCTGCGCGGCCAGCTGGGAGAGCTGCCCGAGCAGCCTGAGCCGCTGCTTCTCCAGCGGCATCTGGGGATAGCCGGTCTTCGTGACGTTGTAGCCGTCGACGACCAGATGCGCCTGGGGCAGCGCGAGCAGCTGGTCCAGGATCGCGGGGTCGTTCTCCGACAGGGCGCGGGTGGCGATGTCCTTGGGTGTCATCCGGCCGGGCTCGACCGCCTCCACCGTCTCCGCGGGCCGCACCGAGACGGGCGGCAGCGCCAGCTCGCGACGCAGGCCCTGAGCCGCGTCCAGCACGGTGTCGAGGAGCAGCCGCAGCCGCATGTCCTCGACGCTGCGCCCCTCGCGCGCGGCCTTGCGGCCGGCCTCCAGGGCCGCCTCGGCCTCGGCGAGGCGCGCCTTGAGCCGACGGCTCTCGCTCTCGGCCGCGGACACCTGGACCTGGCTCTCCGCCCGCGCCGCGTCCGTCTCGCCCTGGAGCTTGCGCAGCGCGGCCTCGCCGCGCTTCACGTCACTGAGGGCCCCGCGCAGCTTGCGGTGAAGCGATTCCGCTTCCTTGCGCGCCGCGTCCAGTTCCGTGCGCAGCCGCTCGGTCTCGGTCCTGATCTGGCCGCGCGCCGCCGCGAGTTCCTCGCGCAGGCGCTCCAGCTCGGCCCGGTTCTCCTCGTCGGCACGCTCGGCGTCCGCCCGCAGGGCCTCCTCGCCCGCGGCGGTCACCAGCTTCACCCAGCCCGCGGGACGCAGAACATAGGCCGCGGCCGCCACGTCCAGCGGATCCGCGGCCGGGGGTGGCGCGGCCGAGTCGAGGGCCGCGGTCAGCTCGGGCTGCGTCTCTCTCAGCTTCTCGGCGATGCGCTGTCTGAACAGCGGGTCCGTCTCCAGCGCCGCCGCCATGGCGGTACCGGCGAACTTGGCCCGCCGGTTCGGCGCGAAACGGGCGTACTGCCGCAGCTGCGCGGGCAGTTCGGCCAGCGTCAGCCCGCCGAAACCGTCCGAGACGATCTGCACGACGCGTCGGCGCACACCGTCGGGCAGCGGACGATCGAGCACCTCGGCGGCGCCGTCGTCCGGCTCCCCGCCTGTGGTCTCCATCATCCGTCACCCCAATATCCGTGCGGGGCCCGCTCCCTCAGGAGCCGGCACCCGGCCTGTCCACGAGTTCGACCTGATCCACCGCGTTGCACCAGCGACACCGCACCGACTCGATGGTCTCACTGACCACCTCGCGCTCCTCGACCTTCGGCTCACCGGCGAGGTCGAGGTGCAGGTACTCGACGACCTTCGAGGAGCGGGTGACGTCGAACCGCGTGAGGTTGCCGCAGAGCGAGCAGCGCCAGCGCGTCTTGGCGTCCGGCAGGGGAACCGTCATAGGGCAGTCGCTTCCTTCTAGTGTCCGTCCGGCACCGGTCGCCCGGTACATGTGGCTCGTAACCCTACGGCCTGGCGGGTAGTCGACGCTCGGCCGTCCACGGCGGCGAGGCTGTCTGTACCGATCCGTCCGGTACGTCATGCTCTGCACCATGATCGGCAATTGGAGTACGGCAATCGGCAGAGCGGTGCGGTCCCAGTCGGCACCGGTGACGTACGGGCTGATCGTCCTGTGCTGTCTGATCTTCGTCATCGGTCCCGCCTCGGGCCTCGATCCCGTGTACGGCGCCGGGGACGAGCTGCTGGCCGTCCAGCGGGCGTACTTCCGGCGCTGGGGCGTGGTGCCGGCCGATCTGTTCGGCGGGCCACTCCGTGAGGTGCTCACCCCGGCCACCGCCCTGTTCATCCACGGCAGCTGGCTCCACCTCCTGGGCAACATGCTCTTCTTCTACGTCTTCGGGCTGCTGACCGAGGAACGCATGGGCCATGTGGAGTTCGCGCTGTTCTACCTCGGGTGCGGATACCTGGCCCTGCTCGGCTACGCGGCCGCCAACGCGTCCTCGGAACAGTCCCTGGTCGGGGCGTCCGGGGCGATCTCCGCGGTGCTCGGCGCGTTCCTGTACCTGTTCCCCAAGGCCAGGGTGACCAGTCTCCTCCCGTTCCTGTTCTTCCTGCCGTTGCGGTTCCCGGCCTGGGTGGTGCTGCCGTTCTGGTTCACCCTGCAGTGGCTGGCGGCGGGCCAGAGCGAGTCGGGCCCAGGCGTCGCCTATCTGGCGCACCTGGTGGGCTTCTCCCTGGGCTTCGTCTACGCGTGGGTGCGGTTCGGGCGCCGCGGCACCGCCGTGCCCGTCGTGGGAGCCACGGTCGGCGCCCCGCCGGACGGACGGGGCCAGGTGGAGCGCGAGTAGGGTGAGATCCCCAGCAGTGGCCCCCTAGGGAGAGAACCAGCCGTGATCACCGCGATCGTCCTCATCAAGACCAGCGTGGACCGGATCCCCGAGATCGCCGAGTCGATCGCGTCGCTGGAGAGCGTCAGCGAGGTCTTCTCCGTCACCGGCACCTACGACCTCATCGCCATGGTCCGGGTCAGGTCCCACGACGACCTCGCGGACGTCATCCCCGGCAGCATCAGCAAGATCCCGGGCGTCGAGGCGACGGACACGCACGTGGCGTTCCGTACGTACTCCCAGCACGACCTGGAGGCGGCGTTCGCGATCGGTCTCGACTCCTGACCGAGGCGTACGCCGCCCCGCGGCGGTTCTTCGTGCGTTCCTAGACCGCCGGCACGCAGCGGCCGTCCTGGGTGCGGTACTGCCACCGCGCGCCGTCCCGCACCAGCTCGCGCACCGCGCGGACGAACCGCTCGACGTGCTCGTCGGGCGTACCGGCGCCGAAGCTGACGCGGATGGCGTTGAGGGACTTCTCGCCGGGCGCCGCCTCCGGGGCGCCGCACTCCCCCTGGGTCTCGGGGTCGCTGCCGAGCAGCGTGCGGACCAGCGGGTGGGCGCAGAAGAGGCCGTCGCGGACGCCGATGCCGTACTCGGCGGACAGCGCGGCCGCGAAGTGCGAGCTGTTCCAGCCCTCGACGACGAAGGAGAGGACGCCGACCCGCGGGGCGTCGTCACCGAAGAGGGAGAGGATCCGGACCTCCGGGACCTCGGCGAGGCCGGCGCGGACGGTGCGGATCAGGTGCCGCTCCCGGGCGAGGAGGTTGTCGAAGCCCTCCTCGGTGAGCGCCTTGCAGGCAGAGGCGATGGAGTAGACGCCGATCACGTTCGGCGAGCCGGCCTCGTGCCGGGCCGCGCTGTCGTGCCACTCGACGTCCACGCCGCCGTCCGCGCGCCGGGTGACCTTGCGGCTGGCGCCGCCGCCCGCCAGGTACGGGTCGGCCTCGCGCAGCCAGTCGGAGCGTCCCGCGAGGACACCGGAACCGAACGGCGCGTACAGCTTGTGCCCGGAGAAGGCGACCCAGTCGACGTCGAGGTCCTGGACCGACACCGGGTGGTGCGGGGCGAGCTGGGCGGCGTCGAGGACGATCCGGGCGCCGTGGGCGTGCGCGGCGGCGGCGAGCTCCCGCACCGGCCACAGCTCCCCCGTGACGTTCGAGGCGCCGGTGACGCAGACGAGGGCCGGCCCGTGGGGGTCGCGGGCCGCGAGGGCGTGCTCCAGGGTCGCGACGGCCTCGCCGTGGGTGCGCGGGGCGTTCAGGTACGTCACCCGGGCGTCGCGCCAGGGCAGCAGCGAGGCGTGGTGCTCGGTCTCGAAGACGAAGACCTGGCAGTCGGCCGGCAGCGCGGCGGCGAGCAGGTTGAGCGAGTCGGTGGTGGAGCGGGTGAAGACGACCTGGTCGTCGGTCCGGCAGTCGAGGAACTCCGCGACGGTCCTGCGGGCGTTCTCGAACAGGTCGGTGGACAGCTGCGAGAGGTACCCGGCACCCCGGTGGACGCTGCCGTAGTACGGGGCGTACGCCGCGACGTCGTCCCACACCCGCTGGAGGGCGGGCGCGCTGGCGGCGTAGTCGAGCGCGGCGTAGGTGACCTCGCCGCCGGTGACGAGCGGAACGGTGACGTCCCGGCCCAGGACCGGCAGCGGGGCACAGACGGAGGTGTCGGCGGCGGTGGTGACAGACATGGCGGGCTCCTGTGAGGCAGGCGGGATCGCCGCGCGAGCCGGCCGCCCGGGGGCAGCGCTCGGCGCAGGAAGGGGAAAAAGGGGTGTGCGGAGGCGGGGCTCGGCGCCCTATCGCATTCGCTTGCTCACAGAAGGCTCCCTCGAACGACCAGGACCCCTGGTTACGTCCACTCGAAAGAGTGGGAGGGGTCCGCGCTTGCCGCAGACCTCGCTGCCTACGGCCTGGTCTTCACCCGGGGCACCCCGCCACGGACGGAGGGTTGCCGGACAGCCGGCCGGGGCCTGATGGCTGTCGCTCATGACCTGATACAGCATCTTGCCAGAAGATCTTCGACGCGCAAGGCGCGGTCCGGATTCTGGACCGCGCCCTGCGTCACATCACCGGCGCCTCAGGCGTTGCTGGCCGCCACCCACCGGTCGAGGGTGCGCTTGGCCGCCCCGGAGTCGATCGCCTCGGCGGCCTTCGCCATACCGGCCCGGAGCTGGTCGGCGAGCGGTGCGTCGGCCGGCGACAGCGCCACCAGGGCGGCCGCCGAGTTCAGCAGCACGGCGTCGCGCACCGGACCGGTCTCGCCGTCCAGCAGACGCCGGGCGACCTCCGCGTTGTACGCCGCGTCGGCGCCGCGCAGCGCCTCCACCGGAACGACGTCGAGGCCGACGTCACGGGGGTGGAAGTGTTCCTCGGTGACCTTGCCGTCGCGGACCACCCAGACCCGGGAGCCGGCGGTGGTGGTCAGCTCGTCGAGGCCGTCGTCGCCGCGGAAGACGAGCGAGGAGTTGCCGCGCTCGGCGAAGACGCCCGCCACGATGGGCGCCATCCGGGGGTCGGCGACCCCGACCGCCTGGGCCCTGACCCGGGCCGGGTTCGTCAGCGGCCCCAGCACGTTGAAGGTCGTCCGGATGCCGAGCTGTCCGCGCGCCGCCGCCACATGGCGCAGCGCCGGGTGGAACTTGACCGCGAAGCAGAAGGTGATCCCGGCCTCCTCGGCCACCTCCGCGACCCGTTTGACCGTCAGCTGGAGATTGACGCCGAGCTTCTCCAGGACGTCCGAGGAGCCGGACGCGGAGGACGCGGCACGGTTGCCGTGCTTGACGACCTTGGCGCCGGTGCCGGCCACCACGATCGAGGACATCGTGGAGATGTTGACCGTCTTCGCCCCGTCGCCGCCCGTGCCGACGATGTCGACGGTCCGCCCCGGCACCTCGATCACGTTGGCGTGTTCGTACATCGCCCGGACGAGGCCGGAGATCTCCTGGACGGTCTCACCCTTGGCCCGCAGTGCCACCACGAAGCCGGCGATCTGCGCGTCGGTCGCCTCGCCGCGCATGATGCGGTCCATCGCCCAGGCCGTGTCGTCCGCGCTCTGGTCGCGGCCTTCGAGGAGGCCGTTCAGTACCTCGGGCCAGGAACGGGCCGCCGCGGTGTCGCCTCCAGCGGGGTTCACAGCGCTCATGGTCGCTCCTGGGTTCATGGGTCATGCGAGTGGGTTCGCCCCGCAGCACGGGGGTGAGTCCACCCTATCCAGCCCCGGAGACGGCGAAGAGCCCCGTCCGTGGACGGGGCTCCTGCCGTGGCGAACCGGGGGTGTCGCGGGGATCAGTGGTGGCCGTGGCCGCTCGTGATCTCCTTGTACTCCTCGACGGTGGGCTTGGGGATCTGGTTGTCCTCCCCGTAGAAGCCCTTGCTCATCTTGGCGCGCAGCTTCTGCGCGCTGTTGACCTTGCGCTCGACACCGTTCTCGTCGACCGCCGGGCCGATCTCGGCCGGCTTGTACTGATCGTGCGCGGTGAGCGTGTGCAGCGCGTCCTGGCTGAGCGGCTCGTGCACCTCGATGAACTCACCGTGCGGCAGGCGCTTGATGATGCCCGACTCGCGGCCGTGCAGCACCTTGTCCCGGTCCCGGCGCTGGAGGCCGAGGCAGATCCGCTTGGTGGCGAGGAACGTGAGCACCGGCACGACGAAGAAGGCGATACGCACGAACCAGGTGATCGAGTTGATCGCCAGGTGGAAGTGCGTGGCCCAGATGTCGTTGCCGCCGCCGACGAGGAGCACGAAGTACCAGCTGATCCAGGCGACGCCGAACGCGGTCCGGGTCGGGACGTTGCGCGGGCGGTCCAGGATGTGGTGCTCGCGCTTGTCCCCGGTGACCCAGGACTCGATGAACGGGTAGACCGCGATCGCGACCAGGACCAGCGGGAAGATGACCAGCGGGATGAACACGCCCAGGACGAGCGTGTGACCCCAGAGGTTGATCTCCCAGCCCGGCATGACACGGATCAGGCCCTCGGAGAAGCCCATGTACCAGTCCGGCTGGGCGCCCGTGGACACCTGGTCCGGACGGTAGGGGCCGAGCGACCAGATCGGGTTGATCGAGGCGACCGCCGCGATGGCCGCGATGACACCGAAGACCAGGAAGAAGAAGCCTCCGGCCTTGGCCATGTAGACCGGCAGCAGCGGCATGCCGACGACGTTCTTGTTCGTCTTGCCGGGGCCCGCGAACTGGGTGTGCTTGTGGTAGAAGACCAGGATCAGGTGGCCGACGACCAGGCCGAGCATGATGCCCGGCAGCAGCAGCACGTGCACCGAGTAGAAGCGGGCCACGAAGTCGCCGCCCGGGAACTCGCCGCCGAAGAGGAAGAACGACAGGTACGTGCCGACGATCGGCACGGACAGGACCGCGCCCTCCATGAAGCGGACACCGGTGCCGGAGAGCAGGTCGTCCGGGAGCGAGTAACCGGTGAAGCCGGTGAACATGCCGAGGACGAACAGCAGGAATCCGAAGACCCAGTTGACCTCACGGGGCTTGCGGAACGCACCCGTGAAGAACACGCGCATCATGTGCACGAACATGCCGGCGAGGAAGATCAGCGCGGCCCAGTGGTGGATCTGACGGATCAGCAGACCACCGCGCACATCGAAGGAGATGTGCATGGTCGAGTTGAACGCCTCGGACATCAGCTGTCCCTGCAGCGGGACGTAGCTGCCGTGGTACTCCACCTCGTTCATCGAGGGGTGGAAGAACAGCGTCAGGTACACACCCGTGAGGATGATGATGATGAAGCTGTAGAGGCAGATCTCACCCAGCATGAACGACCAGTGGTCGGGAAAGATCTTGCGCATGTTGGCCTTGGCCAGGGAGTAGATCCCCAGGCGGCCGTCGGCCCAGTCGGCTACCCGCTCACCGGCGGGCGCCTTCTCGCGCGAGCGCGAGTCGGAGGTGGTGGTAGTGCTCATCCGCGCTCCCAGAATGCAGGACCGACGGGCACTTCGAAGTCGCCGAGCGCTTCGAGGTAACCCTCATCGTTCACGCCGATGCGCAGCTGCGGCAGCGGGTGACCGGCCGGGCCGAAGATGACTCGGGCACCGTCGGAGAGGTCGAAGGTGGACTGGTGGCACGGGCACAGCGCGTGGTGCGTCTGCTGCTCGTACAGCGAGATCGGGCAGCCGACGTGGGTGCAGATCTTCGAGTACGCCACGATGCCCTGGTAGGACCACTCGAGTTCCTGCTTGTCCTTGATGTTGTCCGGCTGGAGCCGGATGATCATCAGGGCCGCCTTGGCGATCTCCTTCTGGAAGTCCTCGTCGTGCTCCTCCAGGCCCTCGGGCTTGACGAAGGTCAGAGAACCGACGGCCACGTCCGAGGGACGGAGCGGCTCGTTGGTGTTCATGTTGACGAGGAGCTTGCCCTTGGACCACAGGGTGTGGCGGAGCTTGGTGCCGGGCAGCGGACCGAGGTCGCGCAGCAGCATGACGCCGGAGAGCGGGAACAGGGCCAGCGCGCCGAACATCGTGTTGCGGATCAGCTTGCGACGGCCGAGCGCGGACTCCTTGGCACCCTGCTTGAAGTCGGCCAGGACCTTGGCCTTGACCTCGGGCTCCGCCTCGATCGCGTGACGCTCGTCGGCGATCTCCACGTCGGACATCAGGGTGCGGGCCCAGTGGACCGCGCCCGCGCCGATCGCGAACAGCGCCACCCCGAGCGTCAGACCCAGCGTGAAGTTCAGCGCGCTGATGTGACCGATCGGGAAGACGTAGATCGACTTGTCGTTGGGGATCGCCACGTACGCGACGATGAAGGCGACCGTCGCCAGCATCGACAGCACGAACAGCAGGGCGACCAGTCGCTCGGACCGCCTGGCGGCCCGCTCGTCGATGTCCTGGATGCGGTGCTCGTGGGGCGGCAGCCCCGGGTCCGCGAACGGGTTCTGCTCGTCCGCGACGGCTACCGAGGCATGACCGTGACCGGCGTGGTCGTCGGTGGCCCGCTCAGCGGGCACGTTCTCTTCTGGAATGTCTTGGCTACTCATGACTTCTTGGCCTTTGCGGTCCGAGCGGCGACCCAGACGGCGACGGCGACCAGGGTGCCAAGTCCGAAGATCCAGCCGAACAGGCCCTCGCTGACCGGCCCGAGGCCGCCCAGTTCGAGACCGCCGGGGCTCTCGGTGTTGTCACCGTTGACCGCGTCGAGGTACGCGATGATGTCCTTCTTGTTCTTCTCCGTCAGCGTGGTGTCGGGGAAGGACGGCATGTTCTGCGGGCCCGTCTGCATGGCCTCGTAGATGTGCTTCGGGTCGACACCCTCAAGAGTCGGCGCGAACTTGCCGTGGGTCAGCGCGCCGCCCTTGCCGGTGAAGTTGTGGCACTGGGCGCAGTTGGTGCGGAACAGTTCGCCACCCTTGGCGATGTCCGCGCCCTCGGGACTGACCTGGCTCTTCGTCGGGACCGAAGGACCGGCGCCGAGCGAGGCGATGAACGCCGCGAGCTGGTCGATCTCGGCCTGCGAGTAGATGACCTTCTTCTTCGGGATCTGCGCGCCGGGCTGCTGGGCCGGCATACGTCCGGTGCCGACCTGGAAGTCGACCGCCGCGGCGCCCACTCCCACCAGGCTCGGCCCGTCGGAGGTGCCCTGACCGCCGGTTCCGTGGCAGCTTGCGCAGCCCACGGCGTACAGCTTCTTGCCCTCGGTGATGGCGAGGGACTGGGCGGTTTCATCGGCCTGCGCCTTGCCCGCGGGTGCGAACGCGGCGTAGAGCCCCCCGGTGGCCGCCAGCGCGAGGAGTAGGACGACGACCGCCGCCAGCGGATGGCGTCGTCGTGCGGAGAGCTTTTTCACGGATTACCCCGGTGTCAGGATCTTCTGCGTCGGTGCTTCTGGATGTTTCGGGCGCCGGGCCCGATTACTTGATCAGGTAGATCGTGGCGAAGAGGCCGATCCAGACGACATCGACGAAGTGCCAGTAGTAGGACACGACGATGGCGGCGGTTGCCTGCTCGTGAGTGAACCTCCGAGCCGCATAGGTGCGACCAAGGACCAGCAGGAAGGCGATGAGTCCGCCCGTCACATGCAGTCCGTGGAAGCCGGTGGTCAGGTAGAACACCGAGCCGTACGGGTCGGAGGAGAGCGAGAGCCCGTCCTTCTTGACCAGTTCGGTGTACTCGAAGACCTGACCGCCGATGAAGATCGCACCCATGATGAAGGTGACGGTGAACCACATCCTGAGCTTCTTCACGTCCCCGCGCTCGGCGGCGAAGACGCCGAGCTGACAGGTCAGGGAGGAGAGCACCAGGATCGTGGTGTTCGTCGCCGAGAACGGAAGGTTCAGGCTGGACGCCATTTCCTTCCAGTGATCCGGCCCGGTCACCGATCGCAGGGTGAAGTACATCGCGAAGAGGGCCGCGAAGAACATCAGCTCGGAACTCAGCCAGATGATGGTTCCGACGCTGGTGAGGTTCGGCCGATTGACCGACGGGTGCGCGTGCCCGGTTTCTACTGTCGTTGCTGTCGCCACGACCGACATTATGTCGGTCGCTTATCCCGCCCTCACCCCGGGGGGTGCCGTTCGGAGTGTTGACGGGGTGTGTCCAGCCCGTATGGCCCATCGAAGCCCTGTCCGAACCGGTGTTGACGAGGTGTTCAAGGGAGTAGCATCCGCGCATCGGGCAGGCTCCGGCCGGCCCGGCCGCTTCATGTCCGTACGACGCCGACGTCCCGGAGGAAGAATGCAGCCGACCGCCACGGTGCTGGTCTACAGCGACGACTCCAACACCCGCGCGCAGGTGCGGCTCGCCACCGGGCGCAGGCCCGCTCCGGACGTTCCCCTCGTGGAGTTCGTCGAGTGCGCGACGCCGGCCGCCGTCGTCATGGAGCTCGACAAGGGCGGCATCGACGTGTGCGTGCTGGACGGCGAGGCGGTTCCGCTGGGCGGCATGGGCGTCTGCCGGCAGATCAAGGACGAGGTCTTCGACTGCCCGCCCGCGCTCGTCCTCATCGGGCGCCCGCAGGACGCCTGGCTGGCCACCTGGAGCCGTGCGGACGCCGCGGTCACCCTTCCGGTCGACCCGGTGGAGTTCGCCGCCTCCCTGGCCACCCTGCTGCGCCGCAAGAACCTGCAGAGCGTCTGAGAACCCGCGCCCCGCGAGGGGCGCGGTCTCACACACTCTCGGGGCGAAGCCTCGCGCGCTCGGCCGGAGTCGGGGCGTCCGGTGAACCGCCCACGAGCGCGCTGCCCTCGCGCCAGTTCTTCCAGTCGAGGTTCCAGTCGCCGAAGCCGTTGCCGAACGGGTCCATCATGTCGCCGTCCGAGTTGACGACCTTGACGACGTCACCCTCGTTGAAGGTGTCGAAGAACCACTCGGCGTTGCTGGTGCTCATGCCGGTGCAGCCGTGGCTGACGTTGGCGGACCCCTGCGAGCCGGTCGACCAGGGCGCGGCGTGCACGTACTCGCCGCTCCAGGTCACCCGGGTGGCGTAGTACACGGGCAGGTCGTACGAGTCCGAACTGCCCTCGGCGATACCGATGCTGGTACCGCGCATCTGTACGAAGTACTCCTTGCCCAGCACGACCTTGACGCCGTTGCGGGTCTCGAAGCCGGGCTTGCCGGTGGTGACGGGGATCTCGTTGATCTGGTCGCCGTTGCGGTAGACCGTCATCTCGTGCGACGCGGCGTCGGTGACGGCGATGAGCCGGTCGCCGGTGGTGAGCTTCAGCGTCTTGGCGTTGCCGCCCCACAGCCGCTCACCGATCTTGATGCCGGCGAGGTTGCTGTGTGCCGTGATGGTGGCGTGGGTGGGCCAGTACTCCTTGGGGCGGTAGTGGAGCGTCTTGTCGTCCACCCAGTGCCAGGTGCCCTCCACGGCGGGGGTGGAGTCGACCTTGAGTGCGCGCTCGACGACGGCGCGGGCCGCCTTGTCCTTGACGGGGGCGCTCAGTTCGGCGGTGACGGGCTGACCCACCCCGTACTTGCCGGCCTTGGGGCCGAACTCGACGTCGAGCGTCTTCTTGGTCTTGGGTGTGCTGGTGTCGAAGCCGAGGACCTTGCGCCCGGGGGCGCCGTCCTCGTCCTCGGTGCTCACCCGGACCGTGTAGTGGGCTCCTGCGGCCAGCGGGGACGTGCTGTGCCAGCGACTGCCGTCGGCGGACAGTTCGCCCGCCACATAGCGTCCTGACGCGTCGGTGGCCGTCACGTCGGTGATGCGCCCGTCGTCATCCTCGGAGGTGATTTCGAGCGGCTTGTCGGGGTCGACCTTGCCGGGCTTCTTGCTCTCTCCGACGGGGCCGTTGAACGAGATCTGTCCCGCCGCGTCGTACGGCTTCGCCGAGAGCGGGTGGCCGTCGGAGCCGCAGGCGGTGGCGCCCGCTCCGAGGGCGACCACCAGCGCGGTGCAGCTGACGACCGTGCGGATTCGCGGTGAGTGGTTCATGAGCTCACGCTATGAACGCCCGTCGAGGACGGCGCGCCGGGTGGGCCGAGTGAGGGACGGAAGGCGTGGCAAACGAGGGAGCCCGGACTCTCCTGACGGAGTGTCCGGGCTCCCCGGGGTTCAGCGCGTGCTACTGGGTGCGGTTCTCACCGTGGTAGTACTCGAAGACCCAGCCCCACAGGCCGATCACGATGATCGGGGCCGAGAAGTAGAGCAGCCACCAGCCGAAGACGACGCCCATGAAGGCCAGGGCGCCACCGACGCCGAGCGCGAGCGGCTGCCAGCTGTGCGGGCTGAAGAAGCCCACCTCGCCGGCCTCGTCGGCGACGTCCGCCTCCTTGTTGTCCTGCGCCAGCTGGTCGACCCGCCGGGCCGTGAAGGCCAGGTAGTAGCCGATCATCACGCTCAGGCCGAAGCCCATGAAGAGCGCCGTGGTGCCGGCCGGCTCCTTGGACCACACGCCGTAGACGATCCCCATGACGAGGATGAACGCGGCGAGCCAGAGGAACATCTTGCCTTGGACCTTCACTTGCCGGCCTCCTTGCCACCAGCGAGAGCCGACGATCCGGAACCGGCGTGCTCGAGCTGGTCGAGCGCGGCGATCTCGGGGTGGTGCAGGTCGAACGCCGGGGATTCACTGCGGATCCGCGGCAGGGTGAGGAAGTTGTGCCGCGGCGGCGGGCACGAGGTGGCCCACTCCAGCGAGCGGCCGTAGCCCCACGGGTCGTCGACCTCGACCTTCTTGCCGTACTTGGCCGTCTTCCACACGTTGTAGAGGAACGGCAGGATCGACAGGCCGAGCAGGAACGAGCTGATCGTCGAGATCGTGTTCAGCGCGGTGAAGCCGTCGGCCGCGAGGTAGTCCGCGTAGCGACGCGGCATGCCCTCGGCACCCAGCCAGTGCTGCACCAGGAACGTGCCGTGGAAGCCCACGAACAGCGTCCAGAAGGTGATCTTGCCGAGCCGCTCGTCGAGCATCTTGCCCGTCATCTTCGGCCACCAGAAGTGGAAGCCGGAGAACATCGCGAACACCACGGTGCCGAACACCACGTAGTGGAAGTGCGCCACCACGAAGTACGAGTCCGAGACGTGGAAGTCCATCGGCGGCGAGGCCAGGATGACGCCGGTCAGACCACCGAAGGTGAAGGTGATGAGGAAGCCGACGGCCCAGAGCATCGGTGTCTCGAAGGACAACGAGCCCTTCCACATCGTTCCGATCCAGTTGAAGAACTTCACGCCCGTCGGTACGGCGATGAGGAACGTCATGAAGGAGAAGAACGGGAGCAGTACGCCACCGGTGACATACATGTGGTGCGCCCACACGGTCACGGACAGACCGGCGATCGCGATGGTCGCGCCGATGAGACCCATGTAGCCGAACATCGGCTTACGGGAGAACACCGGGATGACCTCGGAGATGATGCCGAAGAACGGCAGCGCGATGATGTACACCTCTGGATGGCCGAAGAACCAGAAGAGGTGTTGCCAGAGCAGCGCTCCACCGTTGGCCGCATCGAAGACGTGTGCCCCGAATTTTCGATCCGCCTCCAGGGCGAACAGGGCCGCCGCGAGAACGGGGAAGGCGAGCAGCACCAGTACGGCGGTGAGCAGCACGTTCCAGACGAAGATCGGCATGCGGAACATCGTCATGCCGGGAGCGCGCATGCAGATGATCGTGGTGATGAAGTTGACCGCGCCGAGGATGGTGCCGAAGCCGGAGAAGGCCAGACCCATGATCCACATGTCGGCGCCGATGCCCGGCGAGCGGACCGCGTCGGACAGCGGGCTGTAGGCGAACCAGCCGAAGTCGGCCGCACCCTGCGGGGTGAGGAAGCCACCGACCGCGATCGTCGAGCCGAACAGGTAGAGCCAGTAGGCGAACATGTTCAGCCGCGGGAACGCCACGTCGGGCGCGCCGATCTGCAGCGGCATGATCCAGTTCGTGAAACCGGCGAACAGCGGCGTCGCGAACATCAGCAGCATGATCGTGCCGTGCATCGTGAACGCCTGGTTGAACTGCTCGTTCGACATGATCTGCAGTCCGGGGCGCGCCAGTTCGGCGCGCATCAGCAGCGCCATGACGCCGCCGATGCAGAAGAACGCGAACGACGTGACCAGATACAACGTGCCGATCGTCTTGTGGTCGGTGGTGGTGAGCCACTTGATCACAACACTGCCGGGCTGCTTGCGCCGAACCGGCAGCTCGCTCTCGTACGAGTCTTCGGCTGCGTCGGCACCCTGGGGTTCGTTGAGGATGCTCACAGGTTGTTCGTCTCCCGGTTCTTCTCGTGGCCCGTCTGCTCAATGCCGGCCGGGACGTAACCGGTCTGTCCCTTCGCCGCGAGCTCCTTGAGGTGGGCCTCGTAGCGCTCGGGGGAGACGACCTTCACGTTGAAGAGCATCCGGGAGTGGTCGACGCCGCACAGCTCGGCGCACTTGCCCAGGAAGGTGCCCTCGTGGTTCGGGGTCACCTGGAAGGAGTTGGTGTGCCCCGGGATGACGTCCTGCTTCATGAGGAACGGCACCACCCAGAAGGAGTGGATGACGTCACGCGAAGTGAGGACGAAGCGGACCGTCTTGCCCTTGGGGAGCCAGAGGGTCGGACCCGGGTTGCCCGTCTGCGGGTTCTTCGTGCCGGGCGTGCCGACGTCGTAGACACCGCCGGCGTTCGCCGGGAACTGCTTCTTGAACCGGTCCGGAATGGCCGCCAGGTTCGGATCTGTCTTGGCGTTCCCGGTGGAGCCGGGGACGTCCGCGACGTAGTTGAAGCCCCAGCTCCACTGGAAGCCCACCACGTTGACCGTGACGTCGGGCTTCTTGTCGAGGCTGAGGAGCTTCGTCTCGTCGCGGGCGGTGAAGTAGAACAGCACCGAGACGATGATGAGCGGGACCACGGTGTACAACGCCTCGATGGGCATGTTGTACCGGGTCTGCTGAGGAACTTCGACCTTGGTCCGGCTGCGCCGATGGAAGACGACGCTCCACAGGATCAGGCCCCAGACCAGCACGCCCGTGGCGAGCGCGGCCGCCCACGAGCCCTGCCAGAGGGAGAGGATCCGCGGAGCCTCATCCGTCACCGGGGTGGGCATACCAAGGCGGGGGAAGTCTTCCCAGTTGTACGAGCAACCAGTGGCTGTCGCCAGGACCAGGCCCGCAGTCATTGCCTGCAGCAGCTTCCGCCGCATCGGGCGCCGCGGCGTGGGGGTACCGCCCGCGCCCCCCAGGGCGTGGGGGAGGTCGGAGCCGTTGGGACTCACGTAGCGCCTTCCCGAGAGTCTCGCCCGCGCTGTTGGCTGCGGCCTTCTCGCTGGTCGGTCGCCGCCCTGCGTCGGGCAGGGGTTTGGATGTTTATGCGGACCAAACCCTACTGGACGCTATTTGGGGTCGCGCGGGGAGGGTGCCCAACGCGCCGCCCGACTCCCCGAAGGAGTGCTGTTTCGCCGGTGAGGCGCTCTCCCCCGTCCTGGAATGCCCCACTCCGGATGCCTTCTGACGGCCCTTTGGGGCGACGGACTAGCGTGGTGGCGTGTCCTACTTCGACGCCGCGTCCGCGGCTCCGCTGCACCCCGTCGCCCGACAGGCCCTGCAGGCCTCGCTCGACGAGGGGTGGGCCGACCCCGCCCGCCTGTACCGGGAGGGACGGCGGGCCCGGTTGCTGCTCGACGCCGCGCGCGAGGCGGCGGCCGACGCGGTCGGCTGCCGCCCCGACGAGCTGACCTTCACCACCTCCGGAACCCGCGCGGTGCACACCGGGATCGCGGGCGCCCTGGCGGGCCGCCGGCGCGTCGGAGGCCACCTGATCGTGTCAGCCGTCGAACACTCGTCGGTACTCCATTCGGCAGAGCTGCACGAGGTGTCGGGCGGCACGGCGACACGGATCCCGGTCGACCGGACGGGCCGGGTGTCCCCTTCTTCGTACGCGCAGGCCCTGCGCGCCGACACCGCGCTGGCCTGTCTGCAGTCGGCCAACCACGAGGTGGGCACCGAGCAGCCGGTGGCCGAGGTGGCACAGGTGTGCCGGGGGGCGGGTGTGCCGCTCCTGGTGGACGCGGCGCAGTCGCTGGGCTGGGGCCGGGTGGAGGGCGACTGGTCCCTGCTGACGGCAAGTGCCCACAAGTGGGGCGGACCTTCGGGGGTCGGACTGCTCGTGGTGCGCAAGGGAACCCGGTTCGCTCCCCAAGGGCCCGCGGACGAGCGGGAGTCGGGACGGGCGCCCGGTTTCGAGAACATCCCGGCCGTCGTCGCGGCGGCCGCCTCGCTGCGCGCGGTCCGCGCGGAGGCCGAGCGGGAGGCGGCGCGGCTGCGCGAACTGACGGAGCGGGTCCGGGTACGGGTGCCCGGTCTGGTCCCGGACGTCGAGGTGGTCGGCGACCCGGCCCGGCGGCTGCCGGGGATCGTCACCTTCTCCTGTCTCTATGTCGACGGGGAGACACTGCTGCACGAGCTGGACCGGGTGGGCTTCTCCGTCTCCTCGGGCTCGTCCTGCACGAGCAGCACGCTCACCCCGAGCCACGTCCTGAAGGCCATGGGCGTCCTGAGCGAGGGCAACGTCCGGGTGTCGCTGCCGCCGGGAACCCCGGAGGAGGACGTCGAGCGGTTCCTCGCGGCGCTGCCGGACACGGTCGCGGCCGTGCGCGAGAGGCTCGGCGCGCCGACGTCGGCGGTGGAGGAGGCCGCCGCCCCGGTCGACTCCCTGGTGGTCGACGCGCTGGGCAGGCGCTGCCCGATCCCCGTCATCGAACTGGCCAAGGTCATCGGGGACGTGCCGGTCGGCGGCACGGTCCGGGTCCTCGCCGACGACGAGGCGGCCCGGCTCGACATCCCGGCGTGGTGCGAGATGCGGGGGCAGGAGTACGTCGGTGAGGAGCCGGCGGACCACGGCTCGGCCTATGTGGTCCGCCGGCTGTCCTAGTCGGTCACCGCGGGCTGTCGGGGGGACCCGGAGCCCGCCGGTCGCGCTAGGAGAGGTGCGTCTGGACCTCGGCGGCGGCCTCGTGGCCGTACGCCTTGGTGAAGCGGTCCATGAAGTGGCCGCGGCGCAGCTGGTACTCCTGCGTGCCGACCGTCTCGATGACGAGGGTCGCGAGCATGCAGCCGACCTGGGCGGCGCGCTCGTGGGAGACCCCCCAGGCGAGACCGGAGAGGAAACCGGCCCGGAACGCGTCGCCGACGCCGGTCGGGTCCGCCTTGAGCTCCTCCTCCGGGCAGCCGACCTCGATCGGGTCCTCGCCGACGCGCTCGATGCGGACACCGCGCGCGCCGAGGGTGGTCACCCGGTGGCCGACCTTGGAGAGGATCTCCTCGTCGGTCCAGCCGGTCTTGGACTCGATGAGGCCCTTCTCGTACTCGTTGGAGAAGAGGTACGTCGCGCCGTCCAGCAGTATCCGGATCTCGTCGCCGTTCATGCGCGCGATCTGCTGCGAGAAGTCGGCGGCGAAGGGGATCGCGCGGGAGCGGCACTCCTCGGTGTGGCGGAGCATCCCCTCAGGGTCGTCCGCGCCGATCAGGACGAGGTCGAGACCGCCGACCCGGTCCGCGACGGACTTGAGTTCGATGAGGCGGGCCTCGCTCATCGCGCCCGTGTAGAAGGAGCCGATCTGGTTGTGGTCGGCGTCCGTCGTGCACACGAAGCGCGCGGTGTGCAGCACCTCGGAGATGCGGACGGATTCGGTGTCGACGCCGTGCCGGTCCAGCCAGGCGCGGTACTCCGCGAAGTCGGAGCCGGCCGCACCGACGAGGATCGGCCGGGTGCCGAGCTGGCCCATGCCGAACGCGATGTTCGCGCCGACCCCGCCCCGGCGGACGTCGAGGTTGTCGACCAGGAAGGACAGGGAGACCGTGTGCAGCTGGTCCGCGACCAGCTGGTCGGCGAAACGGCCGGGAAAGGTCATGAGGTGGTCGGTGGCGATGGAGCCGGTGACTGCGATACGCACGGCTAGGACACGCTCCTGCGAGGGGAGGGGATTGACAGTTAACGCTACCGGGTCGGCACGGGGCCTCTGAAGCGGGCAAAACTACCCGATAGTAGATCTTTCTTCGTGGCGGCAGGCGTGCCTACGGTTCCGGTATGACGAACCTCAAGGTCCCAGGCACCGCTCCGCTCGGCCCGGCCGCCGACCTGGACGGTGATCTCGCGACGCTGCGCGGCGACTGTGCCCGGATGGCCGGAAACTGGGCGGCTCCCACGGCGGTCTCCGCCCTTCCCGTGTCCCCCTCGCTCATCCACGGGGTGACCGTGCCGTCCACCTCCGCGCGGATGCTGGACGGGATGTCCGACTACGGCGACTGACGCGCGCCGCCGGAGCGGTGCCGCCGTCCGGGTGAGGACCCGGCGGCGCCGTTCGGGTGAAACGTGCGGAGCGCTCGCAGGGAACCGTGCGCTCCCCCGCTGCGTCCCATCGCCGTCCCCTGTAAAGGGGACGCGGTGTACGACCTTGCGGAGCCCGTCTTCGACAGGGCCCGTCAAGGGGACAGCAGTGGAGCCGAAGGAGCGATGCGGTGAGCACCGAGCGACCCGACAACGACGCGACCGATCCCGTCGAGGGTGACGCCAGGGGTCCTGTCGAGGACGCCGCCGAAGACACCGTCGCGGAACCCGCCGAGAAGGGCACCGAGGCGCGTGACGGGCGTCCCTCCGGGGACTCCGGGGACTCCGGGGACTCCGGGGACTCCGGGGACTCCGGGGACTCCGGGGACTCCGGGGAAGCGCGGGCCTCGGCCCCTTCCGGGGAGAGCGACGAGGACGACGGTCCGGCCGTGCCGCGCCGTCGGCACACCCCCGTGATCGTCGCGGTCGCCGCGGCGGTGCTGCTCGTCGGGGGCGGCGGCGCGTACGTCGCCACGAGCGCGGCCGGCGGCAGCGGCTCCTCCGGGACGCCCGGCGGCGACGGCACTCCCCCGCCGCTCGCGCTCGACGGTTACTCCGAGACGACCACGAGCACCGGACCCACCGGCGGTTCGAACGGCATCGCGCCCGGCGAACCCGACCCCTACGGCACGACCTACCGCGCCGAGGGGAAGCTGCCCGCCGGACCCGGCTCCGCGCCGGTCCACTGGGCCGAGGGCAGCGTGACGCGGGCGGAGGTGGAGCGGCTCGCGAAGGCGCTGGACCTGGCGGGCACACCCCGGCTGGTCGGGGACGCCTGGACGGTCGGTGCGGTGAAGGACGGTTCGGAGCCCAATCTGCGGGTGAACGCGGACGCTCCGGGCACCTGGACGTTCAGCTACGCGATCCCCGGGACCGACAACTGCCCCCGGGGCAAGCCGTGCCGGCCCGGCGGGTCCGGCGGATCCGGCGGCCTGCCGGGGGCGGGAGCCGGTCCGGTCAGCGAGGCGGCGGCGAAGAAGGCGGCGGCTCCCGTGCTCAAGGCCGTGGGCCAGGACGAGGCGAAGGTCGACGCGACCCAACTCATGGACCGGGTGCGGGTGGTGAACGCCGACCCGGTGGTGGGCGGTCTGCCGACCTATGGATGGACGACCGGCCTCCGGATCGACGGTGAGGGTCATGTCATCGGCGGCAGCGGCCAGTTGAAGACTCCGGTGAAGGGGGACACGTACCCGGTCGTCGGCGCGCGGCGGACGCTGGACCTGATGAACGGGTCCGCGTCGGGCGCCTCGCCGTCGGGAGGCGGCCGTATGGGGATCGGCGGCTGCGCCAGCCCCGTACCGCTGAAGGACCGGGACGAGATGCCGTGCGAGCACCCGAGCGCGGCGCGCACAGCGCGGTCGGTGACCGTGGAGCGGGCGGCCTTCGGACTGGCGGCGCACCGGGCGGACGGGCGGCAGGCACTGGTGCCGTCGTGGCTGTTCGAGGTGCGGGCGCCGGGTGGCGGGGACACCTACACCGTGACGCATCCGGCGATCGACCCGGAGTTCCTGACGGCTCCCGAGTCGCCGGGGCAGCCCAGTCCGGCTCCGACGTCGCCGGGCGACCAGCCGTCCCCGTCGGCGACCACACGGGACGTGCGGGTCCAGGGCTACACCGCGGACGACAAGCGGCTGACGGTCGCCTTCACGGGTGGGGTGTGCGCCGAGTACACGGTCGCGGCGAAGGAGAGCTCGGACCGGGTGATCGTCACGGTCACGGAGACGCCCGAGCGGAGCAAGGTCTGCATCCTGATCGCCAAGATGTACGAGAAGACGGTGTCGCTGGACGCGCCGCTGGACGGCCGGACGGTCGTCGGGAGCGACGGCCAGGCGATCCACCAGGGGCGGGTCACCGTCCCCGAGGCGTCCGGAACAACCGAGCCGGGGCCGCGCTAGCGGCGTACCGGGGAGCGGGGGTGCCGGCCGAGGCCGGTGCCCCGCGGGTTCCGGATACACGAAGGCGGCGTCCCTGTCGGAGGGGGACGCCGCCTTCGTCCGTACTCGGCGTGCGGACGTGTTCGGCCGGAGCCGTGAGCCGCGGGCTCGGCTCAGTGGCAGTCGGCGCCGGCGAACCCCGGCCCGGTCGATGCCGGGCCCGGCCGGGCCGTGCCGTCCTAGCTGAAGGAGTCGCCGCAGGCGCAGGAGCCGGTCGCGTTCGGGTTGTCGATCGTGAAGCCCTGCTTCTCGATGGTGTCCACGAAGTCGATCGAGGCGCCGCCGAGGTACGGAGCGCTCATACGGTCGGTGACGACCTTGACGCCGCCGAAGTCCTTCACGACGTCGCCGTCGAGGGAGCGCTCGTCGAAGAACAGCTGATACCGCAGACCGGAGCAGCCGCCGGGCTGAACGGCGACGCGCAGCGCCAGGTCCTCACGGCCTTCCTGGTCGAGCAGGGCCTTGACCTTGCCCGCGGCGGCGTCGGACAGGATGATGCCGTCGCTCACGGTGGTGGTCTCGTCCGATACGGACATCTGCTTCTCTCCCGGGTTGTACGGAGACTGCTTGCCGACGATTGCAACCGGCGGGGCCGCGGATTCATTCCGGGCCGTGTGCGTGTCTTTGCCTTCTCCGTTCATGCTCGCACACACGCCCGCGCACGGGCCACGGCCTGTGGACAACCCCACGCACACCCGGGCCACCCCGCCGGAGCGGCGATCGGGATTCACGTCACATGGACGCTATGGACATCGTCAACATGACGTGAAGCGGTTATGATAGATAACGTCAATTCGACGAAAAGGCATCGTTCCGCCGGCCCGCTCCCTTACGGGCCCGGCGAGCCGCAGAACAGAAAGGGTGCGTGTCGTGACCACCGCCCAGACCCAGGATCTCGACGTACAGCCGACGCCCCTCGCCCTGCTGCTGCTCGGCCGCGAGGCCGACCCGAGGAGCGAGCGCGGCGTCGAGTGCCCCGGCGACCTGCCCTCGCCGTCCGACCCGGACCTCGTCGAGCGCGCCCGCGCGGCGAAGGAGAAGCTCGGCGACAAGGTCTTCGTGCTCGGCCACCACTACCAGCGCGACGAGGTCATCCAGTTCGCGGACGTGACCGGTGACTCCTTCAAGCTGGCCCGGGACGCGGCGGCCCGCCCGGAGGCCGAGTACATCGTGTTCTGCGGCGTGCACTTCATGGCCGAGTCCGCGGACATCCTCACCGGCGACGACCAGAAGGTCGTCCTCCCGGACCTCGCCGCGGGCTGCTCGATGGCCGACATGGCCACCGCCGAACAGGTCGCCGAGTGCTGGGACGTGCTGACCGAGGCCGGCATAGCCGAGCAGGTCGTGCCCGTCTCGTACATGAACTCGTCCGCCGACATCAAGGCGTTCACCGGCAAGCACGGCGGCACGATCTGCACGTCGTCGAACGCCGAGCGGGCCCTGGAGTGGGCCTTCGAGCAGGGTTCGAAGGTGCTCTTCCTGCCCGACCAGCACCTCGGCCGCAACACCGCCGTCCGCGACATGGGCATGTCCCTGGACGACTGCGTGCTCTACAACCCGCACAAGCCCAACGGCGGCCTCACCACGGAGCAGCTGCGCGACGCGAAGATGATCCTGTGGCGCGGCCACTGCTCCGTGCACGGGCGCTTCAGCCTGGATTCGGTGAACGACGTCCGTGAGCGCATCCCCGGCGTCAACGTCCTCGTGCACCCCGAGTGCCGGCACGAGGTCGTCGCGGCGGCGGACTACGTCGGCTCCACGGAGTACATCATCAAGGCCCTGGAGGCGGCCCCGGCCGGCTCGAAGTGGGCGATCGGCACCGAGCTGAACCTCGTGCGGCGTCTCGCGAAGCGCTTCGCGCCCGAGGGCAAGGAGATCGTCTTCCTCGACAAGACGGTCTGCTTCTGCTCGACGATGAACCGCATCGACCTGCCGCACCTCGTGTGGACCCTGGAGTCCCTCGCCGAGGGCAACCTCGTCAACCGGATCGAGGTCGACAAGGAGACCGAGGCGTTCGCGAAGCTGGCGCTGGAGCGGATGCTGGCGCTGCCGTAGCCGCACCGGCACCGGCACCGGCACCGGCACCGGCACCGGCACCGAGCAGTACGTACAAGGGCCCCCGTCCCGGCCACCTGGCTCGTCGGCGCCATCGCCACCCGCCATGCTGATGTGCTCACTGGCTTCTTGGCGGGCCTCACCTTCACCCTCG
>NZ_JBEZHO010000081.1:0-28604 GCF_040650615.1 Streptomyces sp. NPDC048643
GAACCCGGAAGCTAAGCCTCACAGCGCCGATGGTACTGCAGGGGGGACCCTGTGGGAGAGTAGGACGCCGCCGAACTATTTTTGAGAAAACCCCCGTACCGGGGATACCGGTACGGGGGTTTTCTGCGTTCCGAGACAATGATCGAGGGGCGGTTTCCGAAAGGAGACCGCCCCTCTTTTTTGTTGTCCGACTTCCGCCGGCACCTACAGTCGGCCCGCGGCTTTCAGGGCGAGGTAGGCGTCTGCCAGGGCCGGGGCCAGATCGTCCGGGGTCGCGTCGACGACGGTGACGCCGCGGCGTCGCAACTGTTCGGCCGTGCGATGCCGTTCTGACTGCGCCTGTGCCGCCGCCGCTGCCTGGTAGACCGCGTCCGTGTTTCCCCGGGCCTTCGCCATGCGGGCGATGTACGGATCGGCGACCGACGCCACCAGAACCGTATGGCGCTGGGTGAGACCGGAGAGGACGGGGAGCAGGCCCTCCTCGACGGGCGCCGCGTCGAGGCTCGTCAGGAGGACGATCAGGGAGCGGCGGGGAGCCGTGCGAAGAGCGATGGCGGCCAGGCCGCGGGCGTCCGTTTCGACCAGCTCGGGTTCGAGGCCTGCCATCGCGTTGACGAGCGATGGGAGGACGTCGCCGGCCGCGCGGCCCTGAACGAGGGCGCGGACGCGGCGGTCGTAGGCGAGAAGGTCGACGCGGTCACCGGCGCGGGAGGCCAGGGCGGCGAGCAGCAGAGCGGCGTCCATCGACGCGTCCAGGCGGGGGGCGTCGCCGACGCGGCCCGCCGAGGTGCGGCCGGTGTCCAGGACCAGGAGGATGTGCCGGTCGCGCTCGGGGCGCCAGGTACGTACGGCGACCGTGGTCTGGCGGGCTGTCGCGCGCCAGTCGATGGAACGGGTGTCGTCGCCGGGAACGTACTCGCGCAGGCTGTCGAACTCGGTTCCCTCACCGCGGGTCAGCACGCTGGTGCGGCCGTCCAGTTCGCGGAGGCGGGCCAGTTTGGAGGGGAGGTGCTTGCGGCTGGTGAAGGGGGGCAGGACGCGGACGGACCAGGGGACCTTGTGGGTGCCCTGGCGGGCGAAGAGGCCCAGGGGGCCGTACGAGCGGATGGTGACGCGGTCCGCCTGGCGGTCGCCGCGGCGCGTGGGGCGCAGACGGGTCGTCACACGGCGGCGTTCGCCGGCGGGCACGGTCAGGTGGTGCCGGGAGGACGCGACCTCGGTGCCCGGCTCCCAACTGCTCGGCGGCCAGGCGTCCCGCAGGTGCGCGCGCAGGGGGCGGCCCGAGGGATTGGTGACGGTGAGGGTGACGTCCGTCGATTCACCGAGGCGTACCGAGGTGGCGCCGGAGCGGGTCAGGCCGAGGCGCCGTACGGGGGCCGCGAGGGCGGCGTCGCAGGCACAGGCCAGGGCCAGCGGGGCGTTCACCGCGAGGATGCCCGTCCAACTCGGTTCCCAGATGCCGACGGGGAGTGCGCCGAGAGCCGCGAGGAGAGCGGCGCGTCCGGTGAACGCCATCAGCGGGGGACGGGGACGTGGGTGAGGATCGCGGTGATGACGGAGTCGGTCGTCACGCCCTCCATCTCCGCTTCGGGGCGGAGTTGGACGCGGTGGCGGAGCGTGGGGAGGGCGAGGGCCTTCACGTCGTCGGGGATGACGTAGTCGCGGCCGGTCAGCCAGGCCCAGGCGCGGGCGGTGGCGAGGAGGGCGGTCGCGCCGCGCGGTGAGACGCCGAGCGAGAGGGAGGGCGACTCGCGGGTGGCGCGGCAGATGTCGACGACGTAGCCGGTGATCTCCGGGGAGACCGCCGTCTTGGCGACGGCGGCGCGGGCGGCCTCGAGGTCGGCGGGGCCGGCGACGGGGCGCAGGCCGGCGGCGCGCAGGTCGCGGGGGTCGAAGCCGTCGGTGTGCCGGGTGAGGACGGCGATCTCGTCCTGCCGGGTGGGCAGAGGGATCGTCAGCTTCAGCAGGAAGCGGTCCAGTTGGGCTTCGGGGAGGGGATACGTGCCCTCGTACTCGACGGGGTTCTGGGTCGCGGCGACGAGGAAGGGCTCGGGGAGCGGCCGGGGGGTGCCGTCGACCGTGACCTGGCGTTCCTCCATGGCTTCCAACAGGGACGCCTGGGTCTTCGGGGGCGTGCGGTTGATCTCGTCGGCCAGCAGCAGGTTGGTGAAGACCGGGCCGGGCTGGAAGGAGAACTCGGCGGTGCGGGCGTCGTAGACGAGGGAGCCGGTGATGTCGCTCGGCATCAGGTCGGGAGTGAACTGGACGCGCTTGGTGTCGAGTTCGAGTGCGGATGCCAGAGCGCGCACGAGCAGTGTCTTGGCCACTCCGGGGACGCCTTCGAGGAGGACGTGTCCGCGGCAGAGGAGGGCGACGACGAGGCCGGTCACGGCGGGGTCCTGGCCGACCACGGCTTTGGCGATCTCGGCGCGCAGGGACTCCAGGGACGCGCGGGCGGTGCTCGCATCCCCGGAATGTCCGGCGTATCCGGCGTTGTCAGTGGTCGGGTCCATCATGAATGGCGTACCTCTCTTGCGAGGGCGTCGAGTTGGTCGGCGAGGGAGATGAGGGCTGCGTCGTCGTGCGGCGGCGGCCCGAAGAGGAGTTGGTGCAGGGCCTGGCCGTCGCCGTCGAGGTGGGCGGACAGAGCGGGGAGCAGGGCCTCGGGCGTGTGTGCCTGGGCCGGGGGGACGCCGACGAGGGGGGCGAGGCGGGTGCGGGTGGTGGAGCGCAGAGCGGTGGCCGCTCGGTCGCGGGCGTTGGCCTTGCGGTAGAGGCGGGCGCGGCCTTCGGCGGTTTCGGAGGCCCGGATCGCCACGGGGAGTCGTTCGGGTACGAGGGGGCCCAGTCGGCGTGCGCGCCACAGGGCGGCCAGGGCTGCCGCGACGAAGAGCTGGAGTGTGCCCCAGAGCCAGCCCGAGGGGAGCAGGTCGAAGAAGCTCCGGTCGCCCGCGTCGGTGGCCGAGATGTCGGAGAGCGAGGGGAGGTACCAGACCAGGTGGGAGCGGGAGCCGAGGAGTTGGAGGGCGAGCGAGGCGTTGCCCTGCTCGTCGAGGCGTTCGTTGTAGAGGATGTCGGGGGCGCCGAGGACGACGGTGTCGCCGCTTCCCGAGCGGGCGGGGAGGCGCAGCAGCGTGGGCCGTCCGTCGCTGGGGTAGCAGGCGTCGGCGTCGCGGGCGGTGGTGGTGTAGCGGACGCCTCCGGTGTCGGCGCCGCCCGCTCGCCGGGCGGCGGGAAGCGTGCAGTCGGGGGAGAGCGTCGAGTCGAAGCTGACGGCGGGGTCGGCGGACACGCCGGGGGCGAGGGTGCCGACGGAGGGTCGGCCCGGGGCGATCAGGACGGTACGGCCGTCGGAGTTCGCCGTCGCCGTGTGCAGAAGGGTCTGCTGACGTTCGGTCAGGAGGTCCGGGGCGGCGATCAGCAGGGTGGTGTCGGGGCCGGCGGCGGCGCGGGCCTGGCCGAGGGTGCTGACCACGCGGGTGGAGACGCCCTGGTCGGCGAGGAGTTCGGTGACGGCCCGGCTGCCGAGGGGGTCGGCGGAGCGTGGGTCGAGGCGGCCGTGCCGGGCGTCCGAGCGGACCAGGGCGATCACGACGGCGGCGACCAGGAGGACGACGAGGGCGAGGACGACTCCGCGCGTGCGGGTCCACACCTGGCGGGCGGTGGGCGAGGCCGAGGTGGGGGTGGAGGTGAGCGTGGCCTCGGTCATGAGGCGGCGCCCTGGCGGGTGGTCGCGGTCGTGTTCTGGTCGCTGTGGGCGCTGTTCGTGAGGACGGGCCTGGCGCGCTCCAGGTCGCGGTCCAGTTCGGTGAGGTGCTGGTACGCGCGCCGGTCGCCGGTGCGGCCGCCGTACGTGACGTCGTCGAAGTCCCGTGCGGCCGCGCGCAGTCGGTCGGTGTGGTCCGGCAGCGTCCGGCTCGCCTCCGCGGCCGCCTCGTCGGCGGTGCGGCCGGGGCGTGGGTCGAGCAGGGCGCGTTCCTCCAGGGAGCGGACGACGGCGCGCATGCGTTCCTGGACGGCCTGGTTCCAGTGGCCCTGGGCTGCGTGGGCCTCGGCCGCGGCGCGGTGTTCCGCGGCGCTTCTCGGGCGGTCGTCGAACAGGGTGGCGGACGGGACGGGCGTGCGGTGCGGGGTTCCGAGGCGCCACCAGAGGGCGCCCAGGACCGCCAGTACGGCGAGGACGATGACGACGAGGCCGAGCGCTCCGCCGGGTGTCGCGGTGGAGGCGGCGCCGAACAGCTTGTCGACCCAGTCCCAGAAGGCGTTCAGGGCGCGCTGGATCAGGCCCGGGTCGTTCTCGTGGTACATCCGCTTGGACAGCTCGCGTCGAGCCGCCTCCCGTGCGGGGTCGCGCGGTGTCGTCACCGGTGGCGCGTCGCCGCGGGCCAGTGCGAGCACGGCTGTGGCACCGGTGTGTGGTCCTGCGAGCACTGCTGTGAAGGCTCCCCCCGCCCCGTTCACCGCATCAGCTCCCCGGTGTGGTGCCGGAGGGCTCGGTGCCGTAGTCGGGCACGCCGGCGGCGCGGGCCAGGTCGAGGTCGAGGGCCTCGCGGCGGATGCGCTGGTCGATGTACAGGAGCACGGTGACGCCCGCGCTGATCGGGAGGGTGAGCATGGAGCCGATCACCGAGCCGATGCCGCTGATGATCAAAAACGTCCAGCCGATGTCGCCGCCGCTGCCGTCGAGCAGGCCGCTGAAACCGTCGCCGCTCAGGGCCGCCGCGAGGAGGGCGAAGGGGATGACGACGATCGACGCGACGATGTTGGCGATGATCGTGGCCAGCAGTTGGATGCCGAAGACGCGCCACCAGGAGCCGCGGACGAGCTTCGCGGAGCGGCTCATCGACTTCACGATGCCCTGCTTCTCCAGCATCAGGGCGGGCGAGGAGAGCGAGAAGCGCACCATCAGCCAGATGGCGACGACGGCCGCGGCGAGGCCGCCGAGGACGGCGAGTGCGGCGCCGGCGTCACCCGAGCCGGCCACGCCGACGAGCACGCCGGGCAGCGTTCCGACGCCGACGATCAGGAGGGCGATGACGGGCAGCAGCAGGGTCAGTCCGGACAGGCGCAGCAGCTGGGGTCGGGCGTCCCGCCAGGCCTCGCCGGTGGTGACCGGTTTGCCGAGCACCGCGCGGCTGGTGACCGAGGTGAGCAGGGCCGTGGCGACGATGGTGCCGAGCAGGGTGATGAGCAGGACGACGCCGGAGCTGAGCATCGTGTCGCCGAGGGCCCGGGTCAGCTCGCCGACGGTGGCGGTCGGGTCGCTGAGGGCGTCGGAGCCCTCGGTGTCGTTCAGGAAGAAGCCCTGGAGCAGGATGACCGCGATCTCCGTGATCACGGCGACGGTCAGCGAGATGCCCAGCACGGTGCGCCAGTAGGTGCGCATCGTGGAGACGGCGCCGTCGAGGATCTCGCCGACGCCGAGGGGGCGCAGCGGGATCACGCCGGGCTTCGCGGCGGGCGGCGGACCGCCCCAGTTGCCGCCCCAGCCGGCGGGGCCACCGGGGCCGCCGTAGCCGTGACCGGGTGCTCCCCAGCCGCCGGGTGCTCCGGGGCCGGGCTGACCGCCGGGGTACTGGCCGCCCCAGCCCGGGCCGGGCGCGGGCGGAGGCGGGGTCTGGGCGGGTACCTGCGGGCCGGGGGCCGACCACTGGGCGGGAGGGGGCTGCTCCTTGGACCACTTCGGAGGCTGCTGGGGCTGGTTCGCACCGGCCGGGTCCGTGGGCTGCTCCGTGGGCTGCGGGGTGCCGGTGGAGTCCGGCTCCTGTCCGTCGGAGGGGGCGGATCCGGGCGACGCCCAGCCCGGAGTGTCGTTCATCGTCGCTCCTTCACGGTGCCCGTTCCGCGGTCGCGGCGGCAGGTTGGCAGCCATCGTGCCACGGCCCGCCCGGCAGGTGACCGGCCCCTGTATGAGCTGGACACCTTCAATTGTCCGCCGGGTACGGGGCAGACTGGGCGGATGGCTGATCACTACGCGCAATCCCGCGAGGACAGCGGGCCGACGGAGATACCCGCGATCCGCTGGCACGAGCCGCCCGAAGGACCTGTCGTGGTCCTTCTCGACCAGACCAGGCTGCCGGCCGAAGAGGTCGAGCTGGTGTGCACGGACGCCCCCGCGCTGGTGGAGGCGATCCGGACGCTCGCCGTGCGCGGGGCACCCCTGCTGGGGATCGCCGGTGCGTACGGCGTCGCGCTCGCCGCCGTACGCGGCTTCGACGTCGGGGACGCGGCCCGGGACCTGGCCGGGGCCCGGCCCACCGCGGTGAACCTGTCCGCCGGTGTCCGCAGGGCGCAGGAGGCGCACCAGGCCGCGTTGTCCGCCGGCGGCGACCAGGAGGCGGCCGCGGCGGCGGCGCTGACCGCGGCGCGGGCGCTGCACCGGGAGGACGCCGAGGCCAGCGCGCGCATGGCCGGGCGCGGTCTGGCGCTGCTCGACGAGCTGTTGCCGGGCGGCGGGCACCGGGTGCTCACGCACTGCAACACCGGGGCCCTGGTGTCGGGCGGCGAGGGAACGGCGTTCGCCGTGGCGCTCGCGGCGCACCGGGCCGGGCAGTTGCGGCGGCTCTGGGTCGACGAGACGCGGCCGCTGCTGCAGGGCGCCCGCCTGACGGCGTACGAGGCCGCGCGCAACGGCATGGCGTACACGCTGCTGACGGACAGCGCGGCCGGCTCGTTGTTCGCGTCCGGAGAGGTGGACGCGGTGCTGGTCGGGGCCGACCGGATCGCGGCCGACGGTTCGGTGGCGAACAAGGTGGGGACCTATCCGCTCGCGGTGCTGGCCAAGTACCACCACGTGCCGTTCATCGTGGTGGCGCCGGTGACGTCGATCGACCCGGACACGCCGGACGGGGCGTCCATCGAGGTCGAGCAGCGACCGGGTCATGAAGTGACGGAGATCACAGCTCCGCAGGTGCCGATGGCGGGCGCGGAGTCGGGAGGCGGTATACCTGTGGCACCCCTGGGGACCCAGGCGTACAACCCGGCGTTCGACGTGACGCCGCCGGAGTTGATCACGGCGATCGTCACCGAAGAGGGCGTTGTGTCGCCCGTGACGGCTGAGGCTCTCGCCGAGCTGTGTGACTTGTCACGCCAGGTAACGATTTAGTTAATGGGATGATGTCGTTTATGAAGGGACGAGTCCTTGTCGTCGATGACGACACCGCACTGGCCGAGATGCTCGGCATCGTGTTGCGTGGTGAAGGTTTTGAGCCGTCTTTCGTAGCCGACGGCGACAAGGCGCTGGCCGCTTTCCGCGAGACCAAGCCTGATCTGGTGCTCCTGGACCTGATGCTGCCCGGACGGGACGGTATCGAGGTGTGCCGCCTGATCAGGGCGGAGTCCGGGGTGCCGATCGTGATGCTCACGGCGAAGAGCGACACCGTCGATGTCGTGGTCGGCCTCGAGTCGGGCGCCGACGACTACATCGTGAAGCCGTTCAAGCCAAAGGAGCTGGTGGCGCGGATCAGGGCGCGGCTGCGCCGTTCGGAGGAGCCGGCACCCGAACAGCTCTCCATCGGTGACCTCGTCATCGACGTCGCCGGTCACTCCGTGAAACGGGAGGGCCTGTCGATCGCGCTGACGCCGCTGGAGTTCGACCTGCTGGTCGCACTGGCCCGCAAGCCGTGGCAGGTGTTCACGCGTGAGGTCCTGCTGGAGCAGGTGTGGGGATACCGACACGCGGCGGACACCCGGCTGGTCAACGTCCATGTCCAGCGGCTGCGCTCCAAGGTCGAGAAGGACCCGGAGCGGCCCGAGATCGTGGTGACCGTCCGTGGCGTCGGTTACAAGGCAGGACCGAGCTGACATGACCCGTGACAGTGCCGCTTCGGCGCCCGCTGAGCAGGGGGAACGTACGGGGCGGCCTGTCGGCCGGAAGATGACGGGCTCCCTCTGGGGACGCCTGTTCGAGGGCGGGCTGCTCCAGGGCGGAGTCCAGGGCAGCCCGGTCCTACGGCTCCTCATGCGCTGGGTGCGCCGTCCGCTGCTGCCCGTGATGCGGCTGTGGCGGCGCAACATCCAGCTCAAGATCGTCGTGACGACGCTGCTGATGTCGCTCGGCGTCGTGCTGCTGCTCGGCTTCGTCGTGATCGGGCAGGTCCGCAACGGCCTGCTCGACGCCAAGGTGAAGGCCTCGCAGAGCCAGGCCACCGGCGGTTTCGCGGCGGCCAAGCGCGGGGCCGACTCGACGGTGACGGCGAACGGCGACGACGGTGTGGCCGCGACCGGCCGGTCGTCGAAGAACGTCAGCCAGTGGATGACCGATCTCATCGTGTCCCTGTCCAGCGGTGGCCAGGGCGCGTTCGACGTCGTCACCCTCAACTCCACCCCCTCGGGCGACAACGGCGCGGGGCTCGCACCGCGCGGTTCGGGGCGCGTCGACCCCACGGTGAGCGTGCCGGAGAACCTGCGCGCCCGGATCGACAGCAGCAGTGCCGCCCAGCAGAGCTACACCCGGGTCGTCTACAAGGACGGCCGCGCGTCCCAGCCCGCTCTGGTCATCGGCAAACAGCTGAGCGACCCCAACGGCGACGCGTACCAGCTGTACTACCTCTTCCCGCTGACGCAGGAGGAGAAGTCGCTGAGCCTGGTCAAGGGGACCCTCGCGACGGCCGGGCTCTTCGTCGTGGTCCTCCTCGGGGCCATCGCCTGGCTCGTGGTGCGCCAGGTCGTCACACCGGTGCGGATGGCGGCCGGGATCGCCGAACGGCTCTCCGCCGGACGCCTCCAGGAACGGATGAAGGTCACCGGCGAGGACGACATCGCGCGGCTCGGCGAGGCCTTCAACAAGATGGCGCAGAACCTCCAGCTGAAGATCCAGCAGCTGGAGGACCTGTCGCGGATGCAGCGCCGGTTCGTCTCCGACGTGTCGCACGAGCTGCGGACGCCGCTGACGACCGTCCGGATGGCGGCCGACGTCATCCACGACGCCCGCGAGGACTTCGACCCGATGACCGCGCGGTCGGCCGAACTGCTCGCCGACCAGCTGGACCGCTTCGAGACGCTGCTCGCCGACCTGCTGGAGATCAGCCGGTTCGACGCGGGCGCGGCGGCCCTGGAGGCCGACGCGATCGACCTCAGGGACGTCGTCCGACGGGTGGTCGGCGGAGCCGAGCCGCTCGCCGAGCGCAAGGGCACCCACATACGGGTCGTCGGTGACCAGCAGCCGCTGATAGCCGAGGCGGACGCCCGGCGGGTCGAGCGCGTGCTGCGCAACCTCGTGGTCAACGCCGTGGAGCACGGCGAGGGCAAGGATGTCGTCGTCAAGCTCGCCGCGGCGGGCGGAGCGGTCGCGATCGCCGTCCGTGACTACGGCGTCGGGCTCAAGCCCGGCGAGGCGACCCGGGTCTTCAGCCGCTTCTGGCGGGCCGACCCGGCACGCGCGCGCACCACCGGCGGTACCGGCCTCGGGCTGTCGATCGCCCTGGAGGACGCGCGGCTGCACGGCGGCTGGCTGCAGGCCTGGGGCGAGCCGGGCGGCGGTTCGCAGTTCCGGCTGACCCTGCCGCGGACGGCCGACGAGTCGCTCCGGGGATCGCCGATACCGCTGGAGCCCAAGGACTCGCGACGCAACCGCGGACTCGACGACGCCGGCCTGCCGCACGGCGGTGGTGCCAAGCTCGCCACGGTGCCCGTGCAGCAGCCGGTGGGCGGGACCACGCCGCAGCGGGGGCCCATAGCGCCCCGCCCGGCCGGGTCACCGACGGCCGACCCGACGGCGCTGCCGGGCAACGGCTCGCGCGTGGTGCCCCGGCCCACCGGGTCCCTGAGACGCCAGGAAGAGACGTCCGGGGGCGGCCGTGAACAGGCCGGCTCGGAGCAGGACAGTCGGCAGGCCGGGCCGGAGCCGGAGCCGGAGCCGGAGCCGGGGCGGGACGGCGGGACGTCGGAGGAGCTCGGACATGGGGAGGTATTCCGTGGGCGCTGACCGCGGGGGGAGCGGCGTCCGCGGACGCCGTCCGGTGCGCGTCATGGCGTACGCGAGCTGTGGGGCCCTGCTGCTGGCAGGGTGCGCGTCGATGCCGGACAGCGGAGATCTGCGGCAGGTGGAGTCCACACCGCGACAGGACTCCCAGGTCCGCGTCTACGCCATCCCGCCGCGTTCCGGCGCCTCGGCGGACGAGATCGTCCAGGGCTTCCTGGAGGCGCTCACGAGTGACGACGCGAACTACGAGACGGCCGGCAAGTACCTCACGGACGGCGCCCGCAAGACGTGGGACCCGTACGACTCCACCACTGTGCTCGACGACGCGCCGGACCCGGTGATGGTGCCGACGGACACGAAGGACGGCACGCGTGACGTCCGGTTCCGGCTGAACGGCAGCAAGGTCGCCGGCGTGGACGAACGGCACGCCTACGAACCGGCGGCCGGCTCGTACAACGAGTCGGTGCGCCTGACGAAGCTGAAGAACAAGCAGTGGCGCATCGACGCCCTGCCGCAGGGCGTGGTCATGGGCTCGTCCGACTTCCAGCGCAACTACGTCTCCGTCAACAAGTACTACTACGCGTCGAACGGCACCTCCGGGGCCGGCCGGCCGCTGGCGACGGTCGCGGACCCCGTCTACGTGCGCGCGCAGGTGGACCCGATGACTCAGATCGTGCGGGCGCTGCTGCGGGGGCCCACGAAGTGGCTGGACCCGGAGGTCACGTCGAGCTTCCCCACGGGCACGGACCTGAAGAGCGCCGACACCTCCCTGTCGACCGACGACCGCAACAGGGTGACGGTGCCGCTGAACGGCGAGGCCGACCACGTCGGGAACGCCCAGTGCGAACGGATGGCCGCCCAACTCCTGCTCACGCTGACGAACCTGACGCCGACCGGCGTCGAGGAGGTGGAGCTGCAGAGGTCGGACGGCTCGCAGCTGTGCGTGCAGACGAAGGGACAGGCCGCGGGAGTCGCCTCGCACGGGACGGGCCGGCAGTCGGAGGACCAGTACTTCATCGACCACGAGCAGCGCCTCGTGCGGATGGACGGCGGCGACCGCGACAAGAAGCCCGAGCCGGTGCCGGGGGCGCTCGGCGAGGGTGTCAAGAAGCTGCGGGCGGCCGCGGTGTCACGGGACGAGACCACCGCTGCCGGGGTGTCCGCCGACGGCCGGAACCTGTACGTCGGGTCGCTGGTGTCGGGCGGTTCGCTCGGCGAGCCGGTGCTGCGCAGCCAGGGCAGTACCCCGGCCGACCGGTTGACGACGCCCAGCTGGGACGCGCGGGGCGACCTGTGGGTGGCCGACCGCGACCCGAAGAAGCCTCGCCTGCTGTTGCTGCGCAAGGGTGCGGGCGAGCCCGTCGTCGTCCAGACGCCGTTGGTCGACGGGCGCATCGAGGCGGTGCGGGTGGCCGCCGACGGGGTGCGGATCGCGCTGATCGTGGAGAAGGACGGCAAGAGCTCGCTGCAGATCGGGCGCATCGACCGGTCCACGGGGGACGAGCCGGTCGGCGCCGACGTCGTCAGCACGCGCGCCGTGGCTCCCCAGCTGGAGGAGGTCACGGCCATGTCCTGGGCCGGTGACAGCCGGCTCGTGGTGGTCGGCAGCGAGAAGGGCGGTGTGCAGCAGATGCGCTACGTCCAGGTCGACGGGTCCACCCCGCCGGCCACCGCGCCGTCCGCGCTCGCCAACGTCAAGGAGATCGCCGCGTCCGAGGACGAGACGCTGCCGCTGATGGCGCAGTCGGAGACGGACGGGATCGTGCGGCTGTCGGCGGGCGAGCAGTGGCAGAAGATCGTCCAGGACGGAACGGCACCGATCTATCCCGGCTAGTCGGCGAGGTTCTCGGGAGTGGGCCCGTCCGGTTCTCCGGGCGGGCCCGCCGGCGTTCCGGGGCTGTCCTCCGGTGCTCCAGGTCCGTCCGCCGGCGTCCCTGGGGCTGTCCGCGCGGCGTGCGCGCGTCCCTCCAGTCCCCTCCGTCATAGCCGGGCACGAACGGGCCGCGGAGTTGTCCACAGGCAGTTGTCCACAGGGGTGGCCGAGCGGGCCGGGCGTTGGCACAGTGGTGGCCATGCGGGGGTGGTGGCAGGACCTCACGGATCTGGTGCTGCCGGCTGAGTGCGGAGGCTGCGGAAGGCCTCGCGCGGTGCTCTGTGCCGAGTGCCGTGCCGTCCTGATCGGGGCCGCGCCGTGCCGGGTGCGGCCGGTGCCGGAACCGGCCGGGCTGCCGCCGGTGCACGCGGCCGCCCCCTACGCGGACGAGGTGCGGGCGGCGCTGCTCGCTCACAAGGAGCGCGGCGCGCTGGCCCTGGCGGCGCCACTGGGCGCGGCTCTGGCCGGGGCTGTGCGGGCCGCTCTGGAGGCGGTGCGACGTCCCGGTCCGGCCGGGCGGCCCGTGGCTTCCCAGGGGTGGCTGAGGCACGGGAAAGGCGAAGCGGGGTGCGAGCGGGAGTGGCAGGAACACGGTGGCGAGGGCGCCCGCAGGACGGGGCCGGCGGACAGGCCCGTCCTCTTGGTGCCCGTGCCGTCGGCGCGGCGGGCGGTCCGGGCCCGTGGACACGATCCGGCGCGGCGGATCGCGCTCGCGGCGGCCGGTGAGCTGCGACGGACGGGGACGCCCGCGCGGGTGCTCGGTGTCCTGCGGCAACGGCGGCCGGTGGCCGACCAGTCGGGGCTGAACTCCCGGCAGCGGCTGGACAATCTGGCCGGTGCGCTGGAGGTCGTGGCCGGCGGCGCGCGGCTGCTGGCCGAGGGAGGTCGGGTGGTGCTGGTGGACGACCTGATGACGACGGGTGCCTCGTTGACGGAGGCGGCGCGGGCGCTGCGCGTGGCACGGGCGGCGGCGGAGGGCGTGCACTCGGCGAGAGAGAGGCTGGAACTACCGGAAGTGGACGGGCGAATCGTGGGTACAGGGCAGGTCAGAGGGACGCACGGTGACATGGTCTGTTCGGCCGTGGTCGCCGCACCACCGGACGCTTTCGAAATAAACCGGAACTGACGGAGAACTTGCATCGTTGCAGGTAATGACCCGGTCAATTCACCTGAACGGAGGTACGCCGCAGTAGAGGGTGACGTCATCCGTCCGGGCGAGATATGTTCGGTTGTGAGGCAATGGCGCAGGCCGGGCCTCGCGCACCCGAATGCCGTGCCGCGGGTTTTTCCGAATCACCCGCATCGGTGGGGTGGAGATCTTGTCCTCGGGGGAGGAGGAGGTGAACGTCACCGAGTCCGAGGTTCCGGTGCTCACCGGGACCTGGTGCAAAAGGGAGATGCTCCGCCAATGGAGCGGGGCTATCCGGGAACGGAGTTCTGCGTGGACATCGTCGTCAAGGGCCGCAAGACCGAGGTGCCCGAGCGGTTCCGCAAGCACGTGGCCGAGAAGCTGAAGCTGGAGAAGATCCAGAAGCTCGATGGCAAGGTGATCAGCCTCGACGTCGAGGTGTCCAAGGAGCCCAACCCCCGACAGGCCGACCGCTGTGACCGGGTGGAGATCACGCTCCACTCCCGCGGTCCGGTGATCCGGGCGGAGGCGGCGGCGAGCGACGCGTATGCAGCACTCGACCTGGCCGCGGACAAGCTTGAGGCCCGGCTGCGCAAGCAGCACGACAAGCGCTACACCCGACGTGGCAGTGGCAGGATCCCGGCGGCCGAGGTCGCCGACCACGTCCCGGGTGCCGCGACCCTGAACGGCAACGGCAGCGTCGTCCACGAAGGGGACCAGGACGCCGTGCCGACCAAGAAGATCGGTTCCCTCGAGATCATGGGCGAAGGCCCCTGTGTCGTCCGCGAGAAGACCCACGTGGCCGCCGCGATGACACTCGACCAGGCGCTCTACGAAATGGAGCTGGTCGGGCACGACTTCTACCTCTTCGTCGACTCCGAGACGAAGGAGCCCAGTGTCGTCTACCGACGGCACGCCTACGACTACGGCGTCATCCACCTCAGCACGGACCCGATGGTCGCCCAGGGCGAAGCGGACGCGCCGGGCGGTGCGCTCGGCGGCTGACCCCGCCCCACGGCAGCAGATCAGCCGATCCGGTGCCCCTGGAAGCGCGTGTGCGCCCCCGGGGGCACCGGTGTGCGACCCCTTCGTGCCCCGCTCCGACACCGCATTGCCGTCCCGGCATGGAATCATGGCCGCACCGGCCCAACCGGTGGGCCGTTGCCTTGGGTTGGCGATGGCACGGAAACACAGGCCACGGCCTTCAGGGGGAGGAACGATGGCGGACAGCTTCGGACCGATGCGTGACCGGGACGCCGACCACGGCGTGGTCACCCCGGGCCCGGACGTGGGCTCTCCACGCAAGGAGCCGATCAGGGTCCTCGTCGTGGACGACCACGCCCTCTTCCGCCGCGGTCTGGAGATCGTGCTCGCGGCCGAGGAGGACATCCAGGTCGTCGGCGAGGCGGGCGACGGGGCGGAGGCGGTCGACAAGGCCGCCGACCTGCTGCCCGACATCGTGCTGATGGACGTACGGATGCCCAAGCGCGGCGGTATCGAGGCGTGCACCTCCATCAAGGAGGTGGCCCCCAGCGCGAAGATCATCATGTTGACGATCAGCGACGAGGAGGCCGACCTCTACGACGCGATCAAGGCGGGCGCGACCGGATATCTCCTCAAGGAGATCTCCACGGACGAGGTGGCCACGGCCATTCGCGCGGTGGCGGACGGTCAGTCGCAGATCAGCCCTTCCATGGCGTCGAAACTCCTGACCGAGTTCAAGTCGATGATCCAGCGGACCGACGAGCGCCGACTGGTGCCCGCGCCCCGGCTCACCGAGCGGGAGCTGGAAGTCCTCAAACTCGTGGCGACGGGGATGAACAACCGTGATATCGCCAAGCAGTTGTTCATCTCCGAGAACACCGTGAAGAACCACGTCCGCAACATCCTGGAGAAGCTGCAACTGCACTCCAGGATGGAAGCCGTGGTGTACGCGATGCGCGAGAAGATTCTCGAAATCCGCTGAGACCCGCCCGGGGGCGGACGGGCCGGCCCCGGCCCCCCCTTGGCAGGCGTCAGCCGAGGAGCCCGGCGATCTCCGTGTCGAGGGCGTCGCGGAGCTGTGGCGCGTCCACCCGCTCGACCCGCACGTCCGTGCAGTCCACCCAGCTCGCGGCCTCCACCAGGGCCTGGGCCACGGCGGGCACCGCCCGGACACCGTCCACGGTGACCTGCTTGGCGACCAGCGTGCTGCCCTCCCGGGCCGGGTCCACCCGCCCGACCAGCCGGCCGCCGGCGAGGACCGGCATGGCGAAGTAGCCGTGGATCCGCTTCAGCTTGGGCGTGTACGCCTCCAGCCGGTGCGTGAAGTCGAAGATCCGCTCCGTGCGCGCCCGCTCCCAGATGAGGGAGTCGAAGGGCGACAGCAGCGTCGTACGGTGGCGACCGCGCGGGACCGTCGCCAGCGCCACCGGGTCCGCCCACGCGTCGGCCGCGGGGCGTGCGCCGAGCCCCTTGGCGCCGCCCTTCACCCCCGCGGGCCTGCCCCAGCCCTCCACCGTCACCGGGACGAGACCGGAGTCCGCGATCACCGCGTCGACCTGCTCGCCGCGGAGCCGGTGGTAGTCGGCGATGTCCGCGCGCGTGCCGACGCCGAGCGCCTGGCCCGCGAGCCGGACGAGACGGCGCAGGCACTCCGTGTCGTCCAGGTCGTCATGGAGGAGGGACGCCGGGACGGCGCGCTCCGCGAGGTCGTACACCCGCTTCCAGCCGCGCCGCTCCACGCAGACCACCTCGCCGTACATCAGCGCGCGCTCGACGGCGACCTTGGTGCCCGACCAGTCCCACCACTCGCTGGTCTTCTTCGCGCCGCCCAAGTCCGTGGCCGTGAGGGGGCCTTCGGCGCGGAGCTGCTTGACGACCTGGTCGTACGTGCCGTCCGGCAGGTCGTGGTTCCAGTGCGGCCGGGCGCGGTAGGCGCGGCGACGGAAGGCGAAGTGCGGCCACTCCTCGACGGGCAGGATGCAGGCCGCGTGCGACCAGTACTCGAAGGCGTGCGGTGCCGGGGGCGCGTCGGCGGAGCCCGACGACGACCAGTACGCCTGCTCGACGGTCTTGCGGCCGACCGCGCCGAGCCGGGCGTACGGCACGAGTTCGTGCGAGCGGGCGAGGACGGAGATCGTGTCGAGCTGCACCGCGCCGAGGTGCCGCAGGACCCCGCGGACGCCCGCCCTGCGGTCCGGGGCGCCCAGGAAGCCCTGAGCCCGCAGCACGATGCGGCGGGCTTCGTCCGCGGAGAGTTCGGTGAGGGGACGCGGGAGACTCGTCATGTCCTCACGGTAGGCCGTGCCACTGACAACCGGGCCCCGCTCCGGCGAGCGTGCGTCAGCGGGCCGGCAGGTAGGGGGCCGTCGACGGCAGGCCCAGGTCCGAGGGGAGCAGGGAGCCGACCCAGCAGTCCCGGCGGACGCCCTTGTTGTTGATCGCGGAACGGAGGGTGCCCTCGATGGTGAAGCCGGCCTTCTCGGCCACCGCGCGGGAGCCGCTGTTGCCGACCTCGGCACGCCATTCGACCCGGTCGACGGACACATCCGTGAAGGCCCAGCGCGACACGGCGACGGAGGCCTCGGTGACGTAACCGGCGCCCCGGTGCTCCTTGGCCGCCCAGAAACCGATCTCGCCGACCCCGAGGGACCGCATGGTGATGGCGACCATGGCCACCAGTTCCCCGGAGGGCAGGAAGACCCCGAAGGTGAAGGCGGAGCCGTCGGCCCAGCCCTCGGGCACCATCTGGTCCGTGAAGCCCGTCGCGTGCTCGCGCAGGTACGGGGACGGGATCGTGGTCCACCGCTGGATGTCGGGGTCCTGGACGGCGTCGAACACGGCGTCGGTGTCCTCCACCCCCACGGCGCGCAGGACGAGACGGTCGGTGGTCAGGGTGACGGGGTCCATCGGCTGATTCTGCTCGGGGAGCCGTAAGGGCGCCATTCCTTTGCGGTGAGTGAGCAGTTCGTTACTTTTCGCCGCGCTGACGCGGCACCTTCGGCGGCACCTGTCCGTTGTCCTGGTGGCTGTCGCAGGCAGACCTCCCGACGTGGTGTGGTCCTCGCTTACGATGGCCGTTGCTCAAGCTGTGATTTGAATCTGTCATTGAAACCGACCGTCCCAGGCCCGACCGGCAAGGAGACAAACCCCCGTGTCCGTCCTCTCGAAGATCATGCGTGCAGGCGAAGGCAAGATCCTGCGCAAGCTGCACCGCATCGCGGACCAGGTCAACTCCATCGAAGAGGACTTCGTCGACCTCTCCGACGCCGAGCTGAGGGCCCTCACCGATGAGTACAAGCAGCGGTACGCCGACGGCGAAAGCCTCGACGACCTGCTGCCCGAGGCGTTCGCCACCGTCCGTGAGGCGGCCAAGCGCGTCCTTGGCCAGCGTCACTACGACGTGCAGATGATGGGCGGCGCCGCGCTGCACCTCGGCTATGTCGCGGAGATGAAGACCGGTGAGGGCAAGACGCTCGTCGGCACCCTGCCCGCGTACCTGAACGCCCTTTCCGGCAAGGGCGTCCACCTCATCACGGTCAACGACTACCTGGCCGAGCGCGACTCCGAAATGATGGGCCGCGTCCACAAGTTCCTCGGGCTGGAGGTCGGCTGCATCCTCGCCAACATGACCCCGGCCCAGCGTCGTGAGCAGTACGCGTGCGACATCACGTACGGCACGAACAACGAGTTCGGCTTCGACTACCTGCGCGACAACATGGCGTGGGCCCAGGACGAACTCGTCCAGCGCGGCCACAACTTCGCGATCGTCGACGAGGTCGACTCCATCCTCGTCGACGAGGCCCGTACGCCGCTGATCATCTCCGGCCCGGCCGACCAGGCGACCAAGTGGTACGGCGACTTCGCCAAGCTGGTCACCCGCCTCAAGAAGGGCGAGCCCGGCAACCCCCTCAAGGGCATCGAGGAGACCGGTGACTACGAGGTCGACGAGAAGAAGCGCACCGTCGCCATCCACGAGCCCGGTGTCGCCAAGGTCGAGGACTGGCTGGGCATCGACAACCTCTACGAGTCGGTGAACACCCCCCTCGTCGGTTACCTGAACAACGCCATCAAGGCCAAGGAACTGTTCAAGAAGGACAAGGACTACGTCGTCATCGACGGCGAAGTCATGATCGTCGACGAGCACACCGGCCGTATCCTCGCCGGCCGCCGCTACAACGAGGGCATGCACCAGGCGATCGAGGCGAAGGAAGGGGTGGACATCAAGGACGAGAACCAGACGCTCGCGACGATCACCCTGCAGAACTTCTTCCGCCTCTACAAGCGCCACGACCAGCAGGAGAAGGAAATGCCGGGCCTCTCCGGCATGACCGGTACGGCGATGACCGAGGCCGCCGAGTTCCACCAGATCTACAAGCTGGGCGTCGTCCCGATCCCGACCAACCGGCCGATGGTCCGCATGGACCAGTCCGACCTGATCTACCGCACCGAGGTCGCGAAGTTCGAGGCGGTCGTCGACGACATCGTCGAGAAGCACGAGAAGGGCCAGCCGATCCTCGTCGGTACGACGTCGGTCGAGAAGTCCGAGTACCTCTCGCAGCAGCTCTCCAAGCGCGGTGTCCAGCACGAGGTGCTGAACGCCAAGCAGCACGACCGTGAGGCGCCGATCATCGCGCAGGCGGGCCGCAAGGGCGCCGTCACCGTCGCCACGAACATGGCGGGCCGCGGTACGGACATCAAGCTCGGCGGCAACCCCGACGACCTCGCCGAGGCCGACCTGCGGCAGCGCGGTCTCGACCCCGAGGAGCACATCGAGGAGTGGGCCGCGGCCCTGCCCGCCGCTCTGGAGAAGGCCGAGCAGGCGGTCAAGGCCGAGTTCGAAGAGGTCAAGGACCTCGGCGGCCTGTACGTCCTCGGCACCGAGCGCCACGAGTCGCGCCGTATCGACAACCAGCTGCGCGGTCGTTCCGGCCGTCAGGGCGACCCGGGCGAGTCCCGGTTCTACCTCTCGCTGGGCGACGACCTGATGCGTCTGTTCAAGGCGCAGATGGTCGAGCGCGTCATGTCGATGGCGAACGTCCCGGACGACGTGCCGATCGAGAACAAGATGGTCACGCGCGCGATCGCGTCGGCCCAGTCGCAGGTGGAGCAGCAGAACTTCGAGACGCGTAAGAACGTCCTGAAGTACGACGAGGTGCTCAACCGGCAGCGTGAGGTCATCTACGGCGAGCGTCGCCGCGTCCTGGAGGGCGAGGACCTGCAGGAGCAGATCCAGCACTTCATGGACGACACGATCGACGCGTACATCGCGGCCGAGACCGCCGACGGCTTCGCCGAGGAGTGGGACCTCGAGCGGCTGTGGGGCGCCTTCCGGCAGCTCTACCCGGTGAAGGTCACCGTCGACGAGCTGGAGGACACCGCCGGTGACCGTTCCGGTCTGACCGCGGAGTTCATCTCGGAGTCCATCAAGGACGACATCCACGACCAGTACGCGGCCCGCGAGGAGCAGCTCGGCTCCGAGATCATGCGTGAGCTGGAGCGCCGGGTCGTGCTGTCGGTCCTGGACCGCAAGTGGCGCGAGCACCTCTACGAGATGGACTACCTCCAGGAGGGCATCGGCCTGCGCGCGATGGCCCAGAAGGACCCGCTCGTGGAGTACCAGCGCGAGGGCTTCGACATGTTCAGCGCCATGATGGACGGCATCAAGGAGGAGTCCGTCGGCTACCTGTTCAACCTGGAGGTCCAGGTCGAGCAGCAGGTCGAGGAGGTCGAGGTGCGGGACTCCGCGCCGTCCCTGGACAAGCAGGACGCCGTTCCCGCGGGCGCCGTGCGGCCCGAGATCCGTGCCAAGGGGCTCGACGCCCCGCAGCGCCCGGACCGCCTGCACTTCTCCGCCCCGACCGTCGACGGTGAGGGCGGTGTCATCGAGGGCGACTTCACCCACGACGACGAGCCCGTGCGCTCCGAGGCGGACGGCCTCACGCGCGCGGAGCGCCGCAAGCAGCAGAAGGGCGGCGCTCGTCGCCGCAAGAAGTGAGTGAGGGTCGCGCGGTGCCGGTGACGGCCGGAGCGCGCGACCGCTAGTACGTCGGAAGGGCCGGGCACCCAGGTGCCCGGCCCTTCCGACGTTCAGTCGTCGTCGCGGTGGGGCATGCGGGGGCCGCCCAGTTCGATCGCCGTGCAGCGCCAGCGCAGGTCGGGACCCTGTTCCAGCCGGAAGGCCATGGCGCGGAGCTGGTCGCCGGCGCCGATGCGGGCGAAGGCCTCCACGGCGCCGGGACGGGCGACGTAGTAGCCGATGTCCCGGACGACCGGGCGGGCGCCCCGGGCGCGCAGGGCGCCGCGCTCGGCGAGCCACACCAGTTCGTCGTACGCCCGGCCCGCGGTGTGGCGCAACATGCAGTGGACGGGACGCGTGCCGCTCAGGACGGCCAGCAGCCGTTCGGCGAAGACGTCGGTGGGCCGGGGACGCGTGGCGGGCCGTACCCCGCCGTGCGCCCCCTCCTGGGCGCGTGGGGCGGACGGTGCCGCCGAGGGGGCCGGGCCCGGCGGGGGGCTGCCGCCCGGCGGCCTGGCGGGCGTCCCGGCGCCCGGCGTGCGAGGCGGGGTGCTCCCGGGGCGGCGCGAGTCCTGACGGCCCGGCGGCCGGCCGCCCGGATGGCGCCTGCTCCTGGTCATCACCTTGTTCATGTGCCGTCCCCGTTCCTCCGGACCGGTTCATACCGGTCGGTAACCTGCTGTTGGGGATCTTGTACGAGGCGGGGGAGGGCCCTCGCAAGGAAGACGGGCGCGCGTCGCAGCCCCCGGAGAGTTCACCTATCAGGGTTGCCGGGCGGTCGGGAATCCCCACGGGCCAAGGGGGGTACCGGGTGAATCGAGGGACCGGGGTGGACGTCCCGGAAGCGGCGGCCGGGGACTCGAAAGGGGACGCCCGCACGTATCCTGAAGGCCCTCCCCGGAGGTGCGGGACCGCCCTCCCCGGAGCCCGCGGACCGCGAATCCCCGGAGCCCCGACTACGAAAGCGGCCACCATGCGCGTCTACGTCCCCCTGACCCTCTCCGGTCTCGCCGAGGCGTACAGGACGGGAGAGCTGGAGGCGGGACCGTTCGTCGCGTACGCCGTCACCCCGGCGCTGCGCGAGTGGTACCTCTCCGAGGACATCGAGGAGCTGGAGTACGCGGCGCTGAGCCGTGCGGCGCTGGCCTCGCTGCGGCTCGTGGCCGTGGACCCCGGGGCGGTGCGGCGCCGGGTCGTCGTCGCCGTGGACGTGCCCGACCGTGCCGCGGCCGTCGATCCCGACCGGGGACTCGACCCCGCCGCGCTCGGCGAGGTGCGCGTCTCGCAGGCGGTGCCGCTGTCCAAGGCCGCCGCCGTCCACGTGGACGCCCCGGACGCCGAGAAGGACGTCACCGCGGCCGCTCAGGCTCTCGGAGCCGCGGACATGGGGGACGACGACGCGCAGTTCGTCGTCGACGGGGCCGAGGACCACGAACTGCTGTGGTTCGCCCGGCAGGAGATCCCCAGCCTTCTGGGGCAGGGCGAGTAGCCCCCGTGGGGTGTGGCGTTGTCGGTGGGGACGGGTACGTTTCTGTGTATGGGGAAGCCGGAAAACGCGCACATCGTCTGGGACTGGAACGGCACGCTGTTCCACGACAATGACGCGATCATCGGGGCGACGAACGCCGCGTTCGCCGAGCTGGGGCTCGAGTCGATCACGCTGGAGCGGTACCGGGAAATGTACTGCGTGCCCGTGCCGAAGTTCTACGAGCGGCTGATGGGGCGGCTGCCCACGGACGCCGAGTGGCAGGTCATGGACGACACCTTCCACCGGTACTACGCGGAGCACCGCGTGGCCTGCGGACTGACCGACGGGGTGCCCTCGCTGCTCGCCGGCTGGGGAGCGGCGGGCCGCAGCCAGTCGCTGCTGAGCATGTACGGGCACGAGGAACTGGTGCCGCTGGTGCGGGGCTTCGGGATCGAGCCGCACTTCGTCCGGGTGGACGGCCGCACCGGGCCCTCCGGGGGCAGCAAGGCGGAGCACATGGTGCGACACCTCACGGCGCTCGCCGGCGTCGACCCGTCCCGCGTGGTGGTGATCGGGGACGCCGCCGACGACGCGGTCGCCGCCCGGCACGTGGGGGCCGGAGCGGTGCTCTACACCGGCGGCTCGCACAGTCGCGCCAGCCTGGAGCTGGTGGGTGTCCCGGTCGTGGACAGCCTGGCGGAAGCCGTCGAGGAGGCGCAGTGCCTCGCGGCCTGAGCGGCCGAAGGCCTACGGGCCGGAGGTGCGGAGGGGCGGAGGGGCAGAGCGACCGAAGACCCGACAGGTGCGTGAAGCCCGGGCGCGAGAGCCGCGCCCGGGGCGTCACACACGTCAGGTCACCGGCGCCTTCGCCCGCAGCACCGTCAGGAACTCGCGCATCCAGGCCGAGTGGTCCGGCCAGGCGCGGGCCGAGACGAGGGTGCCGTCGACGACGGCCTCCGCGTCCTGGAAGGTCGCACCCGCCGCCTGCATGTCGAGCTCCAGCGCGGGGTACGCCGTGACGCGGCGGCCGCGCAGGCTGTCGACGGCCGCGGTCAGCAGGGGGCCGTGGCAGATCTGGGCCACCGGCTTGTCCGCGTCGAAGAACGACTTGAGGATCTTCCGGAGCTCGGGGTCGTTGCGCAGGTACTCCGGAGCACGCCCGCCGGGGATGACGAGCGCGACGTACGCGCCCGGGTCGACGTCCGCGAACGCGAGGTCGGCCGGCCAGGTGTAGCCGGGCTTCTCCGTGTACGTGTCGAAGCCGGGTTCGAAGTCGTGGACCACGAACCGGAGCTTCTTCTGCTCGGGCGCCGCGATATGGACCTCGTAGCCCTCCTCACGCAGCCGCTGGTAGGGGTACAGGACCTCCAGTGACTCCGCCGCGTCGCCGGTGACAATCAGGATCTTCGCTGCCATGGTGCTGCGCTCCCGTCGGCCGTGCTCAGGCGTTCCGTTCGGTCGTCCCGGTCAACCTGCCTCCGGGGGAGGGACTTGCCAAGGGGCCGCGCACCCTGTGAAGCGCCGTCCCCGGGTCCGGCTGCCGCGGAACACCGTCCGTAGGACGACGGTAGCCCGTTGTCGGCCCGCACTGCACGTCCTCGCCCCATTCGTCCCTGTGCATACTGTCAAAGTTCCCCCCCTGGTTTTGTACACATACGGCTCATGACGACCCCCGGGTGAGGGGGGATAGCCTGGTGGCGTGATCAGCGCGATATCTCGCGGGGGCATCGTCGCCCCTGCCCCGCGCCCGGAGCGCACGGACGACATCCGTGACCGGGCGTCAGTCGCTGATCTTCGTGAGCGGGACGGGATGACGGCGAACGCCGTGTGCGCGAGCGGGAGAGCCGCCAGCGCCGACGGCACCGCACTCCGTACGTCGAGGGCACCCGAGAGATTGACGCCGCCGAGAGCAGCGTCACAGTCCCCGAGGGCGCCGAGAATGGCCGATAACCCCCCGCTCATCTCACCTTGCGGCATAGCGTCGAAGCAGACCGGACACCCCGCGTCACGGCGTTGCGTCGGAAGCGACGAGACCGTACTTCCTTCAACGTCACGCAACGGCGCGCGACAGGAGCCAGAGGACAATGCAGACCAAGCTGGACGAAGCCAAGGCCGAGCTGCTTGAACGGGCCGCCCGGGTAGCTGAGAACAGCCCGGTCGGGGGGCACCTACCGACCGGGACGACGGACGAGGGCACCCCCGACCGGGACACCGTGCTCGCGTTCCTCCAGCGCTACTACCTGCACACGGCCCCGGAGGACCTCAGCGACCGTGACCCGGTCGACGTCTTCGGAGCGGCCTTCTCCCACTACCGACTGGCCGAGAACCGCCCTCAGGGCACGGCCAACGTGCGCGTGCACACCCCCACCGTCGAGGAGAACGGCTGGACCTGCAGCCACTCCGTCGTCGAGGTGGTGACGGACGACATGCCGTTCCTCGTCGACTCGGTGACCAACGAGCTGTCGCGCCAGAGCCGCGGCATCCACGTCGTGATCCACCCGCAGTTCGTCGTACGGCGCGACCTGACCGGCAAGCTCATCGAGGTGCTGCCCACGCGGCCCTCCGCCGAGGACCTGCCGCACGACGCGCACGTCGAGTCGTGGATCCACGTCGAGATCGACCGCGAGACCGACCGCGCCGATCTGAAGCAGATCACCGCCGACCTGCTCCGTGTCCTGTCCGACGTCCGTGAGGCCGTCGAGGACTGGGAGAAGATGCGCGACGCGGCGCTGCGGATCGCCGACGAGCTGCCCGCCGAGCCCGCCGCCGACGACCTGCGCGAGCAGGAGGTCGAGGAGGCCCGCGAGCTGCTGCGCTGGCTGTCCGGCGACCACTTCACCTTCCTCGGGTACCGCGAGTACCAGCTGCGCGACGACGACTCGCTGACCGCCGTCCCCGGCACCGGGCTCGGCATCCTGCGCTCCGATCCGCAGCACGGCGACGAGGACAGCCACCCGGTCAGCCCGTCCTTCGAGCGGCTGCCCGCCGACGCCCGCGCCAAGGCCCGCGAGCACAAGCTGCTCGTCCTGACCAAGGCGAACAGCCGGGCCACCGTGCACCGGCCGTCGTACCTGGACTACGTCGGGGTCAAGAAGTTCGACGAGAACGGCGAGGTCGTCGGCGAGCGCCGCTTCCTCGGCCTCTTCTCGTCCGCCGCGTACACCGAGTCCGTGCGCCGCGTGCCCGTCGTGCGCCGCAAGGTCGAGGAGGTCCTGCGCGGGGCCGGGTTCTCGCCCAACAGCCACGACGGCCGCGACCTGCTCCAGATCCTGGAGACGTACCCGCGCGACGAGCTGTTCCAGACGCCCGCCGACGAGCTCCGGGCGATCGTCACCTCCGTCCTGTACCTCCAGGAGCGCCGCCGACTGCGGCTCTACCTGCGCCAGGACGAGTACGGCCGCTACTACTCGGCCCTCGTCTACCTTCCGCGCGACCGCTACACCACCGGTGTGCGCCTGCGGATCATCGACATCCTCAAGGAAGAACTCAACGGCACCAGCGTCGACTTCACGGCCTGGAACACCGAGTCGATCCTGTCCCGGCTGCACTTCGTGGTCCGCGTCGAGCCCGGCACCGAGCTGGCGCAGCTCTCCGACGCCGACAAGGACCGGATCGAGGCGCGTCTCGTCGAGGCCGCCCGCTCCTGGGCCGACGGCTTCGGTGAGGCGCTGACCGCCGAGTGCGGTGAGGAGCGCGCCGCCGAACTGCTGCGCCACTACGGCAACGCCTTCCCCGAGGGCTACAAGGCCGACCACTCGCCGCGTTCCGCGGTCGCCGACCTGGTGCACCTCCAGGCGCTCGGCCAGGAACAGAGCAAGGACTTCGCGCTCAGCCTCTACGAGCCGGTCGGCGCGGCCCCCGGCGAGCGCCGGTTCAAGATCTACCGCACCGGCGAGCAGGTCTCCCTGTCCGCCGTCCTGCCCGCCCTGAACCGCATGGGCGTCGAGGTCACCGACGAGCGCCCGTACGAACTGCGCTGCTCGGACCGTACGACGGCGTGGATCTACGACTTCGGGCTCAGGCTGCCCAAGTCCCTGACCGGCAACGGCGACTACCTCGGCGACGACGGCCGCGAGCGGTTCCAGGAGGCCTTCGCCGCCACCTGGACCGGCCAGGCCGAGAACGACGGCTTCAACGCGCTCGTCCTGAGCGCCGGCCTCAACTGGCGCCAGTCGATGGTGCTGCGGGCGTACGCGAAGTACCTGCGCCAGGCCGGCTCCACGTTCAGCCAGGACTACATGGAGGACACCCTCCGCAACAACGTCCACACCACGCGGCTGCTCGTCTCGCTCTTCGAGGCCCGGATGTCGCCGGAGCGCCAGCGCGCCGGCGTCGAACTGACCGACGCGCTGCTGGAGGAGCTCGACGCGGCGCTCGACCAGGTCGCCTCCCTCGACGAGGACCGGATCCTGCGGTCCTTCCTGCACCTCATCAAGGCGACCCTGCGCACGAACTTCTTCCAGAAGACGGCGGACGGCACCCCCCACGCCTACGTCTCCATGAAGTTCGACCCGACGGCCATCCCCGACCTCCCGGCGCCGCGCCCGGCGTTCGAGATCTGGGTGTACTCGCCGCGCGTCGAGGGCGTGCACCTGCGCTTCGGCAAGGTCGCGCGCGGTGGTCTGCGCTGGTCCGACCGGCGCGAGGACTTCCGTACGGAGATCCTCGGCCTGGTCAAGGCGCAGATGGTGAAGAACACCGTCATCGTGCCCGTCGGCGCCAAGGGCGGCTTCGTCGCCAAGCAGCTGCCGGACCCGTCCGCCGACCGCGACGCGTGGCTGGCCGAGGGCATCCGCAGCTACCGGACCTTCATCTCGGCGCTGCTCGACATCACCGACAACCTGGTCGCCGGTGAGATCGTGCCGCCGGCCGACGTCGTCCGGCACGACGAGGACGACACGTACCTCGTGGTCGCCGCCGACAAGGGCACGGCGACGTTCTCCGACATCGCCAACGAGGTGGCCGAGAGCTACGACTTCTGGCTCGGCGACGCCTTCGCCTCCGGCGGCTCCGCCGGCTACGACCACAAGAAGATGGGCATCACCGCCCGCGGTGCCTGGGAGTCCGTCAAGCGGCACTTCCGGGAGCTGGGCGTCGACACCCAGACGCAGGACTTCACCGTGGTCGGCGTCGGCGACATGTCCGGTGACGTGTTCGGCAACGGCATGCTGCTCTCCGAGCACATCCGGCTGGTCGCCGCGTTCGACCACCGGCACATCTTCATCGACCCGGACCCGGTCGCGGAGACCTCGTACGCCGAGCGCCGCCGCCTGTTCGAGCTGCCGCGCTCCTCGTGGGCGGACTACGACACCGGCCTGATCTCGGCCGGCGGCGGTGTCTTCCCGCGCAGCGCCAAGGCCATCCCGGTCAACGCGCACATCCGTGAGGCCCTCGGCATCGAGTCGAAGGTCGCGAAGATGACGCCGGCCGACCTGATGCGGGCGATCCTCCAGGCCCCCGTCGACCTCCTGTGGAACGGCGGCATCGGCACCTACGTGAAGTCGTCCGCCGAGTCGAACGCGGAGGTCGGCGACAAGGCGAACGACGCGATCCGCGTGGACGGCGCCGAGCTGCGCGTCAAGGTCGTCGGCGAGGGCGGCAACCTGGGCCTGACCCAGCTCGGCCGGATCGAGTTCGCGCAGGCCGGCGGCAAGATCAACACCGACGCCATCGACAACAGCGCGGGCGTGGACACCTCGGACCACGAGGTGAACATCAAGATCCTGCTCAACGCGGTGGTGGCCAACGGCGACCTGACCGTCAAGCAGCGCAACAAGCTGCTCGCCGAGATGACCGACGAGGTCGGCGCCCTGGTGCTGCGCAACAACTACGCGCAGAACACGGCGATCGCCAACGCGCTGGCCCAGTCCCCGAGCATGCTCCACGCCCAGCAGCGGTTCCTCCGCCACCTGGTCCGTGAGGGGCATCTCGACCGGGCCCTGGAGTTCCTGCCCAGTGAGCGGCAGATCCGCGAGCGGCTCACCGCCGGTCAGGGTCTGACCGGTCCGGAGACGGCCGTCCTCCTCGCGTACACGAAGATCACGGTCTCCACGGACCTGCTCGCCACCTCGCTGCCCGACGACCCGTACCTGCAGAACCTGCTGCACGCGTACTTCCCGTCGGCGCTGCGCGACCGGTTCCGCGAGCAGATCGAGGGACACGCGCTGAGCCGCGAGATCGTGACGACCGTCCTGGTCAACGACACGGTCAACACGGGTGGTACGAGCTTCCTGCACCGGCTCCGTGAGGAGACGGGTGCCTCGCTGGAGGAGATCGTCCGGGCGCAGACCGCGGCCCGCGCGATCTTCAACTCCAGTGCGGTGTGGGACGCGGTGGAGGCGCTCGACAATGTCGTCGCCGCCGACGTCCAGACCCGGATCCGGCTGCACTCGCGCCGGCTCGTGGAGCGCGGTACGCGCTGGCTGCTCAACAACCGGCCGCAGCCGCTCCAGCTCGCCGAGACGATCACGTTCTTCAGCGCGGGTGTCGAGCAGGTGTGGTCGGAGCTGCCCAAGCTGCTGCGCGGCGCGGACCTGGAGTGGTACCAGCAGATCTGCGACGAGCTGACGAACGCCGGCGTGCCGGACGAACTCGCCACGCGGGTGGCCGGATTCTCCTCCGCCTTCCCGGCGCTGGACATCGTCTCGGTGGCCGACCGCATGGGCAAGGACCCGATGGCCGTCGCCGAGGTCTACTACGACCTCGCCGACCGACTCGGCATCACGCAGCTCATGGACCGCATCATCGAGCTGCCGCGCGCCGACCGCTGGCAGTCGATGGCCCGCGCGTCGATCCGCGAGGACCTCTACGCGGCCCACGCGGCACTCACCGCGGACGTGCTCGCGGTGGGCGACGGCACCTCCACGCCGGAGCAGCGCTTCGAGGCCTGGCAGGAGAGGAACGCGCCGATCCTCGGACGCGCCCGCGCCACGCTGGAGGAGATCCGGGGTTCGGACTCGTTCGACCTCGCGAACCTGTCGGTGGCGATGCGGACGATGCGCACGCTGCTGCGCGCGCACTCCTAGGCGGTACGCCGACGGGGGCGCCCCGGACCTTCCTGGTCCGGGGCGCCCCCGTTCGTCGTGAGGCGCGTCACGCGTCGACGCGGTGCCCCCGGGTCCCCGGCCCTCCAGCTCGGCGGCGACGGACACCTCACCGGCTGGCCGGTCCTGGTCTTCATCCTCGGCACGCTCTTCACGCTCGCCCTGATGG
>NZ_JBEZHO010000082.1:0-26741 GCF_040650615.1 Streptomyces sp. NPDC048643
CTCGACGCCCTCCAGGACGTCCTGAGGTGCTGGACCAGCGTCTGCACCACCTGCCACCAACCCCTGCCCAGCGGGCCACACTCAAAGCCAAGATCAAGACAGACCTAACGGAGTCCTACTAGGGCACCGACGTCAAGCAGCCGACCTGTGAGCTCTGCGGACGAGGTGCGCCTCATGTAAGTCACCCGCTCCTCGGACGCCAGCAGGATGACTGGGCACAGTTCTTCAGCGTTCAGGTCACTGCCATCGTCGAAGGAAACACTCCAGCGTGACGCCAAGCAGACCGACCGCGCGTCGCTGAGCATCACATCTCCTGCGTGAACTCCTGCCTGATCTCCTGCGACATCTCTTGCACCAACTCTTGCGCGGGAACAGAAGCCACGACCGGCATCTCACCAGCTCAACCTGCCTATCCGACCAGGGTCGGACTGCTGACATCCCCGCTAGAGCCGCTTTGAGCCAGGCCAGTTGAAGAAGAGAGAAGAAAGACGGACCGGAGTCGAGCAGCGGGCCCAGAGATGGAGACGCCCTCAGGACAACGCCGGATCGCTGCACAGCCGCGCAGCCGTCGCGGCCACGAGGATGTTGCCCCTCGTTCCTGCCCGAACCGTTCACGGGCCTCGTTCGCGGAGCGCTGCCAGTTGTGGGCGACAGCGGAGAGGGCCGTGAACTGCTCGCGGTCGACGACGAGAACGGCGGTGTCCGCCGGAGGCAGGCCGTACGGCTTCCCGCGGCCCTGCTTGCCTCACCCCTGGCCCTGGGGCAGGCGCTCGTCGTCGCCGACGCGGACGGCGGCCTCCGGTCCTTGAGGGCGGCCGACGGATCCACGCTGTGGGAGGCGGAACTCGGCGCGCCGGTGGTGGCTGCGCCGCTCAGCATCGGCGACAGGCTGTTCATCGCGGACACCGCGGGTGTCGTGCACTGCCGCAGCGTCGCCTCCGGCGAGGTCCTCTGGTGCGTGGAGCATGCCGAGGGCGAGGAGTTCTTCACGCTGTGCACCGACGGTTCGGCGATCTACGCCGGTGGCTGGCAGGGCCGCCTGCATCTCCTGGACGCGCGGGACGGCGCCTCGTTGCAGAGCCTCGATCTCGGCGGTCAGATCCTCGCGACCACGTACGCGCCCGTCGGCCGCACGATCTACGCCACCGCTTCCCACGGCGCACTCCACACCCTGCCGACGTCCGGCGCCCCGGAGCCGGCGCCTCGACGGTGAACGCGGACCGCTCTCCGCCCGGCGTGCCCGGGGAGCAGCCCCCTTGAGGGGATCACCTCACCCCGCGGTCCCCAGCTCGACCCGCCCCGAGACGTGCGGGCGCGGGCGGACGATCCCTGCCGAGCAGGCCGCGACGACGCAGAACGCGACGGGGAGGAAGAAGGTGACGTCGAGGGGGACGAACCGGGTCAGCGGGCCGATCACGGCCGGGCCGGCGAGCATGCCGAGGTAGCCCAGGCCCGCGACACGGGAGACGTTCGCGCCCGCGGCGTCCTGATCGGCGTGCCCGGCGGCGCTGAAGAGCTGCGGGACACAGCCGGACAGCCCCGCTCCGAACACCGCCCAGCCGGCCAGCGCCAACGGGATCCAGTCGGACAGCGCGGCCGCGGCGAGTCCGAGAGCGGCGACGGACGCCCCGTACCGGAGGATGGCCGTGGGGCCGTAGCGCGCCGCGAACCGGTCGGCGAGCAGGCGGCCGACGGTCATGGCGGTGGCGAACGCTCCGTACGCGAGGGCTGCCGTCGCCGGGGGCGCGTCCAGGACCCGGCGCAGGTGGAGTGTGCTCCAGTCGTTGGCGACGCCTTCGCACAGCATGATCATCAGAGCCAGTGCGGCGAGCATCCAGATGTGCCGGGGCGTCCTGCGCCTGCCTGTCGCGGCGGGAGCGGCGGGGTGCGGAGCCGGTGGCCGCTCCGAGGTCAGGAGCAGGGGGGCCGCCAGGACGGAGGCGGCGGCGCCGAGGGCGGCGACGGCCGACAAGGTGGTCGCGGGACTCCATCCCCAGCTGAGGGTGCCGGCGCCGACCAGGGCGGCGAACACCCCGCCTATGGAGAAGGTGGCGTGGAACGCGGACATCACGGGGCGTCGGTAGGCGTGCTCCACCTGGACGGCGTGCGCGTTCATGCTCACGTCGAGGCAGCCGTTGCCGACGCCGAGCGCGAGGAGCGCGGCGCCGAGGGTCCACACGTTCCCGGCCAGGCCGGGCAGTGCGACGGTGGCGCTGCACAGTGCCGCGCTGAGCGGAACGATGGTGCGGGCGCCGAAGCGATCGGTCAGCGGCCCGACGGCCTGCATGCCTCCGAAGGCGCCCGCGCCCAGGAGCAGCAGGAGCCAGCCGAGTGTGGCGTGATCGATCCCGACGCGCTGTTCGATGGTGGGGATGTGGACGATCCACATCCCCATGAGGGAGCCGTTCAGGACGAAGTAGGTGAAGGTGGCCAGCCGGGCGGCCCGCAGATGTCTTTCCACGGTTCAAACTTAACGAACAAAAACCTGTTTTGAAAGGTGGCGTTTCGAACAGTAATTGTGTTTAATCGAGGGCATGGCTGGGACCGATCGACTGAGGCAGATCACCGAGGCCGTGCAGGCGGCGGGCAGCGTGGGCGTTGCCGAGCTGGCCGAGCTGACGGGCACCTCGGAGATGACCGTCCGCCGCGACCTGGAGGCTCTGGCGGCCCAGGGTGTGCTGGAGCGGTACCGGGGCGGCGCGCGGAGTCTGCTGCTGCGCGGTGACGAGCCGCCGTTCTCGATGCGCGTTCACGACGGCCTCGAGGTCAAGCGGCGCATCGCCGCCGAAGTGGCGCAGCTCATCACGGACGGCGAGTCTGTCGTCCTCGACAGTGGGACGACCTGCCTCGAAGTGGCCCGTGCGCTGAAGGGCCGCCGGATCACGGTGATGCCCTTGTCGTTGCACGCCGTCAACGCACTCACCGATTCCCCCCAGTTGACCCTGCTGGTCCCGGGCGGCCTGCCGCGACAGGGTGAACTGGCCCTGACCGGACCCCTGACCGAGGCGTCGCTGGCCTCGCTCCGCTTCGACACCGCCCTCATCGGGTGCTGCGGACTCGACGCGGTGAACGGACTGACCGCGTACGACCTGGACGACGCCGCGGTCAAGCGGGCGGCTATCGCCGCCTCGCGTCGCGTCATCGCCGTCACCGAGGGCGCCAAGGTGTCCCGCACGGCCCTCGCCGTGGTCACACCCGTCTCGGCGCTCGACGTGGTCGTCACGGACGAGCACGCTCCCCAGGAACAGACGGAGGCCCTGGCCGCGGCAGGCGTGAGCGTACGACAGGTGTGACCGGACTCCGGATGTGAGCCGAGGGGCCCCGTCGTCCCGCCTCGTCAAGTGTTGAACGCGGGCCGACTGTGTGCGCGTGCCGTCCGATCAAGGTCCGTACAGGCCAATCCGCGAGCGGCGTCCCACGAGTCCACGGTAGACCCGTTCCGACTCCGCAGCTTGAATCCTCGCCGATTCGGCTTCAGTTGTTGACGCCCGCAACGAGCGGAGATACAACCCGGGAGAGCGCTCTCACTCTGCAGTTGCTCCACCCCCACCGCGCCGCCTCGGCTTGAGGAGAACCCGCATGCAGTTCAGCGCCAGCGTGCCCCTTTCCAGACCATCACGGGCAACCGCCCGGACGCGTACCGCCCTTGGTCTGGTACTCGTCCTGCTCATAGCGTGCTTCGCCGCCCTGAATCCCTCACCGGCGCACGCCGCCGACCAGCTGCTGTCCCAGGGGCGGCCCGCGACCGCCTCGTCGACGGAGAACGGAACCTTCCCCGCGGCCGCCGCCGTCGACGGCAACACCGGAACCCGCTGGTCCTCGGCCTTCGCCGACCCGCAGTGGCTCCAGGTCGACCTCGGATCCGTCCAGCAACTCACACGCGTCACCCTGAACTGGGAAGCGGCCTACGCCAAGTCCTTCCAGATCCAGACCTCCACCGACGCCAACACCTGGGCCACCGTGTACTCCACGACGACCGCCACCGGCGGCACCCAGACCCTCAACATCACCGGCAGCGGCAGATACGTCCGCCTCTCCGGGACGGCCCGGGCCACTCCCTACGGCTACTCCCTCTGGGAGTTCCAGGTCTACGGCCCCGGCAGTACGACGCCGCCCGACAGCTTCTGGGGCAGCACGAGCGACATCCCCGCCGCCAACAACGCGGTGGAGGTGAAGATCCTCAACCGCACCAACGGCAAGTACCCCGACAGCCAGGTGTACTGGAGCTTCAACGGCCAGGTCCACTCCATCGCCGAGCAGCCCTACCTCGACATGCCGGCCAACTCCGCGGGGCGCATGTACTTCTACCTGGGCTCACCGAACAGCGCCTACTACGACTTCATCGAGTTCACCGTCGGAAACAACGTCTTCAACGGCAACACCACCCGGGTCGACGCCTTCGGCCTCAAGCTGGCCATGCGACTGCACAGCAAGGACGGGTACGACGCCGAGGTCGGCGAGAACCGGCAGACCTTCGCCGAAGACCGCGCGGCGACGTTCCAACGGTTCACCGACGCCGTTCCCGCCCCGTTCAAGGTGCTGTCCCAGACGCAGGCCCCGTACCGGATCATCGCCCCCGGCAGCGACCCGAGCTTCCGGGCCGGTGGTGCCAACGCCAACTACTTCACCTCGTACGCCCAGTCCGTCGGCGTCAACGCCGCCACCTCCGACATCTTCGGCTGCGCGGCCGCCCTGGCCGGTAACCCCGACATGTGCGCAGCGCTCAACCGTCACGTGTCCACCCTGCCCGGCTCCCAGCAGGGGGACCCGGCCCAGTACTACAAGGCCGCGCCCGCGAACTACTACGCCAAGTTCTGGCACGACAACGCCCTCAACGGACTGGCCTACGGTTTCCCCTACGACGATGTGGCGGGACAGTCCTCCTTCATCTCCCACGGCAGTCCGCAGTGGCTGCTGGTCGCCGTCGGCTGGTAGCGGCCACTGCGGGCGGGACGGTGGGTTCGACGCCGCCGACCACGACCCGCCGGAGCAGTCGCTGCGGCACGCACCAGCCGCACTGGCGTCGCGGTGCCCGCCTGTCCGCCGCCCCGGCGTGAGCTCCTGCGCCGGGGCGGCGGGCGCCCTCGCGGTGCCCGCGGACCGGCCGGGCGGAGCAAGCCGCTTGCCGTGCCGCGGACGGGTGTTGGGGGAGCGGTGGCTCCGGAGACCGCTTCGCACGCGAGTTTGAACGGGCCCCCTCGGTGCGCTAGTATCGATCTTGAGCGGTCCACCCGAACTCGGGTAGGAGCGACACGCGTTGGTGGTCCAAGGAAAGACGTCCCGCTTCCTGCGGGGAGATGCAGGTGCAAGGCCTGCCCGGCGCTCTCACGGCCCCGCCTCCAGAACACTGGAGGCGGGGTTTGTTGTATGCCCGTTTCTCCCGCACCGCCGCCGTGCCGTGTCGAGGGTGGCGGTGCAGTACGCCGTCGGGTGGCCGGACGCGGCGGGATACCCGGCGAGTCTCACGGGCCAACGTTCAAGGAATGCCAAGTCGTTGCGCTATGCGTTGACATGCTCCTGTCCTATGGCTAGCTTCGCCGGGAGTTCTCGTCTGCGCCCCCAGGTCCACAACTTCGGGGGCCCCTCAAGGCGTTCGGATCGCTGGGCGCCTCATGTGAGTGCGCGACAACGTTGTCAATTTCGGTTCCTTGCCAGGTGTCAGCTCTCGTGTGTGCGACAACGTTGTCAAGCTTCCGCTCCCGACCAGAGGAGAAGCCCCGTGATGACACGGCGGTTGAGATCCCGCGGCGCCAGATTGACCGTTCTGCTCGCCACTGCGGCACTGGCCGGTGCCGGGCTGTGCGCCCCCGCGGCGGCGGCCGAGAAGGCCGCGCTCGTCACCTCACCGGCCACGGTGGTCAACCCGTTCATCGGCACGTCGAACCAGGCCAACGACTTCCCCGGCGCCGACGTCCCGTTCGGCATGGTCCAGTGGAGCCCGGACACGCCCTCACGGCCCCCCGGTGGCGGGTACGAGTACAACGACTCGTCCATCACCGGCTTCAGCCTCACCCACATCGCCGGCCCCGGCTGCGGAGCGGCCGGAGACATACCGGTGCTGCCCACGGTCGGCACGGTCAACACCGGTGCGACGGACGCCTTCTCGCACGCCAACGAGACGGCTTCGGCAGGCTCGTACAAGGTCGCCCTCAACAATCAGGTGACCACGGAGCTGACCACCACGACACGTAGCGGGATGGCGCGCTTCAGCTTCCCCGCGAGCAGCCAGGCCAACCTGATCTTCAAACTCACCGGAAGCCAGAACGGCGCCACGTCGACGCAGTTCACCAAGGTCTCGAACACCGAGGTGAGCGGGCAGGTCACCAGCGGCCACTTCTGCGGCGCCGGCAACACGTACAGCGTCTACTTCGACATGGTCTTCGACCAGCCGTTCACCTCGCAGGGCACCTCGATCGCCAAGACGTCTGCCGCCACCCCGTCGAAGCCTGCCACGGCATCGAAGAACGCCGCCGAGAAGCCCAACAAGCCGGTCCTCCACGGCAAGATGCCGACCGCGGCGGCTCCGAAGGCGGCCAAGGACAGTGCGGCCCCGACCGCCGCTGCCTCGAACGGCTACGTCATCTTCAACACCACCAACAACCCGGTGGTGCAGGCAAAGGTCGGCATCTCCTACGTCTCCGTCGCCAACGCGACCGCCAACCGGGCCGCGGAGAACCCCGGGTGGGACTTCAACGCCACCCGCACCGCCGCGCAGAACGCCTGGAACAGCGCACTCGGCAAGATACAGATCGCCGGCGGAACCACCGCACAGCAGCAGAGCTTCTACACCGCGCTCTACCACTCGCTGCTGCACCCGAACGTCATCAGCGACACCAACGGCCAGTACTACGGGTTCGACGGCAGGACCCACACCGTGGACACCGGGCACAAAGCCGCCTACGCCAACTACTCCGGCTGGGACATCTACCGGTCGCAGGCCCAACTCGAAGCCCTGATCGCGCCCCAAGCCGCCTCGGACACCGCGCAGTCGATGGTCGACGACTACGCCCAGACCGGCGTCTTCCCCAAGTGGTCGGAGAACAACGGCGAGTCCTACGTCATGGTCGGCGACCCGGCGGACGCCATCATCGCCGACTACTACGCCTTCGGCGCCAAGGACTTCGACACCACGACCGCCCTCGCCGACATGATCAAACAGGCGAGCGCGGCCAACAACGACCGGCCGGGGCTCAACTACCTCGACTCACCCGGATACATGCCGCACGACGGCACCTACGGCTGCTGCAACTTCTACGGCCCCGTCGCCACGACACTGGAGTACAACACCGCGGACTTCGCCATCTCCGCACTGGCCGGAGCCCTCGGTGACACCGGTCACCAGAAGACCTACGCCAACCGCGCCCAAGGCTGGCGCAACGTACTCAACCCCGCGTCCGGCTTCGTCGAACCGAGAAACGCCGGCGGCTCCTGGACGGGTGGCTTCGACCCCACCAGCGGCACCGACATGGTGGAAGCCGACTCCTGGATCTACACCGGGATGGTCCCCTTCAACGTCGGTGGTCTGGCCCACGCCAAGGGCGGCAACACGGCGATGAACCACTACCTGGACACCGTGCTGCGCAGCTACACCGGCGACAAAGGCTACGCGTGGGTCGGCAACGAGCCCAGCATCGAACTGCCCTGGGAGTACGACTACACCGGGCAGCCGTACAAGACGCAGGGCACCGTACGGGCGATCCAGGACCAGATCTGGGCCAACACCCCCGCCGGACTCGCCGACGGCAACGACGACCTCGGCGCGATGAGCGCCTGGTACGTGTGGTCCGCCCTCGGCATGTTCCCGGAGACCCCGGGTACCTCCGACCTCGCCCTGGGCTCACCCCTGTTCACCCAGGCCGTGGTCACCCTTCCGTCCGGCAAGACGCTGACGATCAATGGCAACGGCGCCGCCGACAACGCCCCCTATGTGCAGTCCGCGACGTGGAACGGCACCGCGTGGAACAACGCCTTCGCCCCCACCACCGCGATCACGGCCGGAGGCACGCTGAACTACACCCTCGGCACCAGCGCCAACACCTCCTGGGCGTCGGCCGCGTCGGCCGCGCCACCCTCCTACGCCGGTGACACCACGGCGCCCGCCTCACCCCGCATCGGCGCCGTCACCTCTGCGGTGGCCGCGAACCTGTGCGTGGACGACGCGGGTTCCGCCACCACGGACGGCACCCACGTGCAGATCTGGAGCTGCAACAACACCTACGCCCAGGACTGGATCGTCGCCGGCGACGGAACGATCCGGACGCTCGGCAAATGCCTGGACGCCGACCACAGTGGGACCACCAACGGAACCCTGATCCAGCTGTGGACATGCAACGGCAGCGGCGCCCAGCAGTGGACCACCGGAGCCAACGGATCGCTCGTCAACCCCCAGTCCAAGCTGTGCCTGGACGATCCCAACTCCACGACCACCAACGGCACTCAGCTCCAGCTCTACACCTGCAACGGATCAGGCGCCCAGAACTGGAGACTGCCGACGTGAGTCCTCCGCACGAGTAGCGCGAACCTCCACCACCGGACCGGTTCCGCCCATCGCGTGCCCGTGTGTCCTGACCACTCGGCCAGGACACACGGGCACGCGGCCTGCGGTCGGTCGATCGGTACGGCAGCCGGCCCACCGGTTGCGCTCCGTCCGGTGCGGTCGGTGAGGATGAGGGCAGACAGACAGACAGGGCGGCGAGGGGGAGCGACCATGCTCGTATCAACCGGAAACAGAACGCGTGGGGGAGCGGCGGTCGCCGTCGCTCTGGCCACCCTGCTCACGGCCTCCGGATGCGAAGCCGGCCACGACGCGAGGGATCCCCGTGCCACGGCCTCCGCGGATGCGGCTGGTTCCGGGCCTTCGGACAGTTCGGCCGAGTCGTCAACGGGTGGCCTGACGTGGGAGTTCGAGCACATAGCCGACTTCAGCGGAAAGTTCGAGGACGTAGCTGTTCTCGCCGCCGACGATATCTGGGCGGTGGGGACGGAGAACAACGGCCGGGCCAATGCTCACCTGTTGCACTACGACGGCACGGGCTGGAAGCAGGAGCCCCTCCCCGCCGCGCTGGGCGACAGTCTCTACCCGCCCAGGTTCGAAGAGGTCGGGGAGAACCAGCTCTGGCTGCGACCGCAGAGTGATGCGAGTGGCTCTGATCGGAACTGGGCACGGTGGGACGGCATCCGATGGTCCGCCGTGCCGAACCCCCCGCCGGGCAAGGCCGGGGTCTTCCGGGCGACAGGCCCGGACGACATCTGGACCCTCGTGGGCGAGCAGTCCGCCCAGCACTGGGACGGCAGCCGGTGGTCGGCGACCCGACTGCCGTTCCCCATGGCGGACCTCGCCGTGGCGGGACCGAGGGACGTGTGGGCGGTCGGCGGCCGCGACACGGGGCCGGGCACCGACCTGGCCGGCGGGGAGCGCTACAGCCAACCCGCCTCGGCACACTGGGACGGCGTGTCCTGGAAGCCGGTGGACACGCCTCAGGCCCGGTTCGACGAGCCGCTCCCGCCGGAGCCCGGCGCCGGCCTCCTCCATGTCTTCGCGTTCGCGGGCGATGACGTACGTGCTTACGGAACCAACAGCTTCAACCACGGCGAGATCGACAACGAACCCGCGGACGAGTTCATCCAACTCCGGTGGGACGGGTCGAAGTGGGCCGAGCAGAATCCCGCGCCCGGCGGATGCGACTGGCGGACTCCCGTGGGACGGGACGACAACGGGCTGTTCCTGAACGGCAACTGGTACCTGACCGATGACGGCACCTGCGTGAAGATCGGGCGGCACCGCCTGCCCGCGTCGACCGGGGCGCGGCCGGCCTCGAACCAGTCACTGTGGCTGGAGGAGATCCACCGGGTGCCCGGCACCGACGAGTGGCTGGGCGCGGGCCAGGTCGAGGTGAACCAGAGCGGTGATCCCTTCAGCGCCCCCGTCATTGTCCGCCTGAAGCGCGCCGCGGCCTGAACGGCTGCCCGCGCCCGCTTCGTGGCGACCGGCGGGACCGACCAGCGTGCCCGGGCCGGTCCCGCCGCGCATGCTCCGGTGCTCAGTGGGAGGGAGCGGCCTGAGCGGTCTGTCGGTTGTCGACGGGGCGGAAGTCCTTGTTCGTGACGCAGCCCAGGTTCTTGTAGATGTTCGCGTTCGTCTCGGGGTCCTGACCGGCCCAGTGGTACTGGCAGGCACCCTCGATGTACCTGCCCTGCACCCCGCCGGGGAAGTCGATCTCCTTGTTCCACAGGTACTGCGACTGGATGCCGGTCATCCGCGCCGTGGCGTTCACGTCGATCCCGCCCGGTGCCTGGATCGCGTAGACCCAGCCGTCCTTGCCGCCCCCCGTCGCGAAGCCCTGGGCCACCCACCGGTCGCACGACGTGCTCAGGTGCGCGGAGTTCTGGCCACCCCCACCGATGATCCACTTCGACAGCGGCGTCAGGTCCGTGCCGAGAGGCGTGAACCCGCTGCGGAAGATGGCCTGCGGGTCCGGCCGGGTGTCGCCGCGCCACAGGGTGTTGTCGTCGTGGCGCCAGTACCAGCCCTCGCGCAGCGCGGCCACGTCGACCTGCGGCCGAAGGGCGCGATTCGTGGTCGTCCGGGACCACTCCGACGACCGGTAGCCACCTGTCGGGCCACACGGTCCGGTGTCACGGATCTGCTCCGGGGTCCCCGGGAACGGATCCGTCGCAGCATCCGCGGAAGCGGCGAAGCTCAGTGAAGCGACAAGAAGGGAGGCGGCGGAAGCGATCCGCAGCGCGGTCTTGAACATGGTCGGGCAAGCCTCTCACTCGAACATCCGGCCCCCTTCTCCTAGCCCGAGCGAACCGCACAACCACACAGCCTGCGACCCGATCACCCGCCGGCACCACTCCCTCCACTCGCCCGGCTCTGGTCGTCGGTCGGATCACCTGATAAGTCGTCAGGTGGTCGTGTCGTGGATGGCCTTCGCGCCCGGCTACCGCTGCCCCGAAATACCTCAGCCGCACCCGAGTTGTCGGGCCAGGCCGCCGGGCTTCCACCCGCTCTGCGCGCGCTTCCCGTTCGTGCGTGATTCGGCGACCCGATGTGTGCGGCCCGGCTCACTCGCCATCCGGCAGCCGGACCAGGTGCAGCGCGGCGCTGGCCCACTCTCCGCTCGCCAGGTCGATGTCCAGTCCGTACTCGGTGAGTACGGTCGCGTGGTGCACCGTGCCGGTCGCGACGTTCCGGTAGCGGGCGCCCGGCGGCAGGCCGCGCAGTCGGACGGGGAGTCGGGGGGTGCCGTGGCGCGGGCTGCGCCGGTAGGCGAGCAGCAGGAGTTCTCCCGCATCCTCGGCGAGATACTGCACGGCCGAGACAGCCTCGCCGAGCGGTTCACCGAGCCGGAACTGTTGTCCCCGCTGGACCAGATGCCGTACCTCCTTGTACTCCGCGACGAGCGTGGCCGCCTCGGCGAGGTCTTCGTCCGGCCATTGGGTCAGGTCGCCGCCGATACCCAGCAGCCCGGCCCAGGCGACGTGGAAGCGGAACCGGAGGGGGACCGAGTGTCCGGTGAGCTGGTTCGGTACGTCCGTCACCCAGGCGGACATCACCCGGGCCGGGTAGACCTGGCCGAACCCGTGCTGGATCGCCAGTCGGTCCACCGCGTCGGTGTTGTCCGAGACCCAGGCCTGGTCGGTGCGCGCGAGGATGCCCGAATCGACCCGGCCCCCGCCACCGCTGCACGCCTCGATGCGGAGTCCCGGGTGGTCGGCTCGGAGTCGGTCGAGGACGTCGTAGAGGCCGGTGACGTACCGGGTCCACAGCCGGTCGTCACCGCCCGGTTCGCCCGGCCAGCCGGCCTCGCCGAAAGCGCGGTTCATGTCCCACTTGAGGAAGTCGACGGCGTTGTCGGCGACCAGGCGCGTCAGCCAGTCGTACGCCCAGTCGGCCACGTCCTTCCGGGCGAAGTTGAGGACGAGCTGGTTGCGCATCTCGGTACGGGTGCGGCCGGGCACGTGGAGGACCCAGTCGGGGTGGGTGCGGTACAGGTCGCTGTCGGGATTGACCATCTCCGGTTCGACCCAGACGCCGAACCGCATGCCGAGGTCGTGCACGGCGTGCGCCAACGGGCCGAGCCCGGCAGGGAAACGGTCCGGCGCCGGTGTCCAGTCGCCGAGGCCGGCCCGGTCGCTGCGCCGGGCGCCGAACCAGCCGTCGTCCACGACGTACAGCTCGACCCCGAGCCGGGCCGCGCGCTCGGCCAGGGCGAGCTGGCCGGCCTCGGTCACGTCGAAGCCGGTGGCCTCCCAGGAGTTGTAGAGCACGGGAGCGGTCTCGTCCGCGTGCCGGAGGACGTGGGTGCGTACGTAGGCGTGCCAGGCGCGGCTCGTGGCCCCGAACCCGCCGTCGCTGCACAGGGCGGCGAGGACGGGCGTCGTGTACTCCTCGCCCGGCCCCAGCGGCACGCGCGTACCGTCGTGTCCCGCACCGCCGGTCAGGCCCGCGCGCCCGTCCGGGGTGCGCTGCACGGTCAGGCGCCAGCTCCCGCTCCAGGCGAGCACCGTGCTCCACACCCGTCCGTGGTCCTCGTCGGCCTTCCCGTCGTCGAGCATGGCCCAGGGGTTGGCGTGGTGGCTGGTGATCCCGCGCCGGCTGGTCAGCACCGTTTCGCCGTACGGCGCCGGTTCCCGACGCAGCTGGCTCTCGGCGGACCACTGCCCGGTGACATGGCTGAGGCGGTAGTCCGCCAGTGGTGGCAGCGTCCACCCCGCGGAGTCGGCCCGCAGCAGCTCCACCGGGCTGTCCCCGGCGTTGCGCACCACGGTCCAGCGCTCGATGACGTCCGTGTCGGCACGCACCCGGTAGTGCAGGGCGACGTCGACCGGGTGGAGGCGGTCGCGGAAACCGAGGACGAGTTCGGCGATCGGGCCGTCCTGCCTGACCTGGTGGTCCGTCGGCAGCCATTCGAAGCCACGCGAGCCGTCGGCATAGCGGAGTTGCAGGGACGGCGGTCCGTAGCGAGTCCCTCCGTCGACGGGCAGCTCCTCGCCCACCGCGGGCCGGCCCTCGAAACTGCTGGGCGGTTCCTTCGCCGGCTCGACCAGCGCGTCCGCCTCCTCGATGGTCAGCCGGGGTCCCCAAGCCACATGGCAGGGGGCACCGGTCTCGTCGATCCGCAGGGCGTACGACGTACGCGGAGTGGTCAGCAGCCACACGCCGGTGGCCGGGGACTGGGAGATGGGCGACGGCATGGGCCTCACGATCCAGAGGGTGGCTAACGCGCACCGAAGCCAAGCGCCTCCTTGGATTTCCTGTCAACCCCTGCTGCACGGAAGAGATTTGAAGCCGGACCGTGGTTCACAGGACGCGTCCAACGAATCCGACTTCTTTCATTGACAGTGGAAATTAACAGTCATAGGTTCCCGGCCATGCAGTCGCCCACCGCTGTGGAGACGTTCCCGGCCAACACGCCGGCCGCCGCCCACGTCTTCACCACGGTTCTCGTGCACGGCCCCCTCACCCGGCTGGAGGCGGCCGGACGTTCCGGCCTGTCGCCGGCCGCCGTGACCAAGGCGGTTCGGCCCCTGCTGGAGGCCGGCTATCTCCTGGAGGACGCCAACGAGGAGGCACCCCCCGCACTCGGCCGACCCGCCAACCTCCTGAGGGTGGACGGCGGACGGGCCTTCTTCGTCGGTCTGAAGGTCACCGGCGACGAGATCATCGGTGTACTGGCCGACCTGTGCTGCCGGGTCCGCGCCCACCGCCGTCTTCCGCTGCGCGGCCGCTCCCCGGAGGAGGTCCTCTCCTCGGCGGCGGAACTCGTGCGCGAACTACTCGCGGAGGCCGAGGGGTTCGGCGTCCCGGTGCTCGGACTCGGGATCGCCGTGTCCGGAGACGTGGACCGTGCCGAGGGAACCGTGCGCTACTCGCCCTTCCTGGACTGGCACGACGTGCCGCTCGCCGAACTCGCCTTCCTGGCATGCGGGTTGCCGGTCACCTTGGACAACGACGTGCGTGCCCTCACCGTCGCCGAGCAGTGGTTCGGCGGTGGCGCCGGACTCTCGGACTTCGCCGTCGTCACCGTGGGCGCCGGCATCGGCTGCGGTCTCGTGGTGCACGGCAGGGTCGTCGCCGGCGCGCACGGCGTGGCCGGCGAGATAGGCCACGTCACCGTCGACCCGGACGGCCCGCTCTGCCACTGCGGCAACCGCGGCTGCGTGGAGGCGATCGCGGCGGACGGCGCGATCCTCACCCGCGTACGGGAGGTCACCGGCGTGGAAGTCACCGACATCGCGCAGGCCATCGACCTCGCCCACGAGGGCGACGCGAGAGTCCGAGCCGTGTACGCGGCGGCGGGCGACGCGATCGGCAAGGGCATCGCCACCGTCGCCAACCTGCTCGGACCCGCCCGCGTCATCATCTCCGGCGAGGGCCTCGCCGCCTACGACCTGTTCGCCGACCAGATCCGCGACGCCTTCGCCGCGGCGGCCTTCGGATCCGCCGCCCGGTGCGAGGTGCACACCCGCCCGCTGCCCTTCGAGCAGTGGGCACGCGGCGCCGCCGCGACCGCCATCCAGTCCTTCATCAGCGCGAACCACCAGTTCCCCAGCGGACTCACCACCGGCTCGGGCAAGGGCTGAGCCGCCCCGCACCACCCCCCACCGAAACCCCAGGAGGCCCGACCCATGCGGTCACCCTCGTACTCCGCCACGCCCCGACGCGTCCTGAGAACCCTGGCCGCCCTCGCCCTCTGCGCGGGCACCATCGGCGTCGCCACCACCGCCGAGGCGGCACCCACCACCCCCGACGCCAGCACCGACCCGCTCGCGGCCAAGCCCTACATGGGCTGGTCGAGCTGGAGCATGCAGTCCTCGAAGTACCCCGGCCTCAACACCGACGGCGACTACAGCTGGCTGACCGAGGCCAACGTCCTCAAGCAGACGGACGCCCTCGCCACCAAGCTGAAGAAGTACGGCTACGACCACGTCAACATCGACGCCGGCTGGTGGCGGGACAACGCCTGGAAGCCCGAGTTCGACCAGTACGCCCGGCAGAAGGCCGATCCCGGCCGCTTCCCGCGAGGCATGAAGGCCGTCGCCGACCACATCCACGCCAAGGGCCTGAAGGCGGGCGTCTACCTGCCGGTCGGTCTGGAGAAGGAGGCCTACGACGACGGCAAGGCGCCGATCTGGAACGCCCCCGGCTGCACCACCGCGGACATCGTCTACGGCGACCTGCGCACCACCAACGGCTGGGACAGCGCCTACAAGCTGGACTTCACCGATCCGTGCGCCCAGAAGTACATCGACTCCCAGGCCCAGATGTTCGCCGACTGGGGCTACGACTTCCTCAAGCTCGACGGCGTCGGCCCCGGCTCCTTCAAAAGCGGTGACAACTACGACAACGTTGCCGACGTCGCCGCCTGGCACCAGGCCATCGCAGCCGTCGGCCGCCCGATCCACCTGGAGATCTCCTGGTCGCTGGACATCGGCCACGCCGCCGACTGGAAGAAGCACTCCAACGGCTGGCGTGTGGACACCGACGTCGAGTGCTACTGCAACACCCTGGTGAGCTGGGAGAACTCCGTCGACGACCGCTTCGACGACACCCCGGCCTGGACCCGGCACGCAGGCCCCGGCGGCTGGAACGACCTCGACTCCCTCGACGTCGGCAATGGCGAGATGGACGGCCTCACCAAGGCCGAGCGGCAGACCTACGCCACCCTGTGGTCCATCGCCAAGTCCCCGCTCTACACGGGCGACGACCTCACCAAGCTCGACTCCTACGGCATCTCCCTGCTGACCAACCCCGAGGTCCTCGCCGTCGACCAGGGCCCCAACCCACCCGCCGCCCCCGTCACCCCCTCCGACCCGCAGCAGGTGTGGGCCGCCAGGAACCACGACGGCACCTACACCGTCGCCCTGTTCAACCTCGCCGACCGTCCCGCCTCCGTGAGCGCCGACTTCTCCACGCTCGGCTTCACCGGCAAGGCGAAGGTCCGCGACCTGTGGAACCGCGAGAACCTCGGCACGCGCACGGACCGCGTCACCGAGGCGCTGCCCGCCCACGGCTCGCGGCTCTTCACCGTCACCCCGGACGGCCGCTCCCTCGCCTGGACAGCCATCGAGGCCGAGGCGAGCGGCAACACCCTCGCCGGCAACGCGTCCGTCGCCGACTGCGGCGCGTGTTCCAGCGGCAAGAAGGTCGGAAACCTCTACCAGGGCGGCAAGCTGACCATCGGCGACGTGGTCGTCCCCAAGGCGGGCCAGTACCAGCTCAAGGTGTCCTACGTCAGCGGTGACGCCCGCTCCGCCCTGATCTCCGCGAACGGCGGCGGCGCCACCGGCCACAAGTTCCCCTCCACCGGCGACTGGTCCACCGTGAACAGCGTCTACGTCCCGGTGACCCTCAAGGCCGGGGCCAACACCGTCACCTTCGACAGCGGCACGGGCTACGCCCCCGACATCGACCGGATCGACGTACCGAAGTCCTCCTGACACCACCCGGTGGCCCGGTCCGGCCCGCCGGGCCGGGCCACCGGACCGACTTCTGGAGCCGCCATGAACGCACGTCCGGACCACCCCAGCAGGAGAACGGCGTTGTCGCTCGCCGCGACCGCCGGTCTCACCGCGGCACTCGGCGGACTGCCCGCCTTCACCGCCTCCGCCGCGCCGATCCGCCCCACCGCCGGCACCTCGCAGGCCACCGGAACCACCGCCGACCAACTGTGGTGGCAGGCCCCCGGCGACGAACACTCCATGATCGAGCAGGGCCTGCCGGTCGGCAACGGCCGCCTCGGCGCCCTGGCGAGCAACGACCCGGGCCGCGAACTTCTCCTCGTGACCGACGCCACCCTGTGGACCGGTGGCCTCAACGACACCCTCGACGCCGACGGCCAGTTCCCCTACGGACGCGCCGACTTCGGCTCCCTGACCCTCCTCGCCCGGCTCACCGTGGACATCCCCGACCACGACCTCTCGGCCGTCACCGGCTACCGCCGCACCCTCGACCTCGACCAGGCGGTCGTCACCACCTCCTACGTGCACGCCGGCGTCACCTACCGGCGTCAGCTCTTCGCCAGCCGCCCGGACGACGCGATGGTCCTGCACTTCACGCAGAGCGGCGCCGGCCGGTACACCGGGACCGTCACCCTCGCGGGCAGCCACGGCGAGAAACTCACAGGCGCCGAGTCGTTCGGCGCCTCGTTCCCCAACGGCCTGCGCTACGGAACGGCGATCAAGGCGTACGGCTCCGGCGGCCGGGTCAAGGTAAACGGCCCGACCATCGAGTTCGCCGGCTGCACCGACCTCACGGTCGTCCTCAGCGGCGGCACCAACTACGCACCCGACGCCGCCCACCGCTACCGCGACCCGTCACTGGACCCGGAGAGACTTGCCCGCGCCAAGGTCGCCTCTGCCGCACGCCACTCGGCCACCACCCTCCTGCGCACCCATGTCGCCGACTACCAGCCTCTGTTCCGCCAACTGCGCCTCTCCCTGGGGGAGTCGAGCACTGGGCAGCGCTCCCTCGACACCTGGTCGCGGCTGCGATCCCGCTACGAGAGTGACGCGCCGGACCCCGAACTGGAGGCCGCCTACCTCCAGTACAGCCGCTACCTGATGATCTCCGGCTCGCGCGGCAGCCTTCCGATGGGCTTGCAGGGCCTGTGGCTCGACGGCAACGACCCGGACTGGATGGGCGATTACCACACCGACATCAACCTCCAGATGAACTACTGGCTGGCCGACCGGGCCGGTCTGTCGCAGTGCTTCGACGCCTTCGCCGACTACTGCATCGCCCAGCTGCCCTCCTGGACCGAACTGACGCACCGCCTCTTCGCCGACCCGCGCAACCGGTACCGCAACTCCACGGGCAAGACCGCGGGCTGGACAGTCGCGATCTCCACCAACCCCCATGGCGGCAACGGCTGGTGGTGGCACCCGGCCGGCAACGCCTGGCTCGCCAACAGCCTGTTCGAGCACTACGAGTACACAGGGTCGCGGGAGTACCTGGCCAAGATCCACCCGCTGCTCAAGGGCGCCTGCGAGTTCTGGGAGGCCCGGCTGATCACCACGACCGAGCCCGGCACCGGCCGCGAGGTCCTGATCGCCGACAGCGACTGGTCGCCCGAGCACGGCCCCCTCGACGCCCGCGGCATCACCTACGCGCAGGAACTGGTCTGGGCCCTGTTCGGCAACTACGCCGAAGCCGCCCGTGTGTTGGGCCGCGACTCCGCCCACGCACGCACGATCCGCGCACTGCGTGACCGCCTCCACCTGCCCCAGGTCAGCCCCACCACCGGCTGGCTGGAGGAGTGGATGTCCCCCGAGAACCTCGGCGAGACCACCCACCGCCACCTGTCCCCACTCGTCGGCCTCTTCCCCGGCGACCGGATCCGCCCCGACGGTTCCACCCCCAAGGACATCGTGGCCGGAGCGACCGCCCTCCTCACCGCGCGCGGCATGGACAGCTTCGGCTGGGCCAACGCCTGGCGCGCGCTGTGCTGGGCCCGGCTCAAGAACGCCGACAAGGCGTACCGTCTCATCGCCACCAACCTGCGCCCCTCCGTCGGCGGCGTCAACGGCACCGCGTTCAACCTGTTCGACATCTACGAGGCCGAGCAGGGACGCGGGATCTTCCAGATCGACGCGAACTTCGGTACGCCGGCGGCCATGATCGAGATGCTGCTGTACTCCCGCCCCGGACACCTGGAGTTGCTACCGGCGCTGCCCTCGGCATGGTCAGCCTCCGGATTCGTCGAGGGTGTCCCGGTGCGGGGCGGGTTCGTCGTGGATCTGGCCTGGCGGCAGGGCCGTCCCACCCGCCTGCGCGTGACCAGCACAGGTGGTCGTACCACCGCGGTGGTCTTCGACGGGAGGTCCCGGACGCTCACGCTCGAGCGGGGCGAGACCGTCACGATCAAGGACTTCACCCGATGAGGCCGGCACGGCGCGGGCGGCTGGCCGTCCTGGCCGCCGTCATGGGAGCGGCCACGGCCGTGCAGCCGCTGACCTCGACGGCCCAGGCGGCGAACGGCACGCACGACGTCGTCACCTGGGCCGCGGCGGCCGACCGGGTCGGCGACGGTGTGGCGGACCGCGGTTACCGGCTGGTCGTCCACACGAGCGTCGGCGGCGACAACCTCAGGGTGCGCGTCTCCAACGCTCTGGGGGACCGCCCCGTCACCTTCGACAGCGTCTATGCCGGACTACAGTCCTCCGGTGCCGGACTGGTCCGCGCCGGCAACCGGAGACTGACGTTCGGCGGGGCACGATCGATCACCATCCCGGCCGGAGCGACGGCGTACAGCGACCCGCTCCCCGGCAAGGTCGCAGCCGAGAGCAACCTGGTCATCAGCCTGCACAGCTCCGACGCGGCCGGTCCGGCCACCGGTCACGGCATGGCCATGCAGACCTCGTACGTCTCCGAAGGCGACCACACCGCCGAGGAGAGCGCCGCGAACTGGACCGGAACCACCGGCTCGTGGTTCTACCTGGATGCCGTGACCGTGCGCGCGCCCTCCACCACGGGAGCTGTGGTCGCCCTCGGAGACTCCATCACCGACGGCTGGCAGTCGAGCACCGACCTCAACCGCCGCTGGCCGGACTACCTCGCCCGACGCCTGCGGACCTCCACCGTCACCACCGTGCGCGGTGTGGCGAACGAGGGGATATCCGGGAACAAGGTCCTGGCCGACGGCGCCGGCCGCAGCGCCCTGAACCGGCTGGACCAGGATGTGCTGTCCCACCCCGGCGTACGCACCGTGTTCCTCTTCGAGGGTGTCAACGACATCAAGGCGCACACCGGTGTGACGGCAGACGACATGATCGCCGGATACCGGCAGATCATCGAACGCGCCCACGCGGCAGGCACATGCGTCGTCGGAGCGACCATCGGCCCGTTCAAGGGCTGGTCCGAGTGGGACCCCGCGGCCGAGACCGTCCGGCAGGGGGTGAACGCCTTCGTGCGCGACAGCGGCGCATTCGACGCGGTGACCGACTTCGACAAGGCACTCCGCAGTCCGTACGACCCCGAGCGCATCCTGCCGTTCTTCGACAACGGCGACCATCTGCACCCGAACGACAAAGGGATGCAGGCGATGGCCGACGCGGTGAACCCGAAAGACATGGAGTGTGCTTCCGGCCCCTGACCCGTACGGACCGTCTCCGTGGGGCCCTGAACAAAGGGGCAGATCTCCTCGGGGACGGTCCGACCAGGGCGAGAGGTGCTCGACCGACACTGTGTCGACGAAGCCGAGCGACAGCCCCAGCTGGTGGAGCGCAGGCCTTGGCGGGCGTTCACCAGCTGATCCTGGCCGCCACCGGAAGGTGGTCGCTGTGGGTGGCCGGCAGCACCCACGAGCTCTCCGGCGTCACGCCCCGGACCAGGATCTGGTCGATCCGCACCATCGGGAACTCCGCCGGCCAGCTGAAGCCGAAGCCATCCCCGGCCACGTCCTGGGCCGAGCGCATCCGCGAACTGATGCTGTCGAACGCGCGGTCGTCCGTGGTGCCGTTCAGGTCTCCGAGCAGAACCACCCGCTCGTTGCGATCGGCGGCGACGGCCTCGCCCAGCGCCTGCGCGTTTCTGTCCCGCGTGTCCGTCCAGAAGCCCACCCGGGGATTCACCCGCGCGGATCCCAGGTGGGCCACATACACCGCCAGCGGCCCCCGGTCCGTGGCCACCGTGGTGCGCAACGCCCGGGCGTAGGCCAATGTGACGTCGGCCGGCTTGGTCGCCGCCAACGGCCCGTAGTCCGTCTTGATGTCGACCTGCCGACTGTCCGACAGGGGCAGCTTGCTCCACAGTCCGACCGTGCCCTGCACCGTGTGGTACCCATAGGCCCTCCCCAGCTCCTTCTCGTACGTGCCCCGGGCCTTCTCGGTCAGCTCGACCAGAGCCAGTACGTCCGCCCCGGAGTCGGCCAGGTCGTGGGCCGTGCCGGCCGGGTCGGGATTGCCGGCGCCGACGTTGTGCTCGGCCACCGTGAGGTCGCCTCCCGAGTGGGACTTGTCGCCGAACAGCCCGCCGAAGAGGTTCAGCCACACCAGGACCGGCAGCAGGAGCGCGGCGACCGCCGAGGCGGAGCGGCGCCACAGCGCCCCCGCCAGCAGAACGGGGATGAACACGCCGAACCACGGAAGGAAGGTCTCCACCAGGCTGCCGAGGTTCCCGATCCGGTTCGGGATCCTCGCGTGCAGCAGCATGAGGAGGCCCAGGAGGAGCGTCATCACAGTGAGCACCGAGCCGCGCTTCCAAGGATCCGGCCGGCAAGCGACGTGAGCCGCCCGGAGGATCCGTGCGCGCCATGTTGCGCCGATGCCGGTATCCCGTCGGATGCCCACCGGACTCCCACCGGAGCCCGCCTTCCGACGCTCGGTCCCTCCCTCCCCGGCCTCCGCCGCATCCAACTGCGTCACCGTCCGTCCTCGCTCCCTGCCGGTCACTGTCGCATCCTCGGATCTCGTGTGGGGTCGGCACGCACGCGCGGGCAGCCGTCGTCGGTGGGTGGGTTCGGACCGAGCGCGGCCGACTCCTGACCCTGCCTACGCCGACCGCACGCGTCGGGCCGGTGATGACCCCGTCCGCCTCGCCGGGTCCATCACCGGCCCGACGCATGCGGCCAGTCAAGGCAGGATGATGTTGCCGGAACGTACGTGCTTTTCGATACGCCGGCGATATGCGACGACTCGTAGCATCGAGGGCATGCGTGTGTTGATCGTCGAGGACGAGCCCTATATGGCCGAAGCCATCCGCGACGGCCTACGCCTGGAAGCGATCGCGGCCGACATCGCAGGTGACGGCGACACCGCACTGGAACTGCTGAACATCAACACCTACGACATCGCCGTCCTCGACCGTGACATCCCGGGACCCTCCGGCGACGAGATCGCCCGGCACATCGTCGCCTCCGGAAGCGGCATGCCGATCCTCATGCTCACCGCGGCCGACCGTCTCGACGACAAGGCCACCGGGTTCGGACTCGGCGCCGACGACTACCTCACGAAACCGTTCGAACTACAGGAGCTCGTGCTCAGGCTCAGGGCGCTCGACCGGAGACGCGGACACAACAGGCCCCCCGTGCGGGAGATCGCCGGGCTGCGGCTGGACCCGTTCCGCCGTGAGGTGTACCGCAACGGCCGCTACGTTGCGCTGACCAGGAAGCAGTTCGCCGTGCTCGAAGTCCTCGCCACAGCGGAGGGCGGCGTCGTCAGCGCCGAAGAACTCCTGCATCGCGCGTGGGACGAGAACGCGGATCCGTTCACCAACGCCGTGCGCATCACGGTCTCGGCGCTCCGCAAACGCCTGGGCGAACCGTGGATCATCACCACCGTGGCCGGCGTCGGCTACCGCATCGAACCAGCACCCCAGACCGGACGTGAAGGAGGGAACCGTGAATAGGCGGCCAGGCTTGAGCGTTCGCCTCAAGCTCACCCTCAGCTACGCCGGATTCCTCATGGTCGCCGGCGTCCTGCTGCTCGCCGCGGTGTGGGTGTTCCTCCTGCGTTACGTCCCCGAGCGCGCGCTCATCGTCCCCCGCGGCACCCCCACCCATGGCGTCTTTCCCATCCGGTCCAACCTCCTTCACGTCTTCGCTCCGAGGGCAGCCGCAGTACTGGCGTTCCTCCTGGTGCTCGGCCTGGTGGGCGGGTGGCTTCTCGCGGGCCGCATGCTCGCGCCGCTGACCCGGATCACCAACGCCACGCGCACCGCCGCGAACGGAACACTCTCCCACCGGCTCCGGCTACCAGGCCGCAAGGACGAGTTCCGTGAACTCGCCGACGTCTTCGACGGCATGCTCGAGCAGCTCGAGGCGCACGTCGGTGAGCAGCGGAGATTCGCGGCCAACGCGTCGCACGAGTTGCGCACCCCGCTCGCCACCTCGAAGGCACTGCTCGAAGTGGCCCGGACCGACCCGAACCGCGACACCGGCGAACTCATCAACCGTCTGTACGCCGTCAACACCCGGGCGATCGACCTCACCGAGGCTCTGCTGCTGCTCAGCCGGGTCAACCAACGGGCCTTCACGCGAGAAGACGTCGACCTGTCACTCATGGCGGAGGAAGCCACAGAGACACTCCTCCCTCTGGCGGAGAAGCACGGCGTCACGATCGAGACCGACGGGGAGGTCACTCGCACGGTCGGATCACCAGCGCTCCTGCTGCAACTGGCCATGAACCTCGTGCACAACGCGATCGTCCACAACCTGCCCGGACAGGGCACCGTGCGGGTCAGTACCAGCGTCCATCCCAAGTCCGTCGTGCTCACCGTCGAGAACACCGGCGAGAAGCTCACTCCGCAGTTGGTCCCGACACTCACCGAACCGTTCCAGCGCGGCACCGAGCGGACACACATCGACCACGCGGGCGTCGGCCTCGGCCTGGCCATCGTCGACACCATCACGCGCGCCCACGAGGGAACACTCACCCTCACCCCGCGCTCCGCCGGCGGGCTTTACATCACCGTGGAACTACCCGCAGCGACAGTGCAGTTGGACAGGTGACGGATCAGCCGACGGTGCCAACGGCAGTGGCAGTGCCGACAGCACCGGCAGTGCCGCGGGCACCGACAGCGACAGCCCCGACGACGCCGGCGGCACATGGGACTGTCGGAACACCTCCTCCGGACCTGTCATCGGTCACCGGGATGATCACGCCGAGCTGATCACGCCGAGCTGATCACTTTGCTCCGATCACAGCGGGTACGGGGTCGCGTTGCGGGCCGATCGGAGCGCCGCGGCCCACCAGGCCAGTTGGTCCAGCACGGTCTTGGCGTATGCCGGGGAGGCGGGGTCCAGTGGCCGACCGTCCTGCCACGTCGTGAAGTAGTTGGGAAAGGCGAGACCGTCGCGGATCGTCACCGCGTGCAACTCGGTGAGCACGTTCTCCAGATGCAGGGCCGCGTGCCGGCCGCCGGCCGCACCGCCGTAGCTGACGAAAGCCACGGGTTTCGCCGTCCACTGGGTGAAGTGCCAGTCGATGGCCGCCTTCAGCGACGCGGGATAGCTGTGGTTGTACTCCGGGGTGACGACGATGAACGCGTCAGCGCTCTGCAACGCGGACGTCAGTGGCCACATCCCGGTCGGGCGTGGGTAGTCGTCACCCGCGTACTTCGGCGACGCCGCCGGCAGTTCCAACGGAACGTCGACATCGGCCAGATCGACGACCTGCACATCGAATCCACCGTGCAGACGGGCCTGTTCGGCGACCCAGGAGGCGACGACCGGGCCGAACCGCCCTTCCCTGACGCTCCCGACGATGATCACGAGTTTGTACGTGTTCTCCATGGCCTCCACGATCAGGCCGCGGCGCCGCGCCGGCCAGACCGTGCCGAGGCTGGCCCTCGCAGGGCCACGCTGCGCCCTCCGCGCGGGCCGACCGGAGTCGTATGCTCACGCCCATGGGTTCGCCTCTGGGGGATTTCGTCCGGGCCAAGCGCGACAGCATCGAGCCCGCATCGCTGGGGCTGCCGGAGCGTGGACGCCGTCGCTCACCGGGGCTGCGCCGTTCGGACCTGGCAGCGCGCGCCGGAATCAGCGTCGAGTACCTGACCCGCATCGAACAGGGACGTGACCGCAATCCCTCGATCCCGGTGGTGAACGCGCTCGCCGACGCCCTCAGCCTCGACCGTGCGGAGCGCGACCACCTCCGTTACCTCTCGAAGATCACGGGAGGGGAGTGCTCCGCCCACACGCGGCCGGTGCCACCGCGACGTGAGGTGCGGAGTTCGGTGCTGCAGACGCTTCGGCTCCTGGAGCCGGGGATCGCGATGGTGGCCAATCGGCTGGGTGATGTCTTGGCCCATACTGGCGGGTTCGCCTTGGTGACGAGTGGTACCGGGCTGCTGGACGGGGACGCCCCGAATCTGACTCGGTATGTGTTCACCGATTCTCGCGCCCGGTCCTTCTTCGCCGACTGGGGCGATGTCGCCGACGAGCAGGCCTTCGATCTCTGGCTCGCACCGTCGGTCGAGAACTCGGAGTGGTTCGCGACGGAGCTTGCCCCGGTCGCGGGCCCGGACTTCACGCGCCGCTTGAACCGTCATGTGGTTCCGCGGCGGGGCACTCTGCGCCTCAACCACCCCGCGGGGCATGAGTTCCGCCTGCTCCGCGAGACGTTGGAACTTCCTTCGGATGCGCAGCAGTTGGTTGTCTTCCTCCCGGCGGACGACGCGACGGCCGGGGCGCTCGACCAACTGCGGCAGCGGGACCGGCTTCAGGGACGCCTTCGGGCCATCTCGTAGGGCGGTGATCCGACCGGGCCGCCGTTGTGTTCAGCGGGGATGGTGCGCCTATTCGGGCGTGACTGGGGTCTCTGGCTGTTTCCGCCGGCGTTCTTGGTAGCGCGAGGGGGCGCGGAGTATCCAGGACCAGGCGTCGTACTCTGCGACCTGCCCTACGCGACGGGCGCCGTCGACGCAGCGTGGATCGTCGCGCTCGGCCAGTCCGTAAGCAGCCCAGATGCGGGTCACTTGGTCTTCGTCGCCGAGGAGTTCGGCCAAGACGTCTCCGACGAGGTGCGCCGAGTCGCTGCTCTCTGCGAGCTGATAGGCGATGAGTTTTCGGATGGCGGGGTCAGGGTCCCGGGCCAGTGTGAGCATGGCGTCGAGTCCTGATGGCGTGTGGGTCCATCGCCCGGAGCTGAGCGAGGACAGATGTTTCAGTGTCGAGGGTACTTGGGCGCGTACCTGCGGGGCGGGGTGAGCGGTGTAGGTGATTCCCAGGGGTTCGATCCTGGGGTCGTCGTGGTGTGCCAGGCCGGCCAGGATCTCGGCCAGGACGTCCGGGTGTTGCTCTTTTGCCACTCGGTCGATGAGGAAATCCAGGGTGCGCTTCTCGAAGGGGCCGGGGTGGTGAGAAAGGGGGCTTGTGAGGTTGAGGGAGATCAGCACTTCCAGGCCGAAGCGGCGGTGTAGTGGGTCGGGGTGGGTTCGCAGGGCTGCTGCGGCTTCCCACGTTTCGTCGTCCTGCCTCTCGGCGAGGGTGTTGGTGATCTGGTACCAGGAGGCGTGTTCCCGGTCGGGGTACTCAAGCGCGCAGGCTCGGTCGGCCAACTCGACAATCTGGAGGTGCAGTCCGAAGCACTCTTCGAGGTAGGTGAGTGTCCCTGCCTGGCCGTCGCGGACGGCTTCTCCGCCGAGCCGGATCTCGTCGTACTCGGTGGACCATGGCGCGTCCCGGACGCGGAGGCGCTCGACGGGATCGGTGGAGGCGGTCCGTTCGCGGAGCATGGCGATCGGGCCGGTCTTGTGCCATTGGCGGGCGCGTACCAGGAGCGCTGCTCGGACTGGTTCTGTGACAAGGGCTGGGTCGCCGAGCAGGGACGAGGCGAGGGCGATGGAGCCGCTGTCTACGGCCCTCAGCCGGGGCGTGGTTCCGTCGGGCAGGGGGCAGTCGGGATCCGCTCCGCTCGCCATGAGGTACGAAGCGATCGATGAGTGGAATGCCGTGATGGCCAGGCAAAGTGCGGGTATGCCGTGTTCGTCGGTGGTGTTGGGATCGGCTCCGTCGTCGAGCAGGAGCCGGACGGTGTCTTCGTGGCCGCCTCGTACTGCCGTGATGAGTGGATGCTCGGCCATGTTCCGTTCCCCTGGTTGCGCTTGTGCGCTTGCCAGTCAAGCAGCGATAGGTGGGGGTCGCGGGCGGCAGTGGTTGTGCTTTAGGCAGTGGCAGTCGTGTTGTTGGGTTCGTTGGTTGCGGTTTGGTTGTTTTGGATTTCGTGGTAGGTGGTGGCTCCGCGTTGGGGGGTGAGGTTGAGGGTGGTGAGGATGGGTGGGTGGATGATGTTGGGGA
>NZ_JBEZHO010000083.1:0-23517 GCF_040650615.1 Streptomyces sp. NPDC048643
GTGATGCCCTCCTGGGCCGGGATCGGCAGCGTCACGATCTGGATGTTGACCTTACGGAGCCGGTCCACGAACGGAACGATCATCGTGAAGCCGGGACCGCGCACTTGCGGGCGCAGCCGGCCGAGCCGCAGCACCACGCCCCGTTCGTACTGTTTGACGACGCGGGCCCCGGTCATCACATAGACCAGCCCCACGGACGCGACGGAGATTCCCGCCACCACCAGTTCCTCGACCATCACGGCCCCCCAGGGTCCGACGTGGGCGCAGCAGGCGTGTGCACAGCGTGTACTTCGAAGGTAACTCCGGCGACGGAACAAGGGCGAGCCCCCGCACGCCGGTTGCGTGCGGGGGCTCGCCCGTGTGCTGGGGGCTCCGCCGTGCGAAGCGCGGTCGTTCTGTCGTGCGGAAGCGGTGTGGGGGGTGCCGGTTCCGTCAGGCGACGAGTCGATCGAGGGGCCGGTCCATCGGTCGGGCGGTGGTCAGCCGACGCTCACGCCGTAGTAGCTCAGCGCCTCGGTGACCGGCTGGAAGAAGGTCGTCCCGCCGGAGCTGCAGTTGCCGCTGCCGCCGGAGGTCAGACCGTAGGCGACGCTGCCGCCGTAGAGCGGACCGCCGCTGTCGCCGCCCTCGGCGCAGACCGTGGTCTGGATCATGCCGTAGACGACGTCACCACTGCCGTAGTTGACGGTGGCGTTCAGGGCGGTGACCCGGCCGCTGTGCGTGCCGGTGGTCGAGCCGCGCCGGTAGACCGTGGTGCCCACGCTGGGCGTGGCCGCACTGCTGATCGTCTGGCTGCCGACCGCGCTGGGGTGCGCGACCGAGGTGTTGGTGTAGCGGACCAGCGCGAAGTCGTTGGTCGGGAAGCTGTAGCTGACGTTCGTGCCCAGCTTCGTGGTCTGGCCCGAGTTGGAGTACCAGGTGGAGGCGACCTCACCACAGTGACCGGCGGTCAGGAAGTAGTAGGTGCTTCCGCTGTGTACGTTGAAGCCGAGCGAGCAGCGGTAGCCGCCGCCGTAGATGGCGTCGCCACCGGAGATCAGCTTCTTGAAGGTGCCCGGGGTGTGCTTGATGGTGAGGGCGCCGGCGTTGCCGCCCGCCTCCTGCTTGATCTTCGCGATCTCCGCCTTCGAGACCGTGCTGTCGACGGTGACGACCACGCGGTTCGTCTTGGCGTCGACCGCCCAGGCGGTGCCCGCGACGTCGGACTTGAGGACCGACTCCTTGGCACTGCTCAGCTGGGTGGAGCTGAACGTCTGGGCGTCGGACGCGTTCGCGCTGGGGACCGCGAACGCTGCCGCGGCGACGAGTCCGGTGGTGACGGCGATCAGCCGACTCCGTCTCGCTATGCCACTGCGGGGGGTGGTGCGCTTGATCCTCACGTTTCGTTCCTCCGAAGGGAAGTAAGGGGCCCCCGTTTAGTGGGGTGGTGGGGCCCGTGAGGCGCAGCCGGGAGCCGCCCGTCCGGATTCCGGACAAGCCGTGCTCCTGACAAGCGCTGAGGGGGAGTATTCGGCGGCACGGCCGACAGCCGCAAGGGCGCCTTTCGGCCGTGCAGCGTTCAACTTGCGTACGTCCCAAGGAGGTTGATCGACAGGGCGTTGAAGGACCCCGGAATCCCCAGGCGTCTTCGGGAGCCCCGGAGGCCTCAGCCCAGCCGGCGCTCCCCCGCGGCGACGGCCACGCCCAGCGTATTTCCGGGCGGCGGGAAGGGGCAGACGAAATGGTCCGCGAACGCGCACGGTGGAAGCACGGTGCGGTTGAAGTCCACCGTCGTGCGCCCCTCGTCGTCGGGCGCCGCCGGGCGCAGGAACCGGAAGCGGTAACTGCCGTCCCCGCTGGTGGTGTCGGAGAAGACGGCCCACAGCGAGCCGTCGCTCTCGACCGACACCTGGAGGGTGAGGTCCTGCCCGTCGAGGGTGAAGGCGAGGATGCCGCCGATGGGCAGTCCGCGTGCGACGCCGTCGGCGTTCTCGACCCGGACGGTGCGGCTCTCGCCGTACGGGGTGAAGTGTCCCGGCACCGACCAGCGTTCGTCGTAGGGGGTCGCCTCGATGCCGGCGAAGGCCTTCCGGGCGGGCGCGTCGGGGTCGTAGCGGCGTACCCCCCACAGCTCCTCGCGCACCAGGACCACGAACCGGCGGTCGCCGTGTCCGACCCGTGCCGCGTCGGCCGGACCGTGGTCGGCACCCAGCACGATCTCGCCGGTGAACGGCTCGCCGTCGACGGTGAGCCCCTCCTCGGCCACCGCCGTCAGGACCACTCCGTCGTCCTTCACACCCCACAGACCGGGGATGTCCGGAAGTCGCCCTTCCGGATAGTCCTCGACCCAGTGGGTGCCGGTGAGGGAGAGCGGTCCGTACGGCGCGGACACCGCGGCCTCGCGGTGCTCCTGCCAGTGCTTCCAGTCCTCGGGTGCGTCCGTCGTCATGTGATCAACCCTTCCATACGCACTCGGCCAACCCGAGGTGCGAGCGCGCCGTGGTGTCCGTGTATTCCGTGCGGCGCGGGCGCACGGCACGGGACCGCCGGCCCGGCGCGGAACCGTGAGGCCCGGTTCCGCGCCGGCGCAACGGACCGTCAGGCCGCGATACGGCAGGACAGGGCCCGCAGGAACGTGAGCGCGGCGCGGGCCGTCGCGTCGTTCTGCCGGAAGGCCGGGCCGCCGGTGCGCGGCCGGGTGAAGGCGCCGGAACCCCGGGCGTCGGTGTGCGGCCCGAGCGCGAAGCGTCTGGGGTGCGGGGTGCCGTTGCGGTCCAGGATGCGTCCGTCGGCGGGGTCGACGGCGAGCAGGCCCTCGGGGGTCGCGGCGGCTCCGTCGGTGTACAGCTCGCGCAGCAGGGTGTCCCGGGTGCGTTCCACGGTGGGGTGCGGCAGCCGGGCCTCGACGAGCGCGCGGGCCTCGACGACCGCGCCCGGCACGGTGGCGCCGGACGCCCGGAAGACCCCGTCCTCGGCCGTGAGGGTCATGTCCGGGCCGAGGAATCTCAGGATGCCGGCCCGGGACAGGGCGAGCATCTGCCGCAGCCGGGGGCCGGGCGGTCCCGAGGCCAGGTAACTGAAGAACCCGTGCCACCACGAGCCGATGTCGCCGAGCCGGACCAGCTGTCCGTAGACCGACAGGAGTCCGAGGAAGACGGCGAGGTCGGGGCTCCGGGAGGCGTCGTGCCGCCGCGCCAGATCGTCCTCGATGTACGTCCGCAGTCCGCGCTGGAGATCGTCGTACGAGGTGTGCCGCACGCCGTCCAGCGGTCGGTCGAGCGCGGTGAGGTCGAGGCGGTCGGCGGGGTCGGGCACGGCGTCGGCGACCAGCGCCCTGATCTCGTCCCCGGTGCCGGCGGCGTACTTCTCCTCGAAGTCGGGCCACGGGGTCCGGGTGCGTTCGGGGTGGGCGGCGAACAGCCGGTGGTAGTGCGCGAACCCCAGCTCCTTCTCGATCAGCGGCAACACGTCCCGCCGGAAGTCGTGGCCGTCGGGGCGGGCGAGCAGCGCGTCGACCTCGGCGGGCCCGAAGAACCGTGGCAGCGGAGGCCGTTCGCCCTCCCAGTCGTAGCCGATCTTGGAGTGGTAGGGGACGCCGCGCCGGGAGCCCACGTACAGGATCGGTTCCTGTCCGGACGGCCGGTAGCTGTCGCCCTCGAACCGGCCGCCGCGGCCCTCGGTGAGCAGCACCATCAGGTCGACGAAGGCCAGTCCGAAACCGCGGACCAGGACGGGCTCGCCGGGCGCGAGGGCGGACAGGTCGCTGTCGGCGGTGAAGTCCGGCGGCAGGTGGACCAGTCCGTGCTCGCGCGCGTACGCGGCCAACGCGACCTGCTCGGGGTCGAGTTCGGCGTCGAGGTGACCGAGCGTCAGGGCGACGGTGTCGGTCAGGAGCGGGCGGGCCCGGCCTTCCAGCCAGACCTGTTGCCGGCCGTCGCGGGATCCGCTCACCCGCACGGCACGGCATGTGTGCCGGTGCACCCGGATGCCGGGCGGCAGGGCGGCCACCGCTCGCTCGTACACCCACCGGAGGTAGGCGCCCTGCTGCGGCCGGCCGGCGAACGTCCGCCCGTCGAGGCCCGCCCAGGTGTCCAGCGTGGGGCCATCGAGCACGGGTCCGGCCATGTCGACCGTCTCGTCGGTGAACATCGTGACGTCCTGCGCCTCCGAGTTCATCCACAGCAGCGGTGACTGCTCGGTGCGCCAGATGCGTCCGGCGCCCGCCGGGTACGGGTCCACGACATGGATGTCGAGCACCGAACCGGCGTACAGCTCGGACGCGTTGGCGGCGATCCGCTCCAGGAGTCCGGTCCCGCGCGGCCCGGCTCCCACGATCACCAGCGAGGGGCGTCCGGCGGTCGGCGCGCCCGGGTCCCCCGCGAGCGGGACCCGCGCGGCGGGGACGTGCGCCGGCACGACGGGACCGGGCTGCCGGGCAGCGGACGGGGACACCGGTTCGTCCGGTGCGGAGGTGGGGTGGGCAGGGGTGTCGGAGGACATGCGGAGGCTCCGTGATGCGTCGAGTCGAGCACGGGTGCCTTCACACAGGTCACGCTGGACGCCCTGAGGCGTCGCACGGCCGAGCCCCTCAGCAGGGCCGTGGGACGAGAGTACGGCGGCGTTTCCCCTCCGTGTCAAGGGTGTCCGTACTGTGAGCGGTCCGTCTCACGTCGGTTGACGTGCCCTCGGATGCCTGTTCCACTTGGCCCATGCATTCACAGCAGTGGCTGGTCAAGCGCTCCCACATCGACTTCGGTCGCGTGTGGTCCTCTTCCTGTTGAGCTGACCCCCTGCGCGCCCGTCACGGACGGGCGCCCGCCGCACCGGCCGGCGTCTCGCAGCGATTCCTCACTCCCCCGCCTTCACACGCGCACCCCTCCCCTCCCCCGCGCACACGGAACGGCGTCACGCCCTGTTCCGGGCCATGACCGCGACCACGACGACGGCACGGCGCACGGCCGGACTCCCGGCCGCGCGTCACGTCAACACCCCGCCCAGGGAAAGGGTTCAGAGCCCGCAGTCACAGCACGAGCAGCACTCGCAGCATTCACAGCACTGGCAGGCCTCGCAGCAACCGCAGTCGCAGTCACAGTCGTTCAGGCAGCCTTCGCGCTTCTTGCGCGACCAGGGGCCCTCGAACTCGTCGGCGCAGCACACCTTGCAGGTGCAGCACAGCCCGACGGCGGCGGCGCAGCCCGCCCAGAATCCGCGCTTGCCCGGGTTCGGCGGCTGGACGGAGGGGCCGCCCCCGAAGGGGTTCCCGCCGCCGACGTACGGGTTCCCGCCGTGCTGGGGCGGCGGCCCGAAGGCACCCTCGGGGCCGAGCAGGACAGCCGATCCGAGTGAACCCGGAACTCCGGGGGTACCGGGGACACCGTGAAGATCACCCGACCCGTGCGAGCCGTCAGCGGGGTGCCCGCACCCCGATGTCCCGAACGCGCGGTCCACAGAGCGGCCCAGTTCGTGGGCGAGCAGCACATGGGCGAGCCTGCTGTCGGTGAACTCGGCCTCGCGCAGGGCGAGCCGTATACCGCGCAGGGCGTCGTCGGCGAGCCGGCGGGCCTCGGTGAGCGGCGTCCCGGTGGCCGTGAGCGGGTTCCAGGCACCCGACGCGGCGTCAGTTTCCCTGTCCTCCACGGCGTCCAGCAGATGGGCGAGCCGGCCGAAGAGCCGGCCGGCCTCGGCCAGGGGCGCGGCGTTGCCGGGGCGGCCGGCGAGGACGGCGGTGTGCGCGAAGGCCGCCGCGGTGGCCGTCTCGGTGGGTTCCGTCACGGTCAGCAGCGAGGTGCCGGGGCCGGCCAGCGCCTCGATCCCGGTCTGCCGGTCCACCGCGTCGACGAGCACGGCGGTGTCGAACCCGACGTCGGACCCGGTCCGCGCACCGGCCCGCCCCCAGCTCGCCGCGACCCGGCGAGCGGCGAGCGCCACCGGCCTGCGCGCCAAGAGGCCGTCCCCGTCGGCGACGTGATCGCTCACCTTCGCCGAGGCGAGGACCAGCGAGACGGCGGCGGCGAGCCGGGCGCCCTCGCCCTGGGCGACGGAGGCGGTGCGCATGCCGCGCAGCGGACAGGGCCCGGCGGTGCGCCGCCATCCTGTGGCGCGCTCGGCCTGAGCCTCCGTCAGAACCGATATGAGCAGGCCGTCGTAGTTGGTGACGACCCGTGCGAACTGGCCGTGGTCCCCGCGCAGTGCGAGGCACAGCCCGCACAGATGCGCCATCCACTGCGTCTTGAGCCCCTCACCGAGGCGATGGCTGCAGGGCCTGACGATTCCGAACACGACACTCCCCCGTGACACGTACGACGTTGGGCTGCGGCATCGTATCGACCACCTCGTTCACCCGTACGCCCCGCTCGTCACCCGATCGCCGTGAGAAATCATATTTCACTCTCAGTCAGCAGCCGTACGGCACAGGACCCTTGGGGGGCGCGGGCTCTCGACGGATTCGCTGTGCACCAGTACCGTCACGAAACCCCCGCGCGGCGTCTATCCACTTGGCGCGACATCCGCATCATGGACGACCATGGGGATGCGGAAGCACGAAAGACCGCTGTGAGAGGAGGCGTCCATGGGATCGGTGCGCAAGGCGAGTGCCTGGCTTGGCCTCGTCGACGACAACGATGACGAGCGTTACTACGACGACGACTACGCCGAGGGTCAGGAGACCCCTGGCGAGGCCTGGGTCACCGACCCGCGCGTGAAGGTCGCTTCCGAGACGGCGGAGGAGAAGGGCCGCCGGATCGGCACGGTCACCCCGGACAGCTTCCGGGACGCACGCGGTATCGGCGAACTCTTCCGGGACGGCGTCCCGGTGATCATCAACCTCACGGCCATGGAGCCCTCCGACGCCAAGCGTGTGGTGGACTTCGCGGCCGGCCTGACCTTCGGCCTGCGCGGCACCATCGAGCGGGTCGCCACCCGGGTCTTCCTGCTGACCCCCGCCAACACGGAGATCGTCAGCGGCGAGGCCGCCGGCCGTCAGACCGACGGGTTCTTCAACCAGAGCTGAGGCAGGGCGCTCACCGGCCCTGCCTCACCGGGGTCCCGGGAACGGGTCTCTACCGGAAGGCGTCGAGTCCGGTGAGCGCCTTGCCCAGCACGAGTTGGTGCATCTCGACGGTGCCCTCATAGGTGAGCACCGATTCGAGGTTCGTGGCGTGCCGCATCACGGGGTACTCCAGGGAGATGCCGTTGGCGCCCAGGATCGTGCGCGCGGTGCGGCAGATCTCGATGGCCTCGCGCACGTTGTTGAGCTTGCCGAAACTGACCTGCTCGGGACGGAGCCGTCCCGCGTCCATGCGGCGGCCCAGGTGATGGGCGAGCAGGATTCCCTTGTGGAGTTCGACGGCCATGTCGGCGAGCTTGGCCTGGGTGAGCTGGAAGCCGCCGATGGGACGTCCGAACTGCTCACGCGTCTTCGCGTAGGCGACGGCGGACTCGAAGCTGGCCCGTGCCGCGCCCATCGCGCCCCACACGATGCCGTAGCGGGCATGCGAGAGGCAGCTGAGCGGACCCTTCAGGCCGACGACCTCGGGCAGGACGGCGTCGGCGGGCAGCCGTACGTCGTCGAGGACCAGTTCGCTGGTCACGCTCGCCCGCAGGGACCACTTGTGCTTGATCTCGGGAGCGGAGAAGCCGGGGGCGTCCGTGGGGACGACGAATCCGCGGATGCCGTCGTCGGTCTGCGCCCAGACGACGGCGACACCGGCGACGGAACCGTTGGTGATCCACATCTTGCGCCCGTCGAGGACCCAGTCACCGCCGTCGCGCTTGGCGTACGTCCGCATGGAGCCCGGGTCGGAGCCGTGGTCGGGCTCGGTGAGCCCGAAGCATCCGATGATCTCGCCGGCCGCCATGCCCGGCAGCCAGGCCTGCTTCTGCTCCTCGCTGCCGAACCGGTGGATGGCGTACATGGCGAGGGAACCCTGCACCGAGACGAGCGAGCGGATCCCGGAGTCGGCCGCTTCGAGCTCCAGACAGGCGAGGCCGTACTGCACGGCGCTGGCGCCCGCGCACCCGTAGCCCTGGAGCGACATGCCGAGGGCGCCCAGGCCGCCCAGTTCCCGGGCCAGTTCCCTGATGCCGGGCAGCTCGCCCTTCTCGTACCAGTCGGCCACGTGGGGCAGCACCCGGTCGGCGGCCCAGGTCCGCACGGTGTCGCGGATCGCGAGGTCCTCCGCGTCCAGCAGGTCGTCGATCCCGAGCAGATCGGCGGGGTCGAGGGGCGGGAGCTTCGAGGACGCGGACATACGACAGCCTCCGACAGGGGTGATAACTAGCACCGCTAGTTAATGATCTCGGCCCGACGTTACGACGCAGTGTCCCGCAAGTCCAGGGCCCCCACGACAGGCCCTACGCGGAGACGCGGGTCTCGGCGACGTCCCGCGGGGCCGGGATGTCCGCCGGGCCCGAGGCGGGGTCCGTGCCCGGGTCGGGGGCGGAGTCCCTGCCGGGGCCGGAGTCCGGGGCGGCTGCCGTCGTGGCGGGTCCGCAGTCCATGACCCGGGGCAGGCGCAGCGCCATCACGGCGCCGAGCAGCAGCAGGGCCGCGCTCACCAGCAGGGTCACATGGAGCCCGTGCACGAAGGAGTTCCGGGCGGCCTGCCGCAGCGCGCCACCCACCGGTCCGCCGAGTCGCGCGGCGACCTCGTACGCCTCGCCCAGCGAGTGACCGGCGGCCTTCGAGTCGGCGGAGGGGACGCCCGGGACGGAGGACAACCCGGGTGCGTACGCCGCGTTCATCACGCTGCCCAGGAGGGCGATGCCGATACCGGCGCCCAGCTGGTACGACGTCTCGCCGATCGCGGCGGCCCCGCCGGACTGTGCCTGCGGCGCCTCGCTGAGCATCGACTCGTAGGCGCCGAAGAGCGTGGTCTCCAGGCCGAAGCCGAGCAGGACGAAGCCGAACAGGAGCAGCCCGGTGTTGTCCTGCGTGCCCATCGCGGTGAGCGTGATCACGGAGGCCGCGGTGAGGCAGAAGCCGAAGCAGACCATTGTGCGCGGGCCGAACCGGCGCAGCAGTTTCGCGCCCGCGAGGCCCGCGGCCATCGCCGCGACGGTCAGCGGCAACAGCCGCAGCCCGGTCTCCAGCGGGGACAGGCCGAGGACGAGCTGGAGGTACTGCGCGGCGATCAGTTCGAGCCCGACGAGGGCGAGCATCGCGAGGACGATGCACCCCACCGACGTGCTGAAGGCGGGCCGGGAGAACATCCGCAGGTCCACCAGCGGATGCTTGCGCCGCCGCTGGCGCCGGACGAACCCGGCCATCATCAGGCCGCCGACGAGCAGCGGCGCCAGGGTGAACGGGCTGAGGGGCGCCTCGCCGCCGCCGAGGCGCTTCACCCCGAGGACGAGTCCGAACAGGCCGGCGGCGGCCATCAGGGCGCCGACCACGTCCCAGGGGCCGTCGCGTTCGCCGCGGGACTCGGGCAGCAGCAGCCGTCCGATCGGCAGGCTGACGATCATCAGGGGGATGTTGACGAGGAAGACCGATCCCCACCAGAAGTGTTCGAGGAGGAACCCGCCGAGCAGCGGGCCGACCGCGGCGCCGACGGCCGCCACCGCGCTCCAGATGCCGATGGCGAGGGCCCGCTCGCGCCGGTCGGGGAAGACCTGGCGCAGGATCGACAGGGTGGCGGGCATGATCATCGCGCCGCCGACGCCGAGCAGGGCACGGGCGCCGATCAGGACCTGGGCGTTGTCGGCGAGGGCGGCGACGCCGGAGGCGACACCGAAGAGGGCGTAGCCGAGGAGGAGGACACGGCGGCGGCCGATCCGGTCACCGAGCGTGCCGAAGAGGATGAGGAGCGAGGCGCAGACGAGCGGGTAGACGTCGACGATCCAGAGCAGCTCCATGGCGCCGGGCTTGAGGTCCTCGGTGACGGCGGGCACCGCCACGTGGAGCACGGTGGCGTCGAGGGCGACCAGCAGCAGGCTGACGCACAGCACGACGAGGACGACCCAGCGGTTGGCACCGGCCCCGGTCTCCCGACGGCATCGCGCAGCGGCCGTGGTAGTCCCGGACATGTACGTACCTCCAGAGGTTCCCTCGCGTTCGGCGGTTCCGCCAGGGTGGGGACTCCCTGGGGGCTGCGGCCCGAAGAGCGGGAATCCCGGGCCCACGCAACAAAGGCGAGTGAGGCGTCAGCGTACGCGAGTTCCCGCTGACGACACGTGGCGGACCTCTCACGTTCTTCCGGGGGGCGTGTGGCGTACGCCACGCCTCCGGGCGGGACGAGGCCCGCCCGATCCGGGCCTTCCGGCGCCCCGGCCCCGACCGGGCGCGTCCCTCCAGGTCGATGCCGGTCCGCCGGGTACGGAGGTGGTGGCACAGGTTCGCCGACCTGCGGCGACGGGGCTCGGGACCGCCGTGGGCCGCGGCCCGGCCGACCGTGTGCGGTCGGTGAGCGAAGGGGTAATTCCACGCCATCATTCGGTGAACGAATACATAAGCGCTATATAACCGGAGCCGCCGATGACCAAAGGAATTGAAGGCTCCGCACTCCACGGATTAGAGATTCATTGGAAATGAACATGATCCTGAGAGGAATCCCACATCACATCGTCATCACAAAGAGAGTGAATCGGCCTGGAACGCAGCTCACTCGCTGTAACGTCGATTGGGTGCGTACCGAACGAAACCTCACCCGTCTGGACCGGGTCTTCGCCCGGCTCGACCGTGAGCCGGAACGGCCGGCCCACATCGATGTCTCCAGAATGAGTCGGCACAGGGTCGTGCTCTTCGCGGCGACCCTGGCCTTCTACCTGGCCATCGTGTGGGCCGTCTCGATCACGTCGTGGCTGGTCCGGTTCGACTGGCAGGTCATGTTCTTCCGGCCCTATCAGCAGTGGCCGGAGATCCACGCCTTCCTCGACTACTACGTGGTGCTGGGCCAGCGCGGCCCCACCGCCGTGATGGTCACGGCCTGGCTCGGCTGGCGCTCCTGGCGGCAGCACACCCTGCGCCCGCTGCTCACGCTGGGCGCGTCCCTGCTGCTGCTCAACATCACGGTCGGCGCCGCCAAGCTCGGCATGGGCCGTCTCGGCCCCCACTACGCCATCACGATCGGCTCGAACGAGATGGGTCTGGGCGGCGATATATTTCCCTCCGGCCACACCGCGAACGCCGTCGTGACCTGGGGAATCCTGGCGTATCTGGCGTCGACGCCGCGGGCCAGACGCTGGCTCTCGGCCCTGTCCGCCGTGACCTCTCTCGGGGTCGGCCTCACCACCGTGTACCTCGGTACGCACTGGCTGAGCGACGTCCTGCTGGGCTGGGCCGCAGGCCTGCTGATCCTGCTGGCGCTGCCCTGGTTCGAGCCGCTGATCGCCCGCGCCGAGGCCTGGATCTTCGCCCTCCGCGACAGGGTGCGCGACCTTCGCGGCGGCACCGCGCCCGCTCCGGCACCCGCGCCGGTCGGCGCGCCGGTCATGGCCACGCAGCCCTCCCCCGCGGACGGCGGCGACCTGCCGGCCCGCGGCGCCACCGCCTCCCGCCCGGCCCCGGCCAGAGCCCCCGTCCACCTGGCCCCGGGCCCGCACACCGCCCGCTCGGAGCGCACCCCCGTCACCCCGGTGGGCAGCCGTCGGCCACCGCACGCCGACCGGGTGGCCCGCACGGCGACGACGACCACCTCGGCCCGTCCCCTGACGGGCGGCTGAGGACTGCGGGGCCGGTACGCACAGCCTCTCCCCGCACGCGAAGGCCCCCGGCTCATCGAGCCGGGGGCCTTCGCACGTCCGGTGTCCGCCGCGGGATGTCCTCCGGAGCACATCCCGAGCTGCCCGCGCCGGGGCCCTCAGCCCTTCCAGCAGCGGGCCACCGTGCCGTCCCTGACCTCGAAGTTCAGCCGTCCCACGAGGTACTCCATGGTGATGATCGCGCCGGGGGGCAGCGAGCGCACCGAGGTCCAGCCGTGCTCCCGCGCGCGCTCCTCGGCACGGCTCACCTCCAGCCCGACATAGCTCTCCGGACTGTCCTGCGGCTCTGGACGCGAGGGGTGAATGGGTGCCATGACCGCCACGTTAGGCTCCGCGACCCGACGGTGGAAGCCCGGGCGGCCACCATGCGTCACTCGTCCCCCGCCGGTCACATCTCTGTCACAGGATCACGACACGTGTTTCGGTGGAACTCCGTCCCGCGCAGGAGGATCACGCGTCGTGTTCCGAACACCTTCGAACGCAATTCGGATCCTTCACCGGTGCGTCCTGAATAACCCGCGGGAATGTGCGCGCGCATACGTTCGGCCGCGTCTTTCCATTCCGGTCCCGCCCGATTCCATCCCCTGCCGCGACAGCTGACGCGGCATAGGAAATACACGGTTCCGACACAGAACCCCCGCCTGTTCTCTCCTCGCCGCCGATCTTCGGCTAGAGCGTGGTCGGCGTGGCCCCGGGCCCTCCCGGCGCGGCCCGATCCAGCGCGCGGGACAGCCGGTCCCGGGCCGTCCTGATCGCCTCGGTGAGCTCCGCGGGCTCGACGATCTCGAACTCGAAGCCCATCAGCATCACGTGAATGACCATCACGTCGAGGTTCGCCGCCCCCGTGCGCAGCAGGCAGCTGCCCTCCCCGTCGGCCTCCAGCGTCCCGGCCGAGGGCGAGATCCGCTCGGCGGCCCGCTCCAGGGGCACCAGCAGTCGCACCACGGCGTGCGTGGCGTACGCGCGCGTGGAGACGCCCCGGGAGACGTACGCGGCGAGGTCCTCCGCCGGCGGTGTGCGGGGCGGGAAGCGCGGCCCGTGCGGCGGCCTGGGCGTGACGCGGTCGGCGCGGAACGTACGCCAGTCGTCACGGTCGACGTCCCAGGCGACCAGGTACCAGCGGCGTTCGGTGCACACCAGCCGGTACGGCTCGACGGTGCGGCGCGTCGAGGAGCCCTCGTGGTCGCGGTACTCGAACCGGAGCCGCTCGCTGTCCCGGCAGGCGTTGGCCAGGTCGGTGAGGACACCCGGGTCGACGGCGGAGGGCTCGGGGCCGCGCAGCATCGGCACCGTGAAGGCGTTCAGAGCGCCGACACGGCGGCGCAGCCGGTTCGGGAGGACCTGCTCCAGCTTGGCGAGCGCCCGGACGGAGGACTCGCCGATGCCCTCGATGCCCTGCCCCGCGGCCGTGCGCAGCCCGACGGCCACGGCGACCGCCTCGTCGTCGTCCAGGAGCAGCGGGGGCAGTTCCGCGCCGGCACCGAGCTGGTAGCCGCCGCCGGTGCCGGGGCTGGCGTGGACGGGGTAGCCCAGCTCCCGGAGGCGGTCCACGTCGCGGCGGACCGTACGCGGGGTGACGCCCAGCCGTCCCGCCAGGTCCGCGCCCGACCACTCCCGGTGGGCCTGCAGCAGCGACAGCAGCCGCAGCAGCCGCGCGGAGGTCTCCAACATGCCCCCGAGTCTGCCAGCCGTGCCGTCCCAGCCCGTCCGGCGATCGAGGGCGAGGCCGTCCAGACCGAAGCGGGGCTCCGGGGGCAGCGCCCCCGGGATCGGGACGGGAAGGGGCGGAGGGGGCGAAGAACACGCGGGTCACGGGCGGTAGCCGAGTTGCGGGACCTCGAAGCAGGTCCGGTTCATGTCCCCCTGGGAGACCCAGCCGCGGCCGTCGCGCCAGCGGGCCACCGACAGACACGCCCGCCGCGAGACCGGCGGCCCGCTCAGACGCTCGTACGTGACGGGAAGCAGCAGCCCCCCGGCGGTGTACGGCTCACCCCGGTTCATGAAGGAGTCGACACACGCCCGGGTGACGCTTCCCGCGCAGGCCCCCGCCGCGTCCGCGAACCACCGCGCCGCCGCCCACCCCTCCAACTGCCACTGGGAATGCGTCTTGAGTCCCTTGGTCGCGTCCCGGAACTCCCGCACCGCCGCGTTCGAGACGTCCTCGTAGTCGCGGCTCGCCCCCGTGGCCCAGAGGGCGTTGCGGCAGCGCGGGGAGTCCTTGTAGTCCTCGGGGACGGTGGACGTCCAGTTCTGGACGTTGGTGACCTTGGCGATGACGTGCGCGCCGACCTGGTCCATGGCCTTGCACAGCTGGGCGTTGCCATGGCTGTCGAGGGCGTCGAAGACGAGGTCGGCGCCCTGTTCCTTGAGATCGGCCGCGGCGGCGCGGAAGTTGGGCAGCGCGAAATCGACCTGTTCGGTGACGACCCGGTAGCCCTCGGCCTTGAGTCCCTGGGTGACCAGCCGGGCGTAGGCGGCGGAGGCGGACTGGTTGTAGGAGACGACGGCGGCGGTGCGGGCGCCCCGGACGCGCTCGAAGTAGCGGTAGACCTCGGTGCCGCCGTACAGCTTCCCGCCCCAGCCGGGCGTGCCGTCGCGGGGCGCGAGGCTGCCGTAGATCCCGTAGAGATGCGGATAGGTGTCGTACGCGGGTCCGATGGGCTGGCCGCCGATGTCGGGCACGCGCGCGTGGGAGACGCGGGAGGCCCCCGCGTAGTCGAGGACGGTGGTGGCGACGAGGGCGACGACCTTGTCCTCGTCGATCAACCGGTGCACACACGTGGTGTTGCCGACTCCGCTGCCGCCGTCGTCGCACAGCCGCACCTCGACACGTCGCCCGTCGATGCCGCCGCGCGCGTTGAGCCGGTCGAAGTAGGCCGTCGCCCCGTCGCGCGGTCCGGTGAAGGCCGAGCCGCCGACGGGGCTGGTGGCGCTGGTGACGATTCCTACGCGGAGGGGCTCGGCGTTTTGGGCCGGCCCTGCCGAGGAGCGGTGACCGAAGTCGCTTTCGGGCAGGCGGCTGCCGCAGGCCGTGCCGAGCAGGAGCAGCAGGCCCGCGGCGGCGGCCCCGGCCGCTGTGCGGCGCACCCCGGCTCAGCAGCCCGGGGCCGGACTGGACGACGCGTCGCCGCTCAACTTGACCAGTGCGCACAGGGTGTTGACGGAGACCTTCCAGGTGCCGTCCTGTTCGACGGCCGTCCCGGCGGCGTCCGGCAGCGCGGTGGCTCCCTTGAGCGTGAGGGTGTAGGTCACGTTCGCGGCGGTCGGGGAGGTGAACTCGACCTTCTCGACCTTCGCCCGCACCTGCCGGCCTCGCCGGTCGCCGTTGAACCCCTTGAGCACCGGGGCCATCCGGTCGCCGTTCTCCAGGACGGCCTGCTTGTCCCGGGTGGCGACGTCGGGGTCGAAGAACTTCTCCCAGTTCCGGCGGACCTGGGCCTGCGCCGCCGTGGGATCGGCCGGGGCCGTGGCGCTCGGCTCCGCGCCGGTGGTCCGTTCCACGGAGGGCGTGGGCGGAGTCGTGCTCGCGCCGCCGCTGTCGTCGCTGCACGCCGTGAGGGCCGCGGCGAGAGCGAGGACCGTCGTCGCCACAACTCCCGCTCCGCGTAACCGTTTCGGGTCTCTCCCGAGAACCATCGTGGCTCACCGCCGGGTGTCGGTCCGGGCGGTGTGCGCCCGGCGCTTTCAGGGTCGGCTTCCAGAAGGCATAGTGCAAGCCATTGGCTGACATGGACAGACACACGACGTGGGGGAGTCCGGGGGCGGACAGCTCGACTGCGGACCGTGCGACCCGTCCTGTGGGCCGGCTGGGCCGCGCTCGCCGCCGGTGCTGTGTTGTGCGTCGTCGGCTGGTACGGAATCTCCGGCGAGCGGTACGCGGAGCGCCAACTCCCCTACCTGGCCTCGTGCACCGTGCCCGGTGCCGCGCTGATCGTCGCCGGCGCGGTGCTGGTCGCGCAGGGCAGGAGCGCGCTCGCCGGTTCCCGTGTCGAGGAGCTGTACGCGCTGCTCGTGGCCTCGGGTCCGGCCGACGCGGAGGAGTCCGCTCGGGCGGCGGCCGTTCCTCTCCCGGTCGGCGGCGGCCTCCTCATGGTGCCCGGCGGCACCCTGTACCACCGCGCGGACTGTCCCCTCGTCGAAGGGAAAGCGGAGGCGGTACCGGTCGACTCGCACGCCCTCGTCGGAGGCGACCTCGGGCCGTGCCCGATCTGTGAACCGGACAGGGGCGACGAACTCACCACCGGTGACGGAGATTTCGCCCCACCGGCCCCCTCGGCGGGACCGGCGGGGCCCCTCGTCGAACGGCCGTCGCCCGACGGACACGACGGCGCCGGTGGCCCGGACGAATGATGGCGTCGCTGACGTACGACCTCACCCTCGCCGGCCTCTCGGTCGGCGGTGCCGCCGCGCTCACCGGGATCGGTCTGATCGTCACACACCGCGCCACCGGCGTCCTGAACCTCGCGCACGGCGCGATCGCGATGGTGTGCGCCTACCTGCTGCGGCAGTTCACGGTCGAGTGGGGCTGGCCGCTCGCGCTCGGCACCTCGGTGACCCTGCTCGTGGTGGCGCCCGCGATCGGCGTGACGCTGGAACGGCTCGTGTTCCGGCCGCTGTCCGCCGGCGGCGGCGACCCGGCACGGACCCTCGTCGCGTCCATCGGCGTCTTCGTCCTGCTGGTCGGCGGGGCGGCGTTGGTGTGGGGCCCCGGAGCACGGGCCGACGTGCCGACGCCGGTCCCGGCGGACCCGTGGGGTCAACTGGCCGTCGCCGGTCTGCTGGCGGTGGGCGTGGGGGCCGTCACGCGCCGGACGCGCTTCGGCCTGGAGCTGCGGGCCGTCGTCGACGACCGCACGCTGACGGTGCTCGGTGGCGTCGACGCCGACCGGGTGGCCGCGGCGGGCTGGGCGTTCGGCTCGTTCACGGCGGGCCTGACGGGCGTGCTCCTCGCGCCGTACGTACGGCTCGACCCGTACGGCATGCCGTTGCTCGTGATGGAGGTGATGGCGGTCGCCGTCGCCGCCCGGATGCGGAGCCTCCCGGTCGCCGTCGTGGTCGCCCTCGGCATCGGCGTCGCCCAGAGCCAGTTGACCCGGCTGCATCCGTCGGGCCCGGTGGGACCCCTGCTCCAGGCGGTCGGCGCCAATCTCTTCGTGGTCGCGCTGCTGGTCGCCGCGCTCGTGCTGCCCGGCATCGGAGGCGGCGGCGCGCTCCCGCGGCCGGCGGGGCCGCGCGTAGCGACTCCGCCCGGTGCCTTGGCCGTCGCGGCGGTGCTGTTCCTGCTGCCCCTCGGCTTCGCGGGCTCGGACCTGCACACCTCGGTGCAGGTGCCCGCGCTCGGAGTCGTCCTGCTCTCCCTGGTCGTCGTCACCGGGCGCGGCGGGCAGATCTCCCTGGGCCAGGCCGCGTACGCCGGTCTGGGCGCCCTCTTCACCGCACTGCTGGCGGCGGGCCGCGTCCCCGGCGTTCCCCGGCTGCCCGAACTGGCCGCCCTCGCGGTGGCGGTGCTCCTAGTGGCGCCGCTCGGCCTGCTGACGGGGTGGCCGGCCATCCGCCGGCACGGTCTGGCGCTCGCGCTCGCCACCTTCGCGGTGGGTGTGGGCGTCAGCCGCTTCGTCTTCGCGCAGCCGTACGCCGTGTCGGGCCTGTCCCTGGGCCGCCCGGCCGGATTCGACGGCGACCGCGCGTACTACGTGCTCGAACTCGGCCTCCTGACCGTCGCGTTGCTCGCGGTGAACGGTCTGCGCCGGGGTCGAACGGGCCGCGCGCTGGCCGCCCTGCGCGACCACGAGGCGGGCGCGTCGGCGGCGGGGGTCCGGGTCCCGGCCCTGAAACTGGCCGCGTTCGTCACGGGAGCGGCGCTGGCGGCACTCGGCGGCGGCATGCTCGGCATGGGCGCGCGTGCCTTCGACGCCACCGCCTACGACCCCGTGCGCGGGCTGCTCTGGTTCGCCGCGGTCGTCGTGCTCGGCGCCGACAGCGTGCTGGGCGCACTCGCCGCCGCGGCTCTGCTGGTCGGCCTCGACGCGGGCACCCGCGGCGGTCTCGCAGCCGCCCTGATCGGCGTCCTCGCGATCCTCGTCGGCCACTTCCCCGACGGCCCGTACGAGGCCCTGCGCGCGGCAGCGACCCGGCTCCGCCGCCCGGCGACTCTCACCCCGCTGGGATCGCACGTCCGTCGACGACTGCGACCGGCAGCGGAGGCGCTGCGGCCCGGGGCGCCCCAGGCGGAGGCTCGGCGGCCCGGACCGGCGCCACCGGAGACACGGTCCGGGGCACCTACGGCGGAGACACGGACGTCCGGGACGCTTACGGAGGTAGTGACACCGTCCTGGACCCCCAAGGCGGAAGCGAGGCCTCCCGGGTCGACCACGACGGCGGACGCGCCGCGGTCCGAGTCGGCCACGGCAGGGGCGCGACCGTCCCCCTCGCCGGAGTCGGAGGTGCCGGCGTTCGGATCGACGTCGGCACAGATGCGACCGTCCGGGGTGCCCAAGGAGGAGGCGGAGCCCACCACGTCGGCGGAGGCGATTCCGTTCGGGGCACCGACGGCAGAGACGCGACCGTACGGACCGCCCACCGCGGAGTTGAGGCCGTCCCCGTCGCCCCCCTCGGACGTGAACCTTTTCGGATCCGCCTCGGCGGACGCGGAACCGTCCGGCGCCGCCACGGTGGAGGCGAGGTCGCACCCGTCGCCCGCGCCGGCGGAGGCGGTCGGGCCCCCGTCGCCCGCGGCGGAAGCGCGGCCGTCACGTGCGTCCACGGCGACGGCTGCCGCGCGGAGTCCCGGCGGGGGCGACGGCGGGCGGGAGACGGCGGGCGCGGCACGCTCGCCTTCTCCCCCGCGCTCCTCCCGGAGCGCCACCCCTCGCCCCTCCGTGCTCTCTCCCCTGCCTCACGTTGCTCCCCCGCTCCCGCTGTCCGCCCGCCGACTCCGCGTCGCCTACGGGGGGTTCGTCGCTCTCGACGACGTCTCGCTCGATGTCCGGCCGGGGCGGGTCACCGCGGTGGTGGGGCCGAACGGGGCCGGGAAGAGCACGCTCTTCCACTGCCTCGCCGGGACGCTGCGCCCCTCGGACGGGCAGGTGCTGCTCGGGGAACAGGACATCACCCGCCTCGCGGCACACGCGCGGACCCGGCTGGGGATCGCGCGGACCTTCCAGGACCTGGCGGTCTTCCCGTCGTTGACCGTGGCCGAGAACGTACGGGTCGGGGCCGAGCAGGGACGGATCACCGATCCGGCGGCGGTGGCCCGGACGTCGCGGCTGCTCGGCCTGGACGGGCCGGTGCGGTCGCTGCCCGCGGCGGTGCTGCCGACCGGGACCCTGCGGCGCGTCGAGCTCGCGCGCGCCCTCGCCGGGAGCCCCCGGGTCCTGCTGCTCGACGAACCCGCGGCCGGACTCGACGGCGGCGAGGTGACCGCCCTTGCCCGGGTGCTGCGCGCACTGGCCGCCGACGGCCTGGCCCTCCTGGTCGTGGAGCACGACCTCGACCTGGTCGCCGAACTGGCGCACACCGTGCACGTGATGGCGGCGGGCCGCATCGTGACGTCCGGGCCCGCCGACCGCGTCCTGGGGACGAGGCCCCGCGGATGAGCATCGCCCTGCGCCACGCGCGCGTGCGCTACGGCCCCCTGGAGGCCCTGCACGGCGTGACCCTGGTCGCGCCCGGTCCCGGACTCACCGTCCTGCTGGGCCGCAACGGCTCGGGCCGTACGACGGCGCTGCGCGCCCTGGCGGGAACCGTCGCGCTGTCCGCCGGCGCCGTCGTCTGGGACGGCACCGACGTGACGGGCCTGTCCGCGTTCGAACGCGCCCGGCGCGGGCTGCGCCTGGTCCCCGAACGCCGGGCCGTGTTCGGCTCGCTGACCGTCGCCGAGAACCTGGAGCTGGCGGGGGCCGACCTCGCCCCCGCCCTGGACGCCTATCCGCAGTTGGCTCCGCTCCTCCCCCGCCCCGCCGGCACCCTCTCCGGCGGGGAACAGCGCATGGTCGCCCTCTCCCGCGCCCTGCTGGCACGCGCGCGCGTGCTGCTCGTCGACGAGCCCGCGCAGGGCATGTCACCGACGGTCGCGGCACGGACGTACGAACTGCTCGGCGCTCTCGACGCGTGCGTGGTCGTCGCCGAGCAGCGGCTGCCACCGGGGCTGCGGGAGCGGACGGGCCGGACGACCTTCGTCCACGAACTGAGCCGGGGTGCGGTCGTGTTCAGCGGAGAGGCGGCCGAGCGGACGCCCGGGAGGCCGCACCGGCGGAGGTGACGGGCGGGCCGAACCCGGCGGGCTCCAGGACGCGCGTGCTGCTCCCGGCCTTCGGGAGCGAGAGCAGCGTGCCCGGGTTCAGCTTGTCCGGACTGGCTCCGATCATCTTCTTGTTGGCCTGGTAGAGCGCCTGCCAGCCGCCCTTGATCCGGTACTTGCGGGCGATCGAGGACAGGGTGTCGCCGTTCTTCACGATGTGCGCGCGGCCCCGCAGCTTGTACTTCTTGGAGCAGGCGGGCCAGGCCCCCCATCCCTGGACGGCCAGTACCTTCTCGGCGACCTTGATCTGCTCGGCGCGGGTGGCGAGATCGGCCCGCGGGGCGTAGGTGAGCCCCCCGAACTCCTTCCAGGTGGGCTGCCAGAACTGGAGCCCGCCGTAGAAGCCGTTCCCGGTGTTCGCGCTCCAGCGGCCGCTGCTCTCGCAGTCGGCGATACAGCCCCAGGGCCAGCCGTCGGCCGCGCAGGCGTACGAGACGCCCGCGGCCCGGGCTCCTGGCAGCGGGGGCGGCGGTGCGGCGACCGCGTCCTGGGGGACCACGGCGGCCAGTACGGCGGCGGCGAGGGCGGTCGCGGCCGCGTACCGGGCGGGCCCGCTGAGCGGTCCGGGCGCGGGCGCGGTCCTGGAGGTCGGCGGGGTGCACCTGTTCGACATGGGAGACATCGGGCCACGCTAAGCAGCCGGCCCGGTGGGCCCGCCCAGCCGCGCCCGGCACGCCCAGGGCCCCACCCGGTCGGACGACCGGGCGGGGCCCGTCACGCGGCGTGCGGGAGCGTGGCTCAGATGTCGAGGCGCTGTCCGGGCACGATCAGGTCGGGGTCGCCACCGATGACGGCCTGGTTGGCGGCGTAGATCTTCCGCCAGGTGGTGCCGTGCCGAGCGGCGATGACGCTCAGGGTGTCGCCCTCGCGGACGGTGTAGTCACCGCGGGACGCACTGCGGTTGGTGTGGGCCGCGGGACGCTCCGGCGCCTTCGCAGCCTTCGCGGGGGCCGACCTCGGTGTCGACTTCGGTGTCGACTTCGTGGCTGTGCCCCCGGCCGAGGAGGCGGGAGCGCCTCCATAGGCGCCCGCGCGGGCCGAGCAGGTGGGCCAGGCCCCCCATCCCTGCGCGCGCTGGACCTTGCTCGCGACGGCGATCTGCCCGCTCCTGGAGGCCTGGTCGGCGGTCGGCGCGTAGGCCGTGCCGCCGTACGCGCGCCAGGTGCCGGCGGAGAACTGGAGCCCTCCGTAGTAGCCGTTGCCGGTGTTGATGTGCCAGTTGCCGCCGCTCTCGCACTGGGCGATACGGTCCCACACTCCACTGTCGGCCGCGGCGGCGTCGCCGGTGGCGGCGAGCACGCCGAGCGGGGCGAGCAGTGCCGCCCCGGCGAGAACCGCCTTCGTACGCGCCGTGTTCGGCGTACGGGCCTTGGAACTGTTGCCGTGAGCGCTATCGGCACATGCGGACATGTATTTCCCTCTCCGAACACCCGGGATCCCCCAAGGCAGGGGCGCGACGTGCCACGCGTAGGACGCGGTCGTCGCACTCCGCCCCGTCCGCCGGAGGCCGTGCTGTGGTGCGGTCGTTCTGTGATCGGCCGGCGGACGTACCCGAGCGGTGCTCTGTGCACACGGCGGAGGAATCTAGGGAGCAGGGCGCCCTGGTATCAACCAATTCCCTGTCATTCGAGGCCAGTTCCCCGTTACCGCGGGTATCGTCGATTTTCAGCCACCCACTTCATGGGGTGATTTCCTGATTTGTCGACCTGCCCCCCTGATGGCCTGTGAGCTACTTCACCCGTTCAACTTCCTCTGCACGGCAACAAGTTGACGTGGAGTGACCGATTCCGGGCGCCACCTCACCCTGGGCGTCGGTTGGTTCGATTCCGTTCGCTCTCGAGCGTGACTCCGGCCACAGATCGCCCGTTGTCATCTTCATGAGCCGGGAACCCCCGGGTTCATGGGCCGGGCGCCACCCCGGCACCGCCACGCACCGCATCCCGAGGAGCCACCGTGCCGCGCATGCTCGACGTCGGCGACGACGTACGCGCCGAGATCGGCGACGAAGAAGCCGACCGGCTGCTCGCCGGAGAGAACGCCCCCGGCAGCTACGACTGCACGTCGTGCCGCACCCCGGGCGACTCGGAACAGGAGCGCACCAGCACGGTCCTGTTCATCGGCGACGAGACCGCCGTCCTCGCGTTCGCCCACGCCACCTGCCTGCCCTCGCAGGTCGTGCAGGTCACCGAGGAGCAACTGCAGGGCGCCGTCCGTTCCATCCACCCCGACGGCGCTCCCACCGACACCGCGCCCGAGCAGGCCGTGCTCGGTGTCACCAGCGGACTCGTGCTGATCAACGGCGATCTGCACCCGGCGCTCGTGGTCGAGCCGACCGGTCCGATCGTGCGCCCCGGCTCGACCGACATCGGCGACGACTTCCTGCCGCTCCTGATCGAGCAGGGCTTCATGCCGGTGACCGAACTGAACGCGGTGCCGCCGGTCCTGCACGGCTGGTCCGTGCTGCTCGCCATGGGCCAGCTGCACGCCGTGCTCCAGCCGGGCACCGGCGGCGGCTCCCCCGTCGCCTGGTGGCAGGCCCACCAGGCCCTCCAGGTCGCCGAGAGCTGGCGCGCGGCCGCCAACAAGCACCAGCAGGTGCTGCTGTTCGCGGCACCGGTCGGCTCGATCGGCCGCCAGCCGCGTGAGGACCTGCTGCGCGACGCGCTCGACAAGGCGGCGGCCAACGGCAAGCTGGTCGCGGCCACGATGCCGCTGGCCGGCACCTGAGCCGTCAGCGGAAGCGCGCCCGACCCCCTGCGGAGGGCGCGCACCCGACCCCGCCGGGCAGACCCACACCCGGCGGGGCGCATCCGGCTGCGGGGGAGAGCCGAGAGCCCGGGATCCGGAGGCGCGGGGACGGGCGCGCTCCGACGCGGACGGTCGTCCGCGCGGTCGCCCGCGCCCCCGCGAGCGCCACTCACTCCCGGTGACCTGCGAAATCAGCGGTCGGACCGCATCCGTTGAGCGGCGGGGTCGTTGGCACGTACGTGCACACCTACGACGTCCCCAGCCCCCGGCCGTTCCATCCGGTACCCCCGTCCGGCTCCCCTCTTCCGCTCCGTTCCGGCAGAGAGGTGGTGGCGTCCCGCTCGGCCCAGGACGCCCCCTCGGCGACACCGATCTACGACGCGCTCTACGCCGAGTGGGTCCGCTCGTTCAGGACGCTGCCCGGCGACCGGCACGGCGAGGAGGAGCTGGACTTCACGGCGTTCGGGCTCACGCGCGGTTCGAACTCGTACAGCTCGTCGAGCTCGTACAACTCCTACAGCTCGTACAGCGCGGGGGCGCACACCGCCCGGCAGATCGCGGCGCAGAACGGGCAGGGCGCGACCGCCGTCTGGCAGGCGGGCAGCCGTCAGCACAGCACCGGGATGCACCACATTCCGGCCGCGCTGCCGCCGGGACCGCGCCGGGGGTTGTGAGAAACGGTTCTCCGAGCGACAACGGGTGAGGGGCGGCTCCTGACGAGGGCCCGCCCGGCGCGTACTAAGGGGCCCCAGAGAAAGGCGGCTCCGTGGACGTGCTCGACCTCCTGCTGA
>NZ_JBEZHO010000084.1:0-22243 GCF_040650615.1 Streptomyces sp. NPDC048643
AGCAGGCGGGAGTGACAGTCCGTGAGGGGAATTTCCGGGGTCAGAGCCGGTGTGCCGCGCCGGTCGGGGTCGTAATGAAGAAGGGGGGCAGGACAGGACGGAGGTAGGCAAGAGGGTCGTCGGGAGACCGGGTTGGGCCTGGTCAAGGGGACCGACCTGCGCGAATCGTGAGGGGGTCACGAGTGTGCCGGTAGGGGACTTGGTAGGGGGACCGGTAGGACGGCCGGTAGGGGAATCGGCTCCCCTGGTCCGCTACTGGTGGGCCAGAACGGCCGGGTCGATGTCCACGCCGATCGGGGCGTCGATGCCGTTGGTGGCGCCGGCGAGAGCGGCGAGGTCTACACGTAGCGGCCGCCCTGCAGCTCGCTGACGATCAGGCGTCGAACCGCAGGCGCCAAAAGTGCGTCACATGACACCACGATGCGAGCCCGTAAAGCCACTGCCTGCGCAGATGACGCCCTACGGGCCCAATGCTCCAACACCACACGCTCATCAGGCGACAACAACAACGGTTCCAGCTTCGGACCGCGACGTGGCACCGGAACATCCGCAGAAGCACTCATAAACAAATTAACGACGGATCTCCGGCGCAGGACACTAGCCGGTCAAGCCCGCTCGCGGTAGCCGAAAGAGCAGCACTGTCCGAATGCAGCATGAACTGGGCCGACGGCAGGACCGCGCGCTCAGCACGCCAATCCCTGACGCAGACCTCCCTGGGCGGCAGGCTCGTCGCTACCGTTGGAAGGCCAGGCCCTGATGGCGTAGGGCGGCGGGCACATCTCACGGTCGCCAGCCGGTGAGCCAGCTTCAGTCGCCCTCGTTGCCGAGCCAGGCGAGGGCTGCGACCGTGAGTGCGGTGATGCCGGTGTCCAGGGTGGGCTGGATGACGGGTGCGAAGAACGGGGAGTGGTTGACGGGGATGTCCTGCGCGATGGTGCCCTGCTCGGAGGCTTTTTGGTAGGTATCGGGATCGATGCCGCCGATGCCCCAGTAGGCGAAGGGTGCGCCCAGGGTGTCGGGAATGTGGCTGAAGTCTTCGCTGGCAGTCTGGAGGTCGATGGTGTGTGCGTCGTCGCCGAAGTGGGCGCGGAATGCCTTGTCGAGGCGGTCGGCGACATCGGTGTCGTTGATGGTGGGGGGAATGCGTTGAGCCGTTCGATCAGCGGCTCCTTGGGTGCGTTCGACGCGGTTGCTTCGGCGTTGACACATCGTCGGATGGCGTCGAGGACCTGTTTGCGCGTGGCGTCGTCGTAGGTGCGGACGTTGAGTTCGATGACGGCGCTGTCGGGAATGATGTTGGGGTCCGTGCCGGCCTTGATGCTGCCGACGGTGAGCACGGCGGGCGTGGTGGCGGCGATTTCGCGCGAGACGATGGTCTGGAGCCGAACCACGCACATCGCCGCCATGACGACAGGGTCCACGGCGGCCTGCGGCATAGAACCGTGGGCTCCCCGCCCGGACAAGGTGATACGCAGGCTGTCGGCGGCCGACAGGAAGGATCCCTGTTTCACTCCGACGTAGCCTGCCGGGTAGACCAGGACGTGCTGGGCGAGGGCGACGTCCGGCTTGGGGACAATGTCGCTGAGTCCGCCGTCCACCATGGCCTGCGCGCCGTCGCCCTTCTCCTCCGAGGGCTGGAACAGTGCGATGAGGGTGCCTTGCCAGGCGTCCTTGGCCGTGGCCATGAGCTGTGCGAAGCCCAGCATGCAGCTGACATGGACGTCGTGGCCGCAGGCGTGCATGACGGGCTGTTCCTGTCCGTCGCCCCCGGTCACTGTAGCGGTCGACGCGTAGGGCAATCCCGTTGCCTCGCGGACGGGCAGCGCGTCCATGTCCGCGCGCAGGAGTACGGTCGGGCCGTCGCCGTTGGCCAGGATGCCCACGACGCCGGTGGTGCCGATGCTGTCGGTGACGTCGTAGCCCCACGTGCGCAGGAGTTCCGCAACCCGTGAGGCGGTGCGTTGCTCGTGGTTGCCGAGTTCGGGGTGAGCGTGCAGGTCCTTGTAGAAGTCCTCGGCGGCCTGGCGGATACCGGGGAGTCCGGCGAGGACTCGGTCGGTCGGAGCTGACATGGTCTTCTTCCTTTCCTGCGGGCGCTGACGGCCGGGGAGAGTTGCCCAGGAGGGCTTGGTGTGTGTGGCTGTCAGGATGGTTTGTGGTTCAACCTAGAGCCCTTGCGGCAGTCGCCAGCCCCGTCGGCGGGCGACGAGCCGGAAGGCCAGGGCCAAGAGGATGCCGAGCGTGGAGCGGCCGAGATTCGCACACAGCACGTAGACGCTGGAGACGGCGACGGCCACGGTGGCGTACAGGCCGTTGCCTCCGAAGACTTCCGGCACACGCCGTAGCAGCAGATCGCGTACCGCACCGCCACCTACCGCGGTGATGGTTCCCAGGAGGACGGCCGGTAGCCAGCCGAGTCCGGCGGCCAGCGTCTTCTGTGCGCCGGCCACGGACCAGAAGCCGATGACACCGGCGTCCAGGACGGTGAAGGCCCTGGCCCACTGGTCCTGGGTCACCGAGATGACGAAGGCGAGCAGGGCGCCCGCGAAAGCGGTAGGCAGATAGGCCGCGTCCGTGAGGGCTACGGGGGTGCCGTGCTGGAGGAGTGTGTCGCGGATCAGTCCGCCACCCAGTCCGGAGACTGTCCCGACGACGAGATAGCCGAAGAGGTCCAGCCCCTCACGCCGGGCCACGACACCACCGAGGACACCGCAGATGAAGACACCGGCCAGATCGAGCCAGCCGGTCACCGCGTTAACCTCGTCCGGCGTCAGCCATTGGCCCATGCCGTCGACTCTTCCGCCTGTAGGTGTGCCTCTGAGGGGTTTACCCAGTTCTGCTGGAATGCGCGGTTTCGGTCGGTCCTGAGTCCCACCCGTAGGGCTGGGAGGAGCCGGCATCGCTGTCGTCCGTATGACAAGCCGCCCCGTGAAACAAGGATCACCGTGGTGTCGCCCTGCGGCAACTGGGGTGCGAGCGGCGCCGCGGCGCCCGATGCCGCACGGTTGGTTGCGTTGCGCATCATTCACTGGGACGCGAAAGTGGCTCCGCTCGGATGCGATCAACATGATGCGGACCCACAGACGCTGGGGCCGTCGCTCACCCGCACATTCCGGTGACAGGACACGCGTACGGATCTCAACAGGCCGGACGCGGAGGCCGATACCCGAAGGGCTATACAGTCCGCCATGAGCATCGTCGACACGTCCATAGCAGCGGGGGCAGCAGCGCTCAGCGGCGTCGCCGCCTACGGAGCGTGGAAAGCCTCCCGCGAGGCGAACAAGGCCGCCTGGCACGCGAACGAGACCGCGGCGTCCGTCGCACAGATCGAACGCGACCGGTGGCACAAAGAGCTGACACCCCGGCTCCGGATCAAGATCCAAAACGACCCCCACGACGTGCTGTACATCCGTTTCGACGGCCCCAGCGCCCTGGGTGAACTCGCGGTCCAGATCACCATCCGGGACGACTTCGACCGCTCGCGGCTTCCCCACCTGGCCGGCACTCCGACAGCCGACCAACGAGCTCAAGTCATCTGGGGGCCCTACCGGTTCCGCCCAGGCGTCGACGACGCCGACCCGATGGGCCGGTCGGTACCCGCCTTCCCCCCTCACCCCCGGCGACCGCCACCGCCTCGCCCTCGACCCCTCCCTCAGACCACCCTGGTACGAAGGCAACGACCAGGAACAACGGTGGCGTGAGGAATACCGCCGCTCCCCCATCCGGCTCGTGGCGCGATGCACCGCCCACGGACACAAACCGTGGGATCTCGCCTTCGCCCTACCACTAGATGGCACGTGGGCCCACGGCGGCGAGTGAAGCCCCATATTGTCCAAGCCGTGTTGTGGCCGAGGTTGCAGACGAGCCCGGTCAGCTGACGTCGGCAGCGGATGGATTGAGACTGGGCGCCGCCACGCACCCCGCTCCGTCCGGCCCGGCTGGACGGAGCGGCCTGGGGGACTTCGGTCGACCAAAAATGGACCCAGCCGATTCCCGCGACCAGCGGATGCGTGCGGCCGGAGGGCCCGATCGGCTGGCTGTTCTCTCGGGCTCTCCCTTTCACCGCAGGTCTCTGCGCGTGCGGCAATCTGGCTGCTCAAGGGCTCACAGCGGGTGCAGGTCCGGACATTCTGGGTGACGGTGGGAGCAGTTCCGACCACTCCCACCTGGAGAATCATGATCATCAAGTTTCTGTACGACAAGGGCCTGCGCAGCCAGCACGCCAACACGGTCGCCTGCTTGACCATCGGCCTGTCCGTCGCCTCGTGGGTCACGTCCAAGCAGGTCGAGCCCGCGGGTATCGACCGTGCGGACCGGTGGGGCATCTTTGTCGCCACCTGGCCCGCCACCTGGTTCGGACTCGGGCAAGCCCTCGCCGAGTACGAGCGCACCGCAGCCCTCGCGTAAGACTCTCGCTCATCACGAGCGCCGGCCGTCTGCGGCCGCGTCGTGACAGCTGGCGGTACCCTGCCGCCGGCTGTTACGGCATCGACCGGGGGATGCGTCGAAACGCCAGGTCGGAGACCGCCACCCGGCTGGGCGATGCGAGACCAGCGCCCCGGAGCAAGTAGCAGCGTTGCTCATTCGGCGCTCCACTGGCGTGGGGGGCCGCCGAGGCAGTGTGCTGGTCCTACCGGCTCGCGGGGCCGCCGGATCCGGTGTTGGTGGCCAACGTGCGGTGGCTGGCGGGTTACCGGCATCCCCGGTACGCCGCAGGGCCGTGGATGTCGGCTTTGTTGGAGGTCTTCGGTAGTCCGCGGCCGGCAGAGGAGGCGGTGTGTGAGCTGGGGGATCCGATTGCTGTGTGGCCTGCGGTCTTTCACGCGCTGTGGAGCGGTGTGCTGCGGGTGCGGCTGGACGAACCGCTGCACGAGCGTGCCGTCGTCTGCCTCACACGGCAGGAGGCCGAAGCGGCGTGACGCAGGCGGTCATCGAGGTGGGGGCGCGCCTTCGCTACGACGGACGCGCGTGGACGCTCGCCGTGCTGGAAGGCGCCCGGGCCACGCTGGTGAGTGACGAGGGCGCCTCGGCGGTGGTGCTGCTGCCCCACCTGTTCGCCGATCCGTCCTTCGAGGTGGAAGGCGGGCCGGCGCCTGGGAGGGTGCCGCCGTTCGGGCTGTTGGAGGCGCTGCCGGTGGATGTGAGGGAGCGGGCTCTGGTGTGGCAGCGGCATGTGCGGGAGGTGGAGACCGGCTTTCCCAATGCCACCGGGCAGGGCGCCCCGCGGGAGCAGCTTGCGCCGTTGGGAGTGGGAGTGACAATCGTGGAACCCGGCTATTTCCGCACCGATTTCCTCGACTCGAGTAGTCTGCACGCCGCGCGGACACCGATCGCCGACCACGGTGGCGGCCCGGCGGCGGCGATGCGTGAAACCGCACAGCGCGTCAACCACGGCCAGCCCGGTGACCCCGCAAAGACGGCGCGGGTGATCGTCGAAGTCGTCGATTCCGGCCGCGCACCCCTGCGACTGCAGCTGGGAGCCGACTCCGTTGGCTCCGTTGAACGCAAGCTCGCCTCCGTGCGAGAAGAACTCGATGCATGGCGCACGGTCTCGGTATCGACGAATCATGACGATGCTGCAGCCTGAGAACGGGCCGGGGGCGGGATCGGGCGGCATCCTCGCTCACCCGACCAGCCCCCGCAGCACACGTATCCACGCCCAAGTCCTGGCCGCCACACAGGAACTGCTGCGCGAGGGGGGCTACCCGGCGGCCACCGTCGACGCCATCACGCAACGCTCTGGCGTCAGCAAAGCCACCATCTACAAGCACTGGCCCTCACGCACCGCCGTCGCCGCCAAGGCCTTCGGGCTGAAGATGGCCGACGCCCTTCCGCTGCCCGACACCGGGACATCGCAGGGCGACCTCACCGAGCAGGTCCGTCGGGTCAGTGCCTTCTACGCCAGCGACCTGGGCGCCGTCTTCGCCCAGCTCATTGCCGCCTGCGTCGATGATCCAGCGGGAGCCGCATACTTCCGGCAGTACTTCCTCAGCGGCCGCCGCGAAGCGATTGCCACACTGTGGCAGCGCGCCGTCGCCCCCGGCGACGCCGATGCCCGCACCCCCGTGGACGACGTCATCGACATCCTCTTCGGCCCATTGCTCTTCCGGCGCCTCACCGGCCACTACCAACTCTCGGACGAAGCCGCTGCCTCCCTGGCAGAGAACGCGCTGCACGGCCATCGCCCTCCTGCTGTTCGCCACCGCCGGCGGGACTGGCGGTCGGGGCGCTGGGCAGCGGAATCCTGGTCGAGGACTTCCCCGCCCCGACGACAACCGTCTACATCCTGTTCAGCGTGCCGATCCTCGCGGCGGCCACCCGGTTTGTCTTCGTCGCCGAACACCACCATCGGAAACCCCTTGCACCGAGCACCTTCATGCCCCGCACCGGCGTACCCACGCAGGCACGACGGGTCTTCGTCGTCGCGCGATGGCCGTCCAGTAGACCGGCACCCGCCAGCACGAATGCACCCGTGCACACGGAGCACAGACGTCGTGTTGCCGAGGCCATCGCGCGAGCCGCCGCAAGCAGCTCTACGCTTGCGGCGTGGGAGGGAAAGAGATCCCCGCCCATGACGAACACGGTGTCGAAGACGGCGCCGGGCATCTCCGCGGCGGCGTCGACGGGAATCCGCTGTCCGGTCGAAGAGACGACCTCGCTGCCGTCCGGAGAACAGAGCACGAGATCGTAGTCGGTGCCATGCCGGTTGGCTTCGGACAGGACTTCGGTAGGGCCCGCTACATCGAGCAGCCTTACCCCGTCGAACACCAGGATGCCGACCCTGTGTCCCGCAGTCCGGCGGGCTTTCGACATACGCACCTTCGCCCACCGCGACCTGTCCGCTGATGTGGCAAGTATGTCCGAATCACAGGGGCGCGTGGGCAGCCAGCGACCGAAACTTAAACCGTTGAAGCGCCGAGGGCACGAAAGGCGACAGGCGCCCGCCGACCGACAGCTCGCGGGCCCTGAACTGCGATTCTTTCGTCGCACACGCCTGGTTGGCAGGTGGTGTCCCCTTCCTCGGCTGAACCAGACCGCAGATGGGAGACCCCTCATGTCTACTGCTACCACTGCCCGCGTCGCTGTGGTCACCGGAGCGTCCGGCGGTATCGGCCGCTCCGTCGCCGAACGGCTCGCCAGCGACGGTATGAGCGTGCTCGTCGGCTTCTCCGGCAATCCCGGCCACGCCAAGGACGTCGTGGACGCGATCACGCTGGCCGGCGGCACCGCAAGCAGCTTCCAGGCCGACGTGGCCAACGAGGAGCAGGTCGCGGCGCTCTTCGACACGGCGGAGCAGCGCTACGGCGGTGTCGACGTGGTGGTCAATGTCGCCGGCATCATGCTGCTGTCTCCGCTGGCGGAGCTGAGCCTGAACGACCTCGACCGCATGCACCGGATCAACATCCGTGGAACCTTCGTCGTCGACCAGCAGGCCGCCCGACGCATCCGGGCTGGCGGCGCGATCATCAACTTCTCCTCCTCCGTCGTGAAGATCGCACTGCCCACGTACACCGCCTACGCAGCCAGCAAGGGCGCCGTCGATGCCATCACCATGATCCTCGCCAGGGAACTGCGCGGCCGCGACATCACCGTCAACGCCGTCGCCCCCGGGCCCACCGCGACGCCGCTCTTTCTCAACGGCAAGGACCAGGAAACCGTCGACCACCTAGCGCACATGGCCCCGCTGGAGCGACTTGGAGGGCCGGCCGACATCGCCGAAGCGGTCGCCTTCCTCGCAGGACCTGCCCGCTGGATCAACGGACAGGTCATCTACGTCAACGGCGGCGTCATCTGAACCAAGCCCACACCCTCCTCGCTCACCTGAACTGGAGTGATCACACAATGTCGAAGAACATCGTCGTTACCGGAGCATCGAGCGGATTCGGGGCAATGACGGCTACCGCCCTGGCCGACGCAGGCCACCTCGTCTACGCGGGAATGCGCGGCACCCAGGGGCACAACGCCGACGCCGTCCAACGCACCCTTGACTACGCAAAGCAGCACAACGTGCAACTGCGCCCGGTCGAACTCGACGTCTCCCACCAGCACTCCGTCGACGAAGGCATCAACCAGATCTACTCCGAAGCCGGACACCTCGACGTGGTGATCCACAATGCCGGCCACATGGTGCTGGGGGCTGCCGAGGCGTTCACCCCCGAACAGCTCGCCGAGGCCTACGACGTCAACGTGCTGTCCACCCAGCGAGTCAACCGAGCTGTCCTTCCCTACTTCCGACAACGACGGGACGGCCTACTCGTCTGGGTCGGCTCCAGCAGCACCCGCGGCGGGACACCGCCCTACCTCGCGCCCTACTTCGCGGCCAAAGCTGCCGAAGACTCCCTCGCCGTCAGCTACGCGGCCGAGCTGACCCGCTTCGGCATCGAGAGCACCATCATCGTTCCCGGCTCCTTCACCACCGGCACGAACCACTTCGCTCATGCCGGCCACCCCGCCGACACCGACATTGCCGCCGCCTACGAGGAACGCTATGCCGGACTCCTGGACCAGGTCGCGGCCCGGCTCGCCGAGCTCGCTCCGCCGGACGCCGACCCTCAAGAAGTCGCCCGACAGATCGTTCGGGTCGTCGACCTGCCGAAGGGTCAGCGCCCCTTCCGCGTCCACATCGACCCCGCCAACGACGGCGCCGAGGAAGTCAACAAGGTCGGAGACCGCATCCGCGAGGAGTTCTACGAGCGGATCGGCCTGAGCGACCTGCTCCACCCAGCCACTGACAACTGACCCGCTCCGCTCGGGAGACACCAGTCGACAACACCGCCCCCGGGTCCGCCAACAACCTGGCGATGTGGTGACCCAGTGGCAACCGGAGCCTCCTGACATTGTTCGTTTATTCGACACTCTCGAACTGGTCAGAAGGCCCCACTTTTATGCGCCGGCCCGTGGCCAGTACCCAAACGGGGACCGGCACACCGTCGGTATGACGAAAGCGGCTTAGGTCACGCCTAGTAGTTCATTGGGATCGTTCTCTGCCGTGACCGTGCCGGAAAGCTTCGCCGATGCAACCTGGTTGGACAACTCAGTGAACGCTCGAGTCGCGTCAAGAGGCTTCACGTTTGAGGTGTCGGATTTGCCAACAGAGTTGCCATCGCTGTCGTTGCTGCTGCAGGCGGTAAGGGCGGTGACGAACAGCACGGCGAGCACACTCGTTGCGAGGATTCTGTGCATCGCGCGATCATGGCGCATCTGGTGCCCGAATCGAGCTGTTGTGGCGGACTTGTGATGGCAGGTTCGAGCTGTTCGGGTACGCACATGCCGGCCTCACCACGAGTTTGGAGGTCTACGTGTTCGCCGCCATAGCCCCCGACGGCCGCTTCCAGCGCATCGAGGAGCCCACCTTGATACTCAAGGGAACCGACGCCGACCCCAACCTCGGCAGCGCCAGCACCCCCACCGGGCTCGCGCGGTGCCGGCGTCAGAGTTGGGGGACGTATGGGGCGAGGCCGACGATGAGGATGGACCGTTCGCCCGGTCCGGGCCCGGAGCCCGCCCGGACCGGGCCGACGTAATGGCTGACCCTGTGGTCGTGGACGGCGTACCCGTCCAGTGGGTCGGTGAGGGTGAACTCGGCGTGGATGTCCGCCCACGGGTCGTCGGGCTGCAGGCCTGCGCTGCCGGGGGTGGCGATGACGTTCTGCCCACCGGTGACGTTGGTACGACTGATCAGGTGGGCGAAGGTGAACGTGCCGGCCGAACCCCCGTCCTGGTGCAAGCAGTCGGGGGTGGACACGGCGTTCTGGCCGGGACCGTCGACGCCGAGCCTGATCAGGTGGACACCGGCCCACAGCGGGCGGCTTCTCAGATTCCTCAGCGCCAGGACCTGCTCGATGTCCCAGCGCAGGAGCCGTAGCAGCAGGGCGTTGCCACGCAGCTCCTCGGGGATGTCGGGGAGCACCCGCCGGGTCCGCGGGTGCGCAGGGTCCTCCTCGCCCTGGAAGAAGTCGGTGACTGTGCCGTGAACGGGGTCGGGGGTTCCGGGAATCCAGGACAGTTCGTCCTTCCACGGCAGGTACACGGCATGGGAGTAGCGGCGGAACCGATGCGTTCCCGGGGCGTACGGGTCGGGCGGCAGAGCTGCGAAGACCTTCCGGATCCGGGCCAGGTCATCCTCGGCGGAGCCGGCCCGGATTCCGAGGCGTTCGGCGCCGTAGCGGACGAACCCGCACTCCCGCAGACCGTCCATATTCCCAGTCTCAACCATCCGTACCCTCCCGACAGCTGGTGACCCAGCTCAGCATCTGACCTGCCATACCTGTCCTCATTCGCCGACCGTTGGGGGGCGAGAGCCGCCCGTGACCGGAGCGGCGAGCCAGTCCCAGGCCCGCTCATACAGGGCGAGGTTCTCCTCGTCGTCCAGCCACATCTCCGTGGACAGGGCTTGGGGAGAGATGTGGCAGTGTTCCACCGAACCAGCGTCCGTGAAGACGGTCGCTAGCCAAGATGCTTCTCCCACGGCAGCCGCGAAAGACGACCAGGGCCACTGACTGCCTCAACGGCATGAGCAACAACAGAGTTGGCGTAGACCGGATCGGCTACCGGAGCTCGACCGTGTATGAGCTGCCGCTGAACTATCCAAGCCGCAGCCCACCGCAAGCGCCATATCGGAGTCGACGCCCTCGGCCTCCTCCTCGCGGTGTGGGTGCCCGCGGGTACGACCACACGCCACCTGCGCCTCGCCTTCACCGGCAACACCGGCTGGCCCGCCGGTCAGGTCTCCGAGTTCCGCGTGTACGCATGCTGATCACAGCTGCGAGCCGCCGAACAGCCACTCCATCGCGGCAATGCTCTTGTCGACGTACCTGCTCTGTCCCGCCGTGATGCCGTACGCGAGATCCTCCAGAACCGTGCACCTCGCATAGAACACGGCACGCTCGCCGAGCGCGGTCAGGTCGTTGTCGTCGGATCGATAGCTGCTGATCGCGGCGCAGACAGCGGCGGGACCGAGGTCGCGGTGAAGCAGCCCGAAGTCGTACGCCGGATCGACGACGGCCGCGTCGCTCCAGTCGAGGACGCCGCTCACCGTCCATGTGTCGGGGTCCACGAGAACGTGTTCGATCCCGAGGTCATTGTGGGAGAACGCCGGATCGTATGCCGCGTCCGGCGACGCAGCGTCCAGGAAGGCCTCGACGGATCGGCGGTATGGCGCGGGCACCTGCCCGGCCACCGTCGTGTAGTCGTGCTCGGCCTCTAGCAGCCACGCGGCCGGCGGCGGGTGGTCCGCCTCCACCAGACCGGCCAGCAGATCGAGCGGTGCGGCATGCAGTGCGGTGAGCAGTTCGCCGAGCGTGGCGGCAATCATCGTGGCGTGGGCCGAGCGTCGGTGCGGTGGCATGTCCAACAGCGGCGTACCGGAGAGCTTTCGGTAGGCCAGGCAACCCTGTTCCGCGTCCGCGAAGGTCGGTTCGGGGACGGGCAGCGGTGAGATGTCGGCGACGGCGGCGAGCAGGCGAGCCTCGCGGTCCACCAGGGCAGCCCGACGTGCCGGGTCCGACTCCTTGCTGAACCGCACGATCAGCTCACCGTCGACCTCGTACGCCACGTTGTCCAGACCCTCGCCGAGCCACACAACGCTCTGGATCCGACAGGTGGGCATGTGCGCGGCAATGATGCTGCGGACGTCCGCGCCACGGTCGCGCCCGCCACCGGTCATGCGCCGACCTTATCCCCGTGCGGCTCGCGGAGGAGACGATCAGGCGTCCCGGGTGCGGGTCTGGAGTTTGGCGGTCCGCTTACGGGGACCAGGTGGCTCAGCCCAGGTCGTTCCACGTCCACGAAAGGGCGGCACTACCGTCAGGCGCACGTCCGAGTCGTAACTGCTCCCCTCCACTGAGCTTGACGAACAGAGCGAAGTATCCGGCGGCAGGAAGCCGCTCGGTCAGGACGCTGGCCTGCTCGTGCGCCCCTACATTCCGCAACGCCGCCAGCAGCCAGTCGATGGCACCAGGGTCGTCGACGGCGGCGTGCGCGGCGGCCCGCTCGGCCAGGACGGTGAGCTGCTCGCGCGCCCCGCCCTCCATCAGCACCTTCAGCAACCGGGCGACGTCGTGCGGGTTGTCGATGGCAGCCTGTGCAGTGACCCGGTGCTATCGCACGCTCCGGTGGGTGCACACGCGGTCGCAGGCTTCCGGGTCCGGGAGCGCGTTGGAGCCCGGAGCTGTTCCCGCCCACTCATCAGGCCCGGCGGGCTGGCCTTCTGGCAGGTCCTGCCAGAAGGCGCGCCACTGTTCACAGGCCCGTGCCGCTTCTAGATTTCTGCGCGTTCGGCAGCGAGCTAATCGGGCTCGAACGGTGCTGGAGAACGAGGGGAAGACCACCGTTCTCCGGGTTGGCGGCCTCCGACCGGGGCACCCGACACAGCACGCAGGAACGAGAGGGACAATCCAGAGAGAGTGACCCCGATGGACACGATGAGCGTCAACGCCATAGCCGACCGCTCCACAGCGTCCATCGCGATCGCACGCGAGAGCACCCGCGGCTTTCTCGATGGTCTTCCTCGACCGATCGGGGCCGGGGCCGCTGACAGCGTGGTCCTGGTGGTCTCGGAGCTCGTCACCAACGCCCTGCGCCACGGCGGCGGCACCTGCACCCTCGACCTGCACGCCCACCCCGACAGCATCGAGGTCGCCGTGCACGACCACAGTCCCGAAGCGCCCCACGTGCGCACCCCCGACCTGACCGGCGCCACGGGAGGCTTCGGCTGGCCCATGGTCAACCGCCTCGCCCGCGCCACGGCCGTGACCCGTCCGGCAGAAGGCGGGAAAACCGTCAGCGCTCTCCTCCCCCGGTAGCGCATGAGCCGCCGCGCTGAGGCCGGACACGGCGACGGCCGCCGGTCGGCCGGCGGCCGTGTGCCTGGCGTGACGTCGCTCCCGCCCCGTCAACAGCGAGCACTCCCCGCGGACAGAGCCCGAAGGCACGGTGCCCGGGCCCCGATACCGCTCCAGGGGACGCACCGGGCCTGCCACCTCATGCGGGAGTCGAGGCGGGCCCGGCGCTCATGGGGACCGCAGGCTCGCTCTGCTGCGGGAAACAGCCCCCGCCACACCCGAACGGCATAGGGGGACTTCACCCGGCGAGTACCCCCAAACCAGCCGCCGACCCCGGCCGGCCGAACTCGCTTCTCTCCGGCGTCCCGGCGCTGGAAGGGTGCTGTGACCAGGGAATGAATTGATCGGTGCTGGTCTTTTTGACTTCGGGGGTTCAGGTCCGGTCGAGGCGAGTGATGCCGGCATGGGTCTTCTGACCAACCTCCACGTCGACCTCGACCCCCTCGGGGAGGTAGATGTCGACGCGCGAGCCGAAGCGGATCAGACCGATCCGCTCGCCCTGGTCGACCTTCGTGCTCTGAGGGATGTACGGGACGATCCGCCGGGCCACGGCACCCGCGATCTGGATCATCTCCTTGTCACCGAGCCCGGTGTCGAAGTCCCAGACGACACGTTCGTTGTTCTCGCTCCCCTTGTCGAACGTCGGGACGAACCCGCTGCTGCTGGCGCCCTTGGCCGAGAACGGAGACCCGGCCACCGGCCCCAGCCCCATCGCGCCGATCGCCGTACCCACCAATCCCACCACGCTCGCATCCACCCCCGCGGGCCACCGGTCAGTCGCTCTCAGGAGGGTCCCTGTCTGCCCGCGCAGCGGAACCGCGTGGGACCAGGCTCAAGTGCGGCCTCGCACCAGGTGCGGCTTCGGGCTGCGGAGCGCGGGCCCAGCCGTGGGCGTGCATGGTCTCGGTCTCCCAGGCCTCGAAGAGCCGGGGCACGGCCGTGAGATCGCGGTCCGGATCCGCGTACCAGGCGATGAACGCGCGGGCGGCCGGCCGGTGAGCGTCGCAGACGGTGCACAGCTCCATCCACACGCCCGTCATGAGCGGGCCGTTCCACCGCAGCGGGAGCATGACCTGTTCGTCGCCGTCCCGGCCGGGCCAGAGCCCGGCGAGTTCTTCATCGCTGGCGTGGTCGAGGCTGCCGTCGATGTTGGCGACGCGACAGAAGTCGCCGTCGGGCCGCACGACGTAGCGCGAGGTGATCGCCATACCTGCCCCCTCTCGGGGTGGAACGTGAGCGAACCGCCACGATCCGACCGCGCGCTGCTTACCGTCAAGAGGCCGTAGGCCCTCTGTCCGCCTGGGGCCAGCCGCGACTGCGCTGACCAGTCACGAAGCGCGAAGCCGACGCCTCAGCGCGAGCGTTGTCAGTGCTCGTCTCTACTGTGGGCGACTGTGCCTCGTGTCGCGTCGACAGATGCGGATCACGGGTGCCAGCGAGTGGGGGTGCCCCTGCGTGTTTCAGGGGCACCCCCACTCCCCCGGCCCGATAATTGAGCTAGCGACACGGTGCCGGGGCCCGGCGGTGTCCGCTGTCTTCCGAACGGAAATCGACCGGTAGATCCCGTCTACCACTCAGGACATCCTTCACACCACAACGAGTCCGCGTGCGTGCCCGGATATCAGCAGCAGCATCCACGCGTGTCTGCCGCCACGGACGACAGGGTGGTCACGTCACCGGAAGAAGGTGTGCCGTTTGTCGGCTTAATGCGGGGGCAGCCGGGCTGTAGCGCTTCGGACCGGAGGCGCAGGACGACTCGTCACGTCGTCTGCACACACCTCCGACCTCCACGAAAGCGCACCCCTATGCCCGAGATCGCACTCACCACCCTGCCCTCAGCAGCCACCGCCGGCCGGCGCAGTACGCATCCGGGCCGAGACCGCGAGCGGGAACGCAGCGAGGAGAGCCAGGCCTCGGAACGTCTGTTTGCCCGTCTGGCCGATCTGGAGTCCGGAGCCGAGCGAGACCGGCTTCGAGATGAGCTGGTGGTGCTGTGGCTGCCCATGGCGCACCGGCTCGCGAGCAAGTTCCGCGACCGCGGTGAGTCGCTGGGGGACTTGCAGCAGGTCGCGGCCCTCGGGCTGGTCAAGGCCGTCGACGGCTTCGACCGCGCCCGCGGCATCCTGTTCGAGGGCTACGCCATCCCCACCATCACGGGCGAGATCAAACGGCACTTCAGGGACCGCATGTGGGCCGTCCGCGTCCCCCGGCGCGTCCAGGACCTGCGCAACAAGGTCCGCTTCGCACGACGCGAACTCCTGCAGCGTCCCGGCAGCGCGGAGCCCACGCCCGCCGACATCGCGGCCCACGCCGACCTCACACTGGACGAGGTCAAGGACGGCATCGAGGCACTCGACAGCTACACGTCCCTGTCGCTGGACGCCCAGCTCTCCCCCGGCGACGACTCGGACTCCCTGAGTCTGGTCAACACGCTGTCCGCGACCGAGGGGGCGTTCGACGCGGTCGTCGACCGCGAGTCCGTGAAGGGTGCCCTGCGCCGACTGCCGGAACGCGAGCGCCAGATCCTCTACCTCCGCTTCTTCGAGGACCAGTCCCAGAGCAGCATCGGTGAACAGCTCGGGATCTCCCAGATGCACGTCTCCCGCCTCATCGCGCGCAGCTGCACGCGCGTACGCAACGAAGCCCTGCGCTCGTGAGATCACACACGTGAGACGCAGTCCCGCACCATCTGTCGACAACGGCGTCGGCCCCTGCAAATTCTCTTCCTTGAAGGAGCACAGTCCATGTTGATGCCCCTGCCCGCCACCCTCAGCGCGCTCCTGACGGACTACGAGAAGCTCGCCGCCGAACAGACGCCCAACGACGAACTGCACGGCCAGCGACTGCGTGACCTCGCGTACACCCTGTGCGTGTCCACCGGCACCCGCACCATCGAAGACGCCCTCACCACAGCCCGCACCTACCTCAACACCCACATCACCCGCACCTTCGCACCCGCCGCCTGAACCGGCCTCTCTAGTTCCCGAACGCTGACATCGACCGTCGGTGAGGCCAGGGCATCCCAACGCGTCGACGTAACCTCTCTGTTGGTTGGTTGAGGGTCCTGATCACTTCGCCCGTCGAGCTTCTGCGTGGCGGGGCGAAGTGCTGTGACTGCGGCTCGGAGGGTGCGGGCACCGGCCACGTAGCCTCACTGTGTGACGACGATCTACGTACTGGACGGGAAGCAAATCCACACACTGGAGGACTTCTGGCGTGTGATGGGTGAAGCAGTCAACGGCCCCGGTGGCTACTTCGGCCGTGGCCTCGATTCCTTCAACGACTGCCTCAGTGCGGCGCGGCCTGAAGTTCAATCGCTTCGCCGGATGCACGAGATCCCCTGAGGGTTGTGCCGGACTGCCCGTCCTTCCCGGATGCCACCACGGTCGTGGGAGACTCGCTAATCTTCCTGCCTCCTGTCAACTGGGTACTCTCGCAACCGAGTTTGGCCACCCTCGCGGACCGCGTGCAGGTCCTGACGCTCGTCGGCCAGCGTCCAACCGACCGCTCACGCTGCCGTGCCGGCGGCCGCGGCCCTATAGGGACTTGGCCGAGTCGTCGTTCCTCGGGTCGGCCGTCCTTGTTCAGGCTGCCGGGAGCGTGAGGGTTGCCCGGAGTCCTCCGCTGGGGCTTTGGCCGAGGTGAAGTGCGCCGTGGTGGAGGTGGGCTTGCTGTTCGACGAGGGCGAGGCCCAGGCCGGAACCGGGTGCGCGCGTTCGGGTGCCACGGGTGAAGCGCTCCTTCATCACCTGGCGCTGGTCTGGGGGGATTCCGGGGCCGTCATCGCCGACGGTGACCTGGACTGTTCCGTCGTCCTGGGTGAGGCGGACGGCGACGTCGCCATGGGGCCGGCCGTGGAGCGCGGCGTTGTCGAGGAGGTTGTCCAGGGCCAGGCGCAGACCGACGGGCCAGCCGGTCACCGTGACCGCCTGGCTGGTTGACAGCTGGTAGGTGGTGGTGGGGTTACGGCGGGCTGCGTGGGTGACGGCCTCGTCGAGGAGTTCGCTCAGGACGACGGGTGTGCGTTCTGGCAGCGCTTGGGCGTCGCCGCGGGCCAGGGTCTGCAGTCCCGCGAGCAGGCCGGTGATGCGACGGTGTTCTGTATCCATCGCGGCCAAGGCCCGGGCCCGTTGGCGTGGGGGCAGGTCGGGATTGCGCTGGAGGATCTCGATGGTCATGCCCAGGCTGGTGAGGGGGGTGCGTAGTTCGTGTCCGGCGTCGGCGGTGAAGCGGCGGGTGGCCTCCATGCTGGTGTGCAGCTGGTCGAGCATGGTGTTCAGGGCTCGGGAGAGGTCGGCGACTTCCTGAGGTCGGGTGACGTCGGGAAGGTGGGAGCCGGTGGTGTCGGCGCTGATGGCGAGGGCACCGCCGCGTAGGCGCTGCAAGGGCTTCAGGACGGCTCGGGTGATGAGCCAGGTGCCGAGGGCTGTTGCGAGGGCGGCGAGGAGGGTGACGGCGGCGACGAGGAGGGTGTTGTCGGCCAGGCGGTCCTCGATGGGGTCGATGTCTTGGAGGACTTCGAGGCGGTCCCCCGCGCTGTTCAGGGGCTGGGTGAGGGAGCGCCAGGTCTGGCCGTCGGCTTCGACGGTTCGGTAGCCGTCGTGTGTGGGGAGTGGGAGAGGCGCGGTCGGTGTCTCGCCGCGCTGTGCGAGGACGTGGCCGTCGGAGATGAGGCGGACCAGGCTCTGGCTGCCGGCCAGCAGGCCGCCGTAGTCGTCCCCGCCGCCGTCGGCTCGGGGGTGGTCTCCCTGCTTGAGGAGTTTGTCGGCATCGTGCTGGACTTTTTCGGCGCGTGCGGCGAGTTGGCGGTCGGCGTCGGTCCTGTCGCGGTGGTCGATCCGGGCGACGATGACCAGCCCGGCGAGCGCGACCACGATGGTCACCAGGACGACGACCGCGGTGGTGATCTGGGAGCGCAGGCTGCGCGGCAGGATTCTCATGGGGCGGTTCGCAGGACGAAGCCGATCCCGCGGACGGTCTGCAGGACGCGGGGATCGCCGTCGGCTTCGAGCTTTTTGCGCAGGTAGCCGATGAACACGTCGACGACGTTGGTGTCGACGTCCCAGGTGTAGCCCCAGACCTGTTCGAGCAGCTGGGTGCGGGACAGGACCTGGCCGGGCCGGCGGGCGAGGGCATGGAGAAGGTCGAACTCACGGCTGGTCAACTGCAGGTCCCGTCCGGCTCGCGTGACTGTCCTGCGGGCCGGTTCGATCGCAATGTCGCCGATGACCAGAGGCCGTTCGGGAGTCGACTCGTGCAGCCGCACCATCGCGTGCAGGCGTGCGGCCAGTTCGGCGATGGAGAAGGGTTTGACGACGTAGTCGTCCGCACCCGCCGCGAGACCGGCCACCCGGTCATCGACCTCGTCGCGGGCGGAGAGCATGCACACCGGCAACGTCCGTCCGTGCGCGCGCAGAGTGCGTACGACCTCGACGCCGGAAGGGCCGGGCATCGTCACGTCCAGGACGATCACCGACGGCAGCCGGACGGCGACCTGTTCGAGCGCCGCCTCGCCGTCCTCGGCTAGGCGCACGGTGAAGCCTTCCAGGCCCAGTCCGAGATCCAGGGCCTCGCGTACGCCGGGGTCGTCGTCGACCACCAGAACCTCCGGCTTGCGGCCGCTGCCCATGCAACACCTCGCCTTCCCTGTTGGCACCTGCGGGAACGGACACCGTGCATACCTCAAGGATCTGCGGCAAACGACAAGAAAGTCTAAGAACCACGCGGAACCACTGCGCTGCCTCCACTCTCGGTCTGGTGCCATCAGCAGAGGTCAGAGATAGGGAGGCCGGGCCCGGCCACGGGGTGAGACACCCGCTTCTTAGAGCGGCCACAAGAAGCGTCGTCAGGGTGGAAGCACGCCCCGCAAGAGGGGGCCCATGACGTCGCTACGAAGGAAGCCCGCCGATGACCTTGTCCACCGTGCTGCCCCGCGGGCACCGCAGGCCGCCCGCCGGGGGCCGGCGGTTCACCCTGGCTGACCCGCTCGGATCCCTCGCGATCCTTTCCGCGGTCGCGGTCGTTGCCCTGTGGACGCTGAACCAGGGCGGCCCGCTCAGCCTCACCACCCCCGACCGGGCCCTTGGGTCACTGGGTCTGCTCACCGGCCTGCTGGCCTCCGACCTCATGATCCTCCAGGTCGTCCTGCTCGCCCGGATCCCGTGGGTCGAGCGGTCCTGGGGGCACGACCTGCTCACGCGACGGCACCGCTGGATCGGCTTCGCCTCGTTCTGGCTGATGATCGCTCACGTCGCCCTGTTCGCCGTCGAGCGCGCGGCACGTGCGCCGGCGGCGATGCTGGACGCCCTGGTCGCGGTGTTCATCACCGACCCGTGGATGCTGTTCGCCACGGTCGGCACCATCCTGCTGATCATGGTGGTGGTCACCTCCATCCGCGCCGCCCGACGCCGCCTGCGCTACGAGTCCTGGCACCTGCTGCACCTGTACTCCTACGCCGGCATCGCCGCCACGTTCCCCCACACCTTCACCGACGGCGCCGACTTCCACGAGACCTGGACTCGCGTCTACTGGTGGTCCCTGTACGGGTTCGCGTTCGCCGTCACCCTGCTGTTCCGCATCGCGCTGCCTACTTGGCGGTCCCTCTACCACCGTCTGCGCGTGGAATCCGTGGTCACCGAAGCGCCCGGCGTCGTCTCCATCACGGCCAGAGGCCATCGCCTGGACCGGATGAAGACCGCCTCCGGCCAGTTCTTCATCTGGCGCTTCCTCGACGGACCCGGCTGGTCCCGCGGCAACCCGTACACCCTCTCCGCCGCCCCCACCCGTGACCGGCTGCGCATCACCATCAAGGCCGCAGGCGACGGCAGCGAACGCGCCGCCCGCCTCACCCCCGGCACCCGCGTCCTCATCGAAGGCCCCTACGGCACCCTCACCGCCCGGCAGCGCACCCAGCCCCGCATGCTCCTGATCGCCGCCGGCATCGGCATCACCCCCATGCGCGCCCTCCTCGAAGACACCTCCTACGCCCCCGGCGAAGCCACCCTCATCTACCGCTACAGCGAAGACCAGCACGCCGTGTTCACCGACGAACTCCGCCAGATCGCTGCCCGACGAGGCATCGAGCTCATTTTCCTGCCCGGGCCACGACGAGCGGACACCTCCTGGCAGGCCGCCGGCCCCGCCCACCTCGACGACGACGCACACGTCCTGGCCCAACTCGTCCCCGACATCGCACACCGCGACATCTACGTCTGCGGGCCACCCGCCTGGATCACCGCCGTCCGCAACGCCGCACGCGGCGCCGGCGCACACCGCGACCACATCCACACCGAAGAGTTCGCGTGGTAACCACACCAGCCCCCCCCCGCCTCGACCAAGGAACTCCCATGCGACGCATCACCCTCTGGATCACCGCCACCCTCGCCGTAGCCGGCCTACTCCTCGCCTTCCAGCTCAACGCCTCAGGCACCACCGGCAAGTCCGGAGACGACGGCAATCACAACCCACCCAGCTCCACCGCCCCCGCCAGCCCAGGCCAAGACCAGACCAAGCCGGGCGACGACACCCCCGGCGACGGTGACCACGTCGGAAAGCCCGGCGAGAACAAGTAGCCCCCGCATCTGCGCCCCGTGGCCCCGACGTGACACCCGCGTCGGGGCCACGGGCCGGCACGCAACCAGCCACCTCGGCCGGACCTCGCGTCCCCGCCGCCAACGAGCAAGGCGGCACTGACGCCTGAGCGCCTCGCCTTGTTCCACCAAGACGTCGACACCGTGCGGTCGCGGGGGCCTCACTCGGATGTACTGACGCGACGTGCGGCGCCCGGCGGACGAGCGCACCGTGAAGTGGAGGCGGCACGGCCCTGCATCCTTCTGGCCGCCCCGGCCCGAACCACGTGTCTGCCGCCCCCGTTACGCCGACGTGAGTCGGAGCGAGGCAGTCGTTGGGTGATTCCGGGCCCTTTCCGGTGGTCCTACAGGCCCGTACACGCGAGCGCGGCCGATCGCTTCTGTCGTCCTCACCCCGGCGCAGCGACAAGTGGCGGTGCCGGGGCGAAGGTCGACGAACTCGGCGGCTCGTGGAGGCTGGACCGGGTCGGAGAGCGGCTTGCGCCAGTGAGCCAGGAGCCGCTGGAGCGATGCCGGTGGCGTCGTCGTAGGCGGTGTTCTCTCCGATTTCACGCCACTGGGCGAGGTCCGCCTCGATGGCGTCGCGCTTTCCTTCCCAGCCGCCGATCGCATCGGCTTCGAGCAGCAGCCGCAGCGGCGGCTCGCCGCTGTCGACAGCGGCGATCATTGCTTCTGCCGCTTTGTTGGGGTCGCCCACCTGCTTACCGTCGCTGCCGTTGCAGCGAGCACCGCTACGACCGCGACCCGGCCCAGCACCGGCGGGCCCTGCTTGCCCTCGCCGACGACCTCAGCGCCCGCCTCCGCGCCTCCGACCAGATCGCTGCCGGCGTAACCCTGACGGTCCGCTACGCCGACGCGAGCTCCACCCGCCGCAGCCGCACCCTGCCCGAGCCGACCCAGCACACCGTGCTCCTGGCCCGCACCGCCTACACGCTCTACGACAGCCTCGGCCTCCAGCGCGCCCAGGTCCGCGGCATCACGCTGCGCGCCGACGCCCTGCGCTCCGATGACCGAGCCACCCGGCAGCTCACCCTCGACAACAGCGACGACAAGCCCCTCGCTATCGAAGCCGTCGCCGACCGCGCCCGCGCCCGCTACGGACAGAACCTGCTCTACCCCGCAGCCCTCGCCGTCACCCGACGTCCGTCTACCGGCGCTGACGAGCCCGGAGGTAGAGGATGACCGCGCCGAACAGGACGAACATTCATTAGGCTGGCGATGTGTCTCAGAGTCCTGATCAGCCGCTTCTGCCGTCTCGTCATCAAGTTGGCAGCCTTCGTGACTTCCTTCACGTAAGAACGTACTCGGCTGCCTCAGTCACCATCCGGCTCGACGGTGCACCGCCTCATGGTGCGAGCTCGCCTCTGGATGACGTGGGCAAGGTCTCGAATGCTCTGTATGAGGTTGTCGACGGTCTTGCCAGGCGGGTGCTGGACCCGGTCTTTTCCGAGCAGTCAGACGCTGAGGCGCGTGACGCATGGGTCGCGCTCTTGCTGATCGCTCAGAACTGGCGGGATTCACCTGATCTGCCGACAGACCTGAAGACCGTGGTAGATGATGCCCTTCCACTCTGATAAGTGTGTTTCAAGGGGCGCCGATCAGCCTTCCGGCACCGAGGATTCGAGTCCCCAGAACGCGCCGCGCGGATCTTGGGACGGTACGACCAATGCGCGCGCACGAGTGAGCGACGACTGAGGTCCGGGCGGGTCGGGGTCGCCGTCCGCTAGCAAGAGATCATGTTCTCGAAGATCGCGGCCCTGGCTGCCGCCCTCCTCGCCCTGCCGCTCACCATCACGCCCGCCTCCGCGCACC